>JBBRYK010000069.1:0-15240 GCA_038237665.1 Gaiellales bacterium | reverse complement strand
GGTGCAGCTCGACCAGTCGCAGCGACATGCGGGCGAGGTAGGCCATCATGTCCGAGCCGCCGAGCATCGTGTAGAACGCTCGCATCGTGTCGGACACGCGACCGCCCTTCTCGACGATCTCCTCGTAGTCGGCGCGAGCGTCGGAGTCCCACGTCCACGTGTCCGTGAACGCCTGAACCTGTGCGGCTGCCTTCTCGCCGTGCTCCTCAAACAGGATGTTGTAGTTCGCGTTCGAGTTGAACGGCGGGTCGAGATAGACGAGATCGACCGACTCGTCTTTGACGTGCCGCCGGAGCACGTCGAGGTTGTCGCCGTAGTAGAGAACGTTCCCCTCCACGGCGCGGAGCATACCGGGCTAGTCGAGCAGTCCGGCGATCTCGTCGCAAGTCCACACATGATCCGACAGACCAGCCGCCATCGCGGGCGTCGTGAGCTTGCCGAGCGAGCCGTGCGGTCGCCCGAAGTTGTAGTAAAGGAAGTGCAGGCTGACCATCGCCGCGTGGTTCTCAACCTTCTTGGAGAACGCGTTAGTCAGGCGGGTGAAGCGCCGCATTCCCATTCGCATCGTCAGGTTCTGCCGCTCGACGTAGGAGGTCGAGATTCGGTCGGGGTCCGGGTTGCCGTTGACGATGATCCGCCGCTCCGACAGGACAACAGGCGGACTAAACCGGCGCTCCTCCTTGGGGTCGCTCCCGTATTCTTTCATGAGCATTGCGTAGTCGACCTGACCCCGGAACGCTTCATCGACGGCATCGGCGTACCCGGCGTGGCCGTCGGTTGTGAGCTGGATTCGGTTCGCCAGCCGACCTGCCAGATCGACCATGAACGCGATCGCGGACTCCGGGCCGCGATCCCAGACCAACCACGTCGGAACGAGCTTGGTGTCCGGGTCGATTGCAACCCACGTCCAGACATCGCCGATCCCGTACTCGCCCCGGCGCTCGACCGGGACGGTCTTGGCCTTCATGCCGACGAACGACCAAATCTCGTCGCACTGGATGCGCTCGCAGGAAAGGTCGCGCATCAGCCGGTCTTGATGGATCGAGCAGACCGTGCCCAGGTCGACCAGCAACTTGGTGACGGTGTTCTTCGCCACGCCGGTCATGCGCACGGTGGCGCGGATCGAGTTGCCCTCAACGAGGCAGGCGATTACGGCTGCGCGCTTCTCAGGCGACAACTTATTCATACTGACCATTATACGTTACCGCTTACGCATTGGCAAGTAACGTTCACCCATGCCGCTGCCAACCCCTTGGGGCACAGGGGTGGGCAGGGGGCTACGGACCCCGAAGGGCAGGTGTGCTACGGTAAGCGGCGAATAGGACGCTTGCAAACGGGCTCGGGGAGAACTCACCGCTCCAACGGCAAGCTCTCCCCTGTGCCTTTCCCCTTACGGGGTTCCGGCCGGCGCCCTACTCATTTCATAGATCACCCCCTCCCGGGTGTTCTTCACTCTCCCTCCCGCCCTCTGGCGGGAGGGAACCCTGCGTATCGCCTTTGGGCGATACAAGTCTGTAATTGCCTCGACGAAGCGGCGGAACCTCCTCGATGGGCGAATTCGGCTCGTTCCGCATGCGCTTCATCGTGGCGGATGCAGCGTTGCTACTCGTCCCACGCGCTGCTGCGACCTTCCCCGGCGTCCAGACCTCGCCGTCAGCCATCAAGTCGAGGATTTCCTGGCGAGCTACGCCGGGGGGTGCGAACAAACGACCCGAGTCAGGTTCCGGGGTGCGTCCCTTGGGTCCATGCTCCGTTGGGCGCAGAGAAGCTGCCCCGTGACGGGAAACGATCCGTCGCAGATCTTCTATGTCAGCGTCGATATGGCGACGTTGCTCCTCCAACGCCGCCAACGCCTGTTGGATTGAGCGAATGTATTCGTTCATGGCGTTGGGGAGGATACCACACCCCACCCCACGCATGGGGGTCGCGTTACAACGCGAACCTACGTTCCCTGACGCTTCCCCCAACGCGCAGCGGCCGCCTTGCGGGCAGCCTCGCTGCGCTCCTCTGCGGTCATACGTGCCGCCCGCGCCTTGCCGCCCTTCAACCCGCCCTTGCGACCGAGGGCGACAGCGGCAGGGTCTTTCCCGTCGGGCGCGTCAGGGTGACTAGCACCGGTTGCCTCATCCACGAGCTGCTTGCCAAGCTCGTTCACGTCCCTAGGGCGTTTGCGAGAGCGGTCAGGCATTCACCGACTCTAGCACCTAGGCTTCCTGCCAATGTCGGAAAGGTTTTGGAGGGACTCAGCAAGCGAGGCGCGCAAGGAGCTCGGCAAGTCCGAGGTGATCTTTGCGGCAGCGGTTGGGCTTGCCAGTTTCTTCATCTCGTGGGTGTCTCGAGGTGAGGCGGACTTGCTCACGTTCCTAATCACTCTTGGCTCAGTCGGGGCTGCTGCGATTGCATGGTTCTTGGGGAACTTGAGCCAAGTCCCTGCCCGCGTCTACCGCATGCGGGCCGAGAAGCTGGACGATGCGCAGAAACAGATCAGCTCGCTGACGGCTGAAATCGAGAAGGCGCGGGCTGACCAGCGCTTGCGGCATCAGATAGGTGAGCAGGTCACGTATGGCTTAAATCGGCTCACGGAGCATTTGCGGCGCACCCGTCGGGCAAACCCGATTGTTAACCCAAACGCCGAGCTGGACCCCGCTATCGCCCGGGAAGCCATCAGCGAATGGCTAGAGCGGATCGAGAGGATGGCCCGGGAAGCTGGCTTCGAAAACGAGGCGGACATCGTCGCTAGAGAGCTTCTTGCTCTGAATAACGTGGCGACCGGAGAGGAACTTGAAACGGAAGCCAGGCGGATTAGGGGATCTCTCGTCGACCTCATGGTGCAAGGCGGCTTCGGTGGCCTCTGAGTTTCAACCTGACCCAGTACCGGTCAGACCCCGTTACGAAAGTGTGCCGGGAGCCGCGCACGAATCGAACGTCGCCTCGCCGTCCGGTCATCCGGCGGCAGCCGCTACAGTTAGCTCACTGCGGAAAGGAGGTGGTCCGATAGTGGAAATTTCCAGTACGGGCAGTGGAGGTACCAGCGGGTAAGGGCGCGTCCCCGAGACCTACGGGGAATCGCCATAGCCAGCGTAGGGGGCAACGCGACTCGCGCCGCCGTCTCAGTTGGGAGACAGCCGGAAGCGCCCTTACCAAATCAGACGCTGGTAACCGGATCGAAGGCCGCCGAAAGGCGGCCTTCATCTTTTCAGCACGGTGAGCCCATGTTCCCCCGCGGGCTCTCCTCGTGCGCTTGTGCGACACCGTCTTGTGCGGGTTCGTTCTTTGGAGGACGATTGCCGTCGTGGCACCAACGCTGACGGAAATCGAGCCCAGCATCCTGGAGGACTCCGACCTTGCCCACGAAGGGGCGGAGCGGATCGGCTGGGCCCGGGCCAACATGCCCGTGCTGGCGGGGCTCCGGCAGGAGTTCGAGCGGGAGCGCCCTCTGGACGGGCATCGCATCGGCATGTGCCTGCACGTCGAGTCGAAGACCGCCGTCCTCGTGGAAGTGCTGCGCGCGGGCGGCGCCGAGCTCGTGGCTACCGGAAGCCCGGCGACGACCGACGACGGCGTTGCTGCGGCGCTGGCGCGCGATCCGGGTATTCGCATCTACGGCCGCCGCGC
Source organism: Gaiellales bacterium (assembly GCA_038237665.1). GTDB lineage: Bacteria > Actinomycetota > Thermoleophilia > Gaiellales > Gaiellaceae > JBBRYK01. Next base: position 11,625 of record JBBRYK010000069.1, on the reverse strand, counting down.
CGACACGATCGACGACCACTACGCGCATGTCGCGCGTGTGCTCGACTCGGATCCCGACCTGCTCCTCGACAACGGCGCCGACCTGATCGCGGGAACGTTGAAACGACCGGACACCCGGGTCCAGGCCGCGACCGAGGAGACGACGTCCGGCGCCAACCGGCTCCGAGAGGAGCTGGAAGGCCGCGTTCCCTTTCCGGTGGTCGTGATCAACGACAGCCCGGTCAAGCAGCTCTTCGAGAACCAGTACGGGATCGGGCCAGCAGTCCTCGACGGGTTCTTCCGGGCGACGAACTCGCTCGTCGCAGCCACGACCTTTGCCGTCGTCGGCTACGGCTCCTGCGGCCGCAGCCTCTGCCGAACGCTGCGCGCACTCGGTGCGACGGTCATCGCCGTCGAGCACAACCCGATCCGCGCGCTCGAGGCGGCCTTCGACGGGATGCTGGTGATGGAGCTCCCGCGGGCGCTCCAGCGCGCGCACGTCGTGTTCACCGTTACGGGCCGTCCCGGTGTCCTTCGCCGTGATCAGCTCCTCTCGCTCCAGGACGGTGCGCTGGTCGCCAACGTCGGGCACTTCGCGACCGAGATCGACGTCGCGGGCCTCGAGGACCTCGCCGTCGAGCGCCGCCGCCTGAACCCTCAGGTCGTCGAGTACTGCCTGCCGACCGGCCGCGCAGTGCGGCTCCTCGCCCGAGGTGAGATGCTCAACCTGAGCGCTGCGACCGGGCACCAGATCCAGATCATGGATCTCGGGTTCGCGCTCCAGGCGCACTCCCTGCGCGCGCTCGTCCGGTCGGCCTTCGACTTCGTCCCCGGCCCGCAGCCGGTCCCGGATCAGATCAACCGCCAGATCGCGGAGGAGGCTCTCCGCACCCTGCCGACGGTCGACCTCGACTGATGGCGAAGGTGTCGCAGGCGAGGGTCAGCCTCCTGCGCTGGCTGCGCCGGCAACTCGCCCAGCCCACGCCCGTGCGGGAGCACCTCGAGGCCGCCGTGGCCAACGACGATCCCGAAGAGGCGCGCCGGCTTCTGGCCGGATTCGAATTCTCCGGAAGCCAGCGTCATCACGTCGAGCAGCTGCTCGACGAGTGGGAACGGGACCTAACCTAGATCGCGCGCCGCAGCTGGTCGTCGAGCCGCAACAGCGGCAGCCCGAACGTCTCGACCGCGGTCTTCGTCGTGACGATGTTGTCTCCGGAGGCAAGCATCGTCAGCTGGTCGCGCGTCACAGGAGGGCGCGGGAGAAGCTCCGCAACCGTTGCCGCCGCGCGCACGAGTCCGAAGGGCAGGTGCACGGTCGCACGGCGCCTGCCGAGGGCGCGCCGGATGCGCTCGAAGAGCTCGTTCCAGGTGACGACGTCGGGCCCGCCGAGCTCGAACGTCTGGTTGGCGGCCTCCGGCGCATCCACCGCTCGCGCGAAGTGAACGGCCACGTCCTCGACCCAGATCGGCTGGAGCCGCTGCGTTCCGGGCCCGACGATCGGGATCACCGGCGACCAGCGGACCTGGCGGATGAACATCGGCAGCAGGCCACCGTCAGCCCCGAAGACGAAGCTCGGCCTGAAGATGACGTGGTCGAGGCCGGACTGCTTGACCGTCTGCTCCATCTCCCACTTGGCATGGAAGTAGGGGACGAGGTCCCTGGTCTCTTCAGTGGTGCCGAGCGCGCTCATCAGAACGAAGCGCCGGATCCCCGCCTCCCTGGCTGCCTCGACGAGGTTCCGCGTGCCGCGCTCCATGACGCGCTCGAAGTCCGCGGGCTTGCCGCTGATGATCGCGACCAGGTGGACGACGGTGTCGACTCCCTCGACCGCGCGGCGAAGGCTCCGCGGGTCCGTCACGTCGCCCTCGACCAGCTCGCAGCCCCAGGTCTCGAGCGTTCGCGCGCGCTCCGGGCGCCGCACGAGGCAGCGCACGTCCTTCTCCTCGGCGCGCAGGGCGTGGACGACCTTGGGCCCGACGAAGCCGCTTCCTCCGGTGACCAGAATCACGGTTCGAAGTTCTTCCAGTACCGGCTCGGCGTCGGGCCCTTCTGGCCCTGGTACTTCGATCCGAGGCCGTCGGCTCCGTAGGGGGTCTCGGCGGGCTCGGTGAGCTGCACGAACGAGAGCTGGCCGATCTTCATCCCGTAGTAGATCGTGATCGGGAGGTTGGCCACGTTCGAGAGCTCGAGCGTGACGTGGCCGTCCCAGCCTGGGTCGATGAAGCCCGCGGTCGAGTGGATGAGCAGGCCGAGGCGGCCGAGCGAGCTCTTCCCTTCCAACCGGGCGACGAGGTCGTCCGGCAGGCGGATACGCTCGAGCGTCGAGCCGAGCACGAACTCGCCGGGGTGGAGGATGAAGGGCTCGTCCTCGATCTCGACCAGCTCGGTCAGATCCTCCTGCTCGCGCTTGACGTCGATGTGCGGATAGCGGTTGTTCCGGAAGACGCGGAAGAAGCGGTCGACGCGGACGTCGACGCTGGACGGCTGGAGCAGCGATTCGTCGTAGGGGTCGATCACGATGCTGCCCTCGCCGAGCAGGCGCTTGATCGTGCGATCGGAGAGAACCACGCCGCGATTGTAGGCGTGACACACTCGTTGCTCATGCGCAGGCTGGGGTTCTCGGCTGCCACTAGAAGCCGGCCGCGTACCCGTCCTTGCGGCTGTCCGAGCCGCCGACCAGGTTCTCGCCGTCGAGCAGGATCGCCTGGCCCCCTCCGAACGACCGCGTGTCCGCGTCGGCAACCGTTTGGTGCCCCAGCCGCTCGAGCGCGGAGGCCTGCTCCCACAGGCCCTCTTCCAGGTGGACGACGTCGCGGTCGACGCGGAAGCGGGGCCGGTCGAGGGCCGCCTGCGGGTCGAGCTCGTCGTCGATCAGTGCCGAGACGAACTGGACGTGCGCCTGGGCCTGAATGAACCCGCCCATGACGCCGAACGGCCCCAGCAGCGCGCCGTCTCGCAGGAGCAGCCCGGGGATGATCGTGTGGTACGGGCGCCGACCCGGCTCGACCGCTCCGGACACGGCGAAGCAGGCGCCTCGGTTCTGGAGGACCACGCCGGTGCCCGGCGCGACGATGCCGGAGCCGAAGCCGTCGAAGAGGCTCTGGATGAAGGACACGGCCATCCCGCTCCCGTCGACGGCGCAGAGGTAGACGGTTCCTCCCGGCGGCTCGGAGCTGCCGGCCGGTGCGTCCGAGCGGCGGCGGACGAGATAGGCGGGGTCGATCAGCTCGGAGACGTCCGCGGCGTCCCGCACTCGCGCGAATGCGTCCTCGAGCGCGAGCCGGACGCAATCGATTCGAGCGGGCAGCGTCGGCTCGAGGCCCTCGAGCAGGCCCAGCCCTTCCAGAGCGGCGATGCCCTGCGTGGGCGGCGGGAGCTCGAGGACCTCGATGCCGCGGTACCCGGCTCGGAGCGGCTCCACCCAGCGGGGCCGGAAGCGCACGAGGTCCTCCTCGTCGAGCCAGCTGGCCGACGTGATCGCCGAGGCGACCTCGCCTTCGTAGAAAGCAGCCGGGCCGTCCGCGGCAATGGCCCTGAGGGTTGCGGCCAGCTCGGGCAGCCGGAAGCGTTCGCCGGCGGCCGGCGCCGGGCCCAGTTCTGGCGGCCCGCCCAGGCGTTGCCAGGCCGCGGCGGCCCGAGGAGCGACCTCGACGCCGTTCTCCGCGGCGTCCACTGCGTCTGCAAGGCAGGCGTCGAGCCCGAGCTTCCCGTACCGCTCGGCCATGGCCGCCCAGCCCGCGACCGCACCGGGCACGGTTACAGACCGTGGCCCCGTCTGCTCGACTGGCTCCACAGGTTCCGCGGCAGCCGGCGCCGGGCCGGCCGAGTCGAGCCCGGCCACCTCGCCGTCCTGCCACACGATCGCGAAGCAATCGCCGCCGATCCCCGTCGACATGGGCTCCGCGACGCAGAGCACCGCTGCGGCGGCGAGCGCAGCGTCGGCCGCGTTGCCGCCCTGCTCCAGCGCTCGGAGGCCGGCCCTCGTCGCGAGCGGCTGGCTCGTCGCGACCATCGCTTCCCGCGCCACGGCCGGCGGCCGCGCGGGCCTGAGCGCAGACGGCACTACGCCGCCGGAAGCAGCACGCCGGTGCGGCTGATCCGCACTCCCCGGCGGCCGAAGTCACCGCGGGAGAGATCGCGCACGAAACCGTGCGCCGCTTCGGCGGGATCCCGCTCGGGCACGCCGCAGCCGACGAGGTGAATCGGGACGAGGTCGCCGCTCCCCCACGAGCCGTCCCCGTGCAGCGTCAGGTGCAGGATGCCGCTGAGGGCGAGATCGCCCGAGGTCGAGAGCGTGTGGCAGCCGACGAAGTTGCCCATGCTGTAGGCGATCAGGCGGCCGTGGTACCACTCCATGCCACGGAGCACGTGAGGGCCGCTCCCGACGACGAGATCGGCACCTGCATCCACGACGGCGTGCGTGAACGCCTCGGAGTCGCCGCGGTTCTCACCGAGGAAGAACTCCGTCCCGGCGCGGACGTGATTGGCACTGGAGCCTTCGGCGCCGGCGTGCATGGTGACCAGGACGAGGTCGGCCTGCGCGGCAGCCCGGCGCACGAGCGCCTTCGCCGCCGGGATGTTCGTGAGGCTCTGCGCCCAGGGGTAGGGGGCGAAGCCCACGAACGCGATCCTGACGCCGCGCGCCCTGAAGAGCGCGATCTCACCCGGGCGCCCGGTGTGGCGAAGACCGAGACGATCGAGTGTCGAGAGCGTGTCGGCCTGGCCGATCGAGCCGAAGTCGTAGGCATGGTTGTTCGCCGTGTTCAGAATCGTGAAGCCGGCCTGCTTGAGCAGCGACCCGTACGAGGGCGGGGCCCGGAAGGCGAAGCAGCTCGAGCTGCCCGACCCGCATTTCGAGGAGCCGCGGTCAGTGAGCGTGCCCTCCAGGTTCCCGAAGACGACGTTGCCGCGGAGGTAGCGCGCCACCCAGGCGAAGTAGCTCGCCCCGCTGTCCGAATTGGCCACCATGGCCATGTCCCCGACGGCGGCGATCCGGATCGACGGAAGCGCATGGACGCGGGCCGGGTGATCGACGCGCGCAGCGCGGGCGGGGTGCACCGTGCGTGTGGGCCCGGCGTTGCTGCGGCCCGCCAGCACGGCCAGGAGCCCGCCGGAAATCAGGGCTGCGAGGAAGCAGAGGAGAAGCGCGCGCCGGATCACGCTGAGATACAAGCACGAAGCCCGATCTCCTGCTCGCAGGGGGCGGCTGCAAGCTCTTTATTCAGTATGCAGCCACCCGGCGGCTGCGCTATCGTCAGGGTTGTGGCGATGACGCGAGCGATCGAGCTGCGGACGGCGATTCCAGGCCCGCGCTCGAAGGAGATCCTCGACCGGAAGGAGCGCGTCGTCGCCGACCCGCTCTCCGTCTACCTGCCGGTCGTGATCGCCGAGGGCCGCGGCGCAACGATCACCGACGTCGACGGCAACACGTTCATCGACTTCACGGGCGGCGTCGGCTGCCTGAACGTCGGCCATTCGCATCCGCACGTGGTGGCCGCTGCCCAGGAGCAGCTCAACCATTTCAGCCACACCGACTTCACGATCGTGCCGTACGAGGTCTACGTCGCTCTGGCCGAGCGCCTGGTCGACCTCGCTCCGATCTCGGCCCCCGCCAAGGCCGCGTTCTTCAACGCGGGCACCGAGGCGGTCGAGAACGCGATCAAGTTCGCGCGGTCGTACACCGGGCGCCCGGCCGTGATCGCCTTCGAGGGCGGCTTCCACGGGCGCACGCTCCTCTCGCTGTCGCTGACCTCGAAGACGCACCCGTACAAGGCCGGCCTGGGGCCCTTCGCCCCGGAGGTCTATCGCGTGCCGTTCGCCCAGGACTACCGCGGGCCCGACACGGCGACCGCGCTTGCAAGCCTCGAACGTGCGCTCGTGACGCAGGTTGCCGCCGAGACGGTCGCCGCGATCGTGATCGAGCCGGTCCAGGGCGAAGGCGGGTTCGTCGTCGCGCCGCCGGAGTTCCTCGCCGGCGTGCGGCGGATCTGCGACGACCACGGGATCGTCCTCGTCGTCGACGAGGTTCAGACCGGCTTTGGCCGGACGGGCAAGTTCTTTGCGATCGAGCACTACGAGGTCGAGCCCGACCTGATCACGGTCGCCAAGTCGATCGCCGCCGGGCTGCCGCTCTCCGGGGTGATCGGGCGCGCCGAGATCATGGATGCCCCCGGCGACTCCGCGATCGGCGGCACCTACGTCGGCAACCCGGTCGCGCAGGCGGCCGCGCTCGCCGTGCTGGACGTGATCGAGGACGAGGGCCTCTGCGATCGGGCTGCTGCGATCGGCGAGACGATTCGCTCGCGGATGCTCACCTGGCAGGAGCGCTACCCGCAGATCGGCGACGTTCGCGGGCTCGGAGCGATGCTGGCGATCGAGCTCGTCCGCGATCACGAGACGAAGGAGCCCGCTGCGGAAGTGGCGACGCAGGTCGTCCAAACGGCTGCGGACAACGGTCTGCTCCTGCTCAAATCCGGCATCTACTCGAACTGCATTCGCGTTCTCGTCCCGCTCGTGATCGGGGACGCTGAGCTCGACGAGGCTCTCGCCGTGTGGGAGAGCGCCGTCGACAACACGCTTTCTTAACGCGCTTCACGGGCACAATCCCACCCTGATGGTGGGTGAAGTGATCGCCTCTCGCTACGAGCTCGATGCGCTCGTCGGGACGGGCGGAATGTCGAGCGTCTATCGCGCGCACGACACGCTCCTCGAACGAAACGTCGCGATCAAGCTGCTGCACGAGCATGTCGGCCGCGACGCAGACCAGGTCGAGCGCTTCAAGCGCGAGGCGCGGGCGGTCGCCCAGCTCAGCCACCCGAACATCGTCACCGTCATCGACCGCGGCGATCGCGACGGCCGCCAGTACATCGTCTTCGAGTACGTCGAGGGCGAGAACCTGAAGCAGCTGATCGTCCGCGCCGGGCCGCTGCCGGTCCGCCGGGCGCTCGAGATCGCGATCCAGATCGCCCACGCCCTTGCCTTCGCCCACCGGCAGGGGCTCGTCCACCGTGACGTCAAGCCGCAGAACGTCCTCCTCCCGGCCGGCGGCGAGGTGAAGGTGACGGACTTCGGCATCGCCCGGTCGCTCGACGTGCAGGGCTTCACCCAGACGGGCTCGGTCCTCGGCACGAGCCACTACATCGCACCTGAGCAGGCCCAGGGTGAACCGGTGGACGAGCGGACCGACCTCTACTCGCTGGGCGCCGTCCTCTACGAGCTGCTGACGGGCGAGGTGCCCTACGACGGGGACACCTTCGTCGCGGTGGCTCTCCGTCATGTCCACGATCCGGTCCCGCGCGTCCGGGAGCGGCGGCCCGACGTGCCGACCCGCATTGCGGCCGCCGTCGATTGCGCTCTGGCGAAGCACCCGGACGATCGTTTTTCCTCGATGGAGGAGTTCGCCGACGAGCTCGACGCCTGCCTCGAAGAGCTTGGTTCGGACACCGAGCGGGACGCGACGATGGTCGTGCCCGCTCGGGCGGCGCTGCCGCACGCCCGGCCCCGGCCTGCACCGCGACGCCGAGGGCGCATCGCTCTGCCGCTCGGCCTGGCGGCGCTCGTCGCGGCGGCCACGGTGGCCGCCCTCGCCCTCGTCCACTACGGCGTGGTCGACTTCGGTGGCGGCTCCACTCCGAACGACGGCGGAGGCACACCCCCGGCCGGGCTCCACGCAGTGCAGCTTCGGGCCGCAGGAGTCTGGGACCCGCCCCCAGGCGATGCGCACGAGAACGACGACGCGGTAGGGAACGCGACCGACGGCAATCAGTTGACCTTCTGGTCGACGGAGGGTTACAACGACGGCCTGGCCGCGATCGGCAAGAAGGGTGTCGGCCTCGTGCTCGCGGCTCCCCAGAAGACGTCGATCACTCAGGTCACCGTCCAGACCGATACGCCCGGCTTCGTCGCCGAGATTCAGGCGGGGCCGTCCGAGACGGGGCCGTTCGACGCCGTTTCGGCCTCGCAGACCGTTGGCCGGACGACGACCTACACGCTCCGCTCCGGGACGAAGACCCGATACATCGTGATCTGGATCACCGAGCTGGCGCACCCGGACAAGTTCCGTGCCCACCTGAACGAGGTGACGGCCAAGGGTTAGGCGTACACAATCCGCGTATGACCACCGAGGAGCGGAAGCTCGCCACCGTCCTCTTCGCGGACCTGGTGGGGTCGACGGCGCTTGCGGGCTCGCAGGATCCGGAACGGATGCGTGTTCTCCTCGACCGCTTCTACGGCGCGATGGAGGCCGAGGTGGAGCGGGCGGGCGGGACGATCGAGAAGTTCGCCGGCGACGCGGTCATGGCCGCTTTCGGCGCGCCCGCAGCGCTGGAGGATCACGCCGAGCGCGCCCTGCACGCGGCCCTGGCGATGCGGCAGCGGCTGACCGAGGTCTTCGGGGGCGAGCTCGAGCTTCGCTTCGGAGTCAACACCGGCGAGGTCGTGGTCGGCCAGGCGCGTCGCGGCAGCTCCTTCGTCAGTGGGGACGCCGTCAACGTGGCCGCGCGGCTCGAGCAGGCCGCGGCACCGGGCGAGATCCTCGCCGGCGAGCGCACGGTCGCAGCCGCTGCGGGCGCGTTCGAGTTCGGCGATGCCACGAAGGTCGAGGCGAAGGGAAAGCCCGGCGGCGTCCCGTGCCGCCGCGTCGTCCGCGCGCTCACCTTGCAGCGGCCGCGGGGGGTCGGCGGCCTGAGGCGAGCCTTCGTCGGTCGCGCCGACGAGGTCGAGGCGCTGGACGCCGCCTACTCCCGGGCGGCCGAATCGGGCGAGCCGCAGCTCGTCACGATCATCGGCGACGCCGGAGCCGGCAAGACCCGCCTCGCCCGCGAGCTCTGGGAGCGGCTGGGCGCAGCCCAGCCGGAGCCGCTCCGCCGGACCGGGCGGTGCCTGCCCTACGGACGCGGGATCACGTACTGGCCGCTCGGAGAGATCCTCAAAGAGCACTTCGGCATCCTCGAATCGGACCCGACCGAGGTCACCCTCAGGCGCCTCGCCGGTCGTGAGCTTCTCGGGCTGACGCTCGGCCTCGACGTCGCTCCCGACCTCCACCCGCTCGCCGCCCGCGACCGGCTGCACGACGCCTGGGTCGAGCTCTTCGAGGAGTGGACAGCCGAGCGTCCCCTCGTCGTGCTCGTGGAGGACCTGCACTGGGCCGAAGACGAGCTCCTCGACCTGCTCGAGACGCTCACCCGGCGTGTACACGGACCGTTCTTCCTGCTTGCTACCGGCCGCCCCGAGCTCCTCGAGCGCCGGCCCGGGTTCGGCGCGCGGCGCAACGAGACCCGGCTCTGGCTCGAATCGCTTTCGAGCGCCGAGGCCGGACAGATGCTCGACGAGCTGCTTGCCGGCGAGCTGCCCGACGAGCTCCGCCGCGTGGTCGTCGAGCGGGCCGAGGGCAACCCGTTCTTCGTCGAGGAGCTCCTCGCCACGCTGATCGACCAGAAGGTGCTGAAGCGCGTCGACGGTGGCTGGAAGGCGGGCCGGGTTCCGGCCGGCTTCGCCGTACCCGACTCGGTGCAGGCCGTCCTCGCGGCGCGCATCGACCTGCTCGAGCCCTCCGAGAAGGCAGCTCTCCAGGCGGCGTCTGTGATCGGCCGCGTCTTCTGGAGCGGGCCGGTCTACGAGCTGCTGGAAGGCGTCCAGCCGGACCTCGACGTTCTCGAGGAGCGGGACTTCATCCGCCGCCGCGCCGGCTCGTCGCTCGCGGGCGAGCGGGAGTACGCGATCAAGCACGCACTCACGCGCGAGGTCGCCTATGCCGGCCTCCCCAAGGCCAAGCGGGCCCACCTCCACGCCGCGTTCGCCGCGTGGCTCGAGCGCTCCGGCGAGGGCCGGGACGAGCACGCGTCGCTGCTCGCCTACCACTACGCCGAGGCCGTGCGGCCCGAGGACGCCGACCTGGCCTGGTCGGGAGACGAAGCCCGGCTCGCCGAGCTGCGAGCGTCCGCCCGCCGCTGGCTCGTGCGGGCGGCCGAGAGCGCCATGTCACGCTACGAGATCGACGACGCTCTCGGCCTGCTCGAGCGCGCACTGGAGCTCGCCGAGCCGGGCCCCGAACGGAGCGCTGTCTGGCGGCGCGTGGCCCGTGCGAACGCGCTCAAGTACGCCGGAGAACCGTTCTGGACCGCGATGCGGGCAGCGATCGCCGAGGCTCGGGATCCCTCGCAGGAGGCGGAGCTCTACGCCGACCTCGCTTTCGAGACGGTCTGCCGCTCCGGGATCTGGAAGCGCATGCCGGAACGGGAGCTCGTCGACGACTGGATCGCGCGCGCCCTCGCCGGCACCGAGCCGAAGAGCGCCTCGCACGTGAAGGCGCTCGTCTCGCGCGCGCGGTGGCGCCCCGACGAGGGTGCCGAGGCGGCGGTCGAGGCGAGCGAGGTCGCCGAGGAGCTGGGCGACGCCGATCTCCGGTCCGCCGCCTGGGACGCGCGCGGGATCGTGGCGTTCGTCGCCGGCGAGTACGACCACGGCCGTGCCTGGGCCGAGCGGCGCTTCGACCTGCTGGACGAGATCAGCGATCCGGATCTCCGGGCTGACATCCACTCGGCGCCGATCTCGGGGTGCATCTGGAGCGGCCGCTTCAAGGAAGCACGCCGGCTCGCGAGGGCGCACGACGAGATCGCGGCGAGGCTGACGCCGCATCACCGCGTGCACGGCGTCTCGATCGAGATCGAGGTCGAGGAGCTGCTCGGCCGGTGGGACGCGATCCGCGGCCTCCAGCAACGTGCCGAGACGCTCGTCGGCGAGAATCGCGAGACACCGTGTGTTCGCAACCCGCGTGCGATCCTGGTCTGCGCGGTCGCGAGCGAGCGGTTGGGCGATCCCGGTGAGGCGCAACGGCTCGAAGAGCACGCGCGCGAGATCTGGATGGAGGGCTACGGGTCGACGTTGAGCACGCCGGAGGTGGAGCTGGCGCTTGCCCGCGGCGACCTCGGCGAGCTGGAGCGCCTGCTGGCGGAGCCCGACATCGCGCACGGCTGGCATCGCGGCTGGTTCGTCTTCGCCAACGTCGCGGCCCGGCTCGACGCCCTGGCGGCGCTCCGCGACGGAGCGAGGATCGAGGCCGAGGGCGCGCCCTACCTCAGGCGGCGCAGCTATGTGCAACCGTTTGCGCTGAGGGCGCTCGGAGTCGTGCGCGAGGATGAGGCCCTGCTCCGGGAGGCGCTGGCGTCCTTCGAGTCGCTCGGGCTCGACTGGCACGCCGACCAGACACGCGGCCTGCTCTAGAACTTCAGCTTCGGCAACCGTCGTCCGCTGATACCCGGCCAGTACCAAGAAGTACGGAAACCCCGGAAATGGGACTTTCCAGCCTCGTCGGCACCGCTCTGTACCAGGCGTCATGCGGCGTTCGTTTTGCAAGTGCGGTCGCCGAAATCTTGGAGGTGTTCTTCAACGAGTCGAAGTGGCCAATTGCAACCCTTTGCCGTCGGACGTGCTCGGCGCTCGAGTCCTTACACGGTTCTTGTTAGAATCAGCGATCATTAAGGACTCTGCGTAATGAGTGCGTTACTCGGAAAGAACCCTTTCCGGCCAGGGGTCGGAACGCGACCGCTGCATTTGGCGGGAAGGGACCTTCCGATTCGCCGGTTCCGGGCAATGCTTCGAGCCGCACCAGAACAGCCGGCGAATATGCGACTCACGGGCCTGCGGGG
>JBBRYK010000068.1:0-15300 GCA_038237665.1 Gaiellales bacterium | reverse complement strand
CTCCGCCCGCGACTCCTCCGCCCCCGCCTCCGCCTCCGCCCCCGCCACCTCCTGCACCTGCGGCTAAGCCCAAGGCGCCGGCCAAGCCTCCGAAGAAGCCGGTCGCGACCCCGAAGAAGAAGCCCGTGGCGGCCGCCAAGACTGCCCCGAAGACGCCGGTTGCAGCACCCGTCGTCCAGCAGCCGAAACCGCCCCGCCATAAGTTCGGCCTCACCGGTTGAACACCGACACCGAGATCACGAGCGGGCGCCCCAGGCGCCCGCTCGTCGTTCTCCTCGCCTGCCTCACCCTCTTCGCGCTCGGCTCGGCCGGGGCGGCTAGGGCGAGAGACACCGGCCCGCCGTTGGGGACGACCCAGGCGCTCGTCACGCTGCTTCGCCCCCACATAGCTCGCTCGCATCCGGCCGCTCGGGCCCCTTCAGTCGCTCTCGTCCCCGGCATCACACCGATCACGGAAATACGGACCGTGCTTCCCGTCCTCGCCCGGCACGGACGCTGGCTGAAGGTCATGCTTCCCGGGCGCCCGAACGGACATACGGGCTGGATCAGCGACGCAGCGACCGCCCGGTCGGTGACCGACTGGCACATCGTCATCGACACCTCCGACAGACGGCTGACCGTCTATGAGGCCGGACGCTCGAAACGAGCCTTCAGAGTCGTAGTGGGCACGTCCTTGACACCGAGCCCGGCCGGCCGGTTCTTCATCGAAGAAGCGATCGCGCTCCGGGACGTCGACGTCGGCGCACCCTTCGCGCTCGCATTGAGCGCCCGCTCCACCGTCCTGCAGGAGTTCGCCGGCGGCCCGGGCCAGATCGCCATCCACGGGCTCGGCAACATCGGCGGCGTGCTCGGCAGCGCCGCCTCCCACGGCTGCGTGCGGCTCGGCACCGAACCTCTCCGCTGGCTTGTCGCCCGCGCCGGTCCCGGCACACCCGTGACCATCGTCAGCTGAACGGGAAGGCGACACCTTGACACCGACATTGGTCCGCCTGGTGGCAACGTTCATCGCTCTCATCGGCCTCTCGATCTCGCTCACCACTGCGCGCGCCAGCCGGCTCGCCAGCGAGCGCGAGGGCCGGACCGATGCGCCGCTCCAGCCGTTCGGCAGCAAAGCGGTCTGCCCGGTGAGCGCTGGTCCGGGGTTCTTCCACTGCCACGCGCTCGTCGTCACCGACGCGGCCGGAACACCTGTTGTCACCGCGTTGCGGAATGCCGCACCGGGGTCCGGGTACGGCCCGAAGCAGTTCCGGACGGCGTACGGCGTCGAGGCAGCCGCGGCTGCGGCGACGACCGCGGTCGTTGCGATCGTCGACGCCTTCGACAATCCCAACGTGAAAGCCGATCTCGACGTCTACAACAGCACCTACGGCCTACCCGCGTTCCCGAGTTGTGCGCCTCCTCCGGCAACGAACGCCGGCTGCTTCCGCAAGGTCAACCAGACCGGCGGCACCTCGCCGCTGCCGGTCGGCGACATGAGCTGGGGCCAGGAGATCGCCCTCGACGTCCAGTCCGTGCACGCGATGTGCCCCAAGTGCGGAATCCTGCTCGTCGAGGCGACCAGCAACACGTTTGCCAACCTGCTCACGGCTGTGGACTACGCGGCGGCGAACGCCAATGTCGTCTCGAACTCCTACGGGGCGCCCGAATTCAGCGGGCAGACGGCCCTCGACACGCACTTCAACCACACGGGTGTCCCGATGACGGTCTCCTCCGGAGACAACGGCTACGGCGTCGAGTACCCAGCCGCCTCCCGCTACGTGACTGCTGTGGGCGGAACGACCCTCACGCTGACGGCCGCCAACACCCGTTCGACCGAGACAGCCTGGGGCACAGCGGCGAACGGCCCGGGAAGCGGCGCCGGCAGCGGCTGTAGCCTCTACGAGGCACGCCCCGCCTGGCAGGCCGGCGGCTGCGCGACCAGGGCGGTCGCCGACGTGTCCGCCGACGCGAACCCGTCGACCGGCGCGGCCGTCTACGACACCTTCCTGCCCTCGGGGGGCGGCTTCCTCGTGCTCGGCGGCACCAGCCTCGCCTCGCCGCTGATCGCGGCCGTGTACGCGCTGGCCGGCGCCCAGCCGTCAGCGCCGACGTACGCGGCTTCCTACCCGTACGCGAACAGGGCCTCGCTCTTCGACGTGATCTCCGGCACGAACGGGTCCTGCGACGGACCCTTCCTGTGCGTCGCCGGCCCCGGCTACGACGGGCCCACCGGACTCGGCACCCCCAGCGGCACAACCGCCTTCGCCGCCACCCAGACCGCGCCGACCCTCCGCTCGATCTCCGTGCGGCGTTCGAGCCAGGGGATCGTCATCAGCTGGCAGACGGGACAGGAGCCCGGCGCCACCGGCTTCAACGTCTACCGCGACCGTGCGGGCGCCCGGACGAAGCTGAACCGGAAACCGATCGCCAGCACGGCAAACGCAAGCCACATTTGGCGCGACAAGACGCCCGGGGCGAAACCGACCTACTACGTCGAACTCGTGCGCCCGGACGGCTCGCGCACGCTCTACGGCCCAACCACCGCGAAGGTGACCTCGAGTCGCTAGGCAGCGACGGGCGAGGAGCAGGCGGCGGGGCCCTCTCTCTCAGCGTCCGGCGGCGACGGGCTGCCCTGCGCGCTCTTCCCGCAGCCGCGCCGTCGCTTCGAGATCGAGCTCGAGCGTCACCGGGTCGAGCACGACACCGTAGTCGCGCTCGGCCAGCTCGACCGTCGTGAACCCGTCGAGGACGTCGTTGCGGACGAGCTCGGGCCGGCGCTCGAGCGGATCGCCGTACCCGGCCGAGTTCGGCACGGTGATCTGGAGCGTGTCGCCGGCCTCGAGCCGCGCGGCCGTCACCTTTGACGGCCAGTGCTCCTCGCCGGGGCGGCCCGCGTTCCGGATCATCGACGCGTTCAGCCCGTCGTGCCCGCCGAAAATCCCCCACGGCGGGTCGGTGTCGTGCCGCTCGCCCTCGCAGGTGACGATCGTGTCGACGAGGAATCGATTGACGCGCACCATCCCGATGCCGCCGCGCCACTTGCCCGCGGCGCACGGATCGTCGCGCAGCTCGTACCGCTCGGTGCGCATCGGGAAGCGCCACTCGAGCTCCTCGATCGGGTTGTTGCGCGTGTTCGCGATCAGGCAGTCCACGGAGTCCATGCCGTCGCGGTCGGGCCGGCCGCCGTACGAGCCTTCGTCGACCTCGAGGTACACCCAGTACTCCTGCGCCTCCTCGTTGAAGCCCGAGTAGGAGATGAAGTGGAGGTGCGCGGAGTTGCCGGCCGTGATCTGCTCGGGCACGACCGGCGCGAGCGCGCGCAGGACGAGGTCGACGGCCCTCTGCACCTGGCAGAAGCGCGCGAAGCAGGCGCGCGGGAAGCGCGGATTGAAGATCGACCCGTGCGGTGCGATCACCTTCACCGGCTTCAGCATCCCCTCGTTCTGGGGCACGAAGACCGGATAGGCCGCCTCGTCGAGGAAGATCATCCGGACGATGAAGGTCATCGCCGAGACCGTCGTCCCCTCGAACGGCGAGTTGTAGCCGGTCGGCACCTCGGCACTCGAGCCGGTGAGGTCGATCGTCAGCTCGTCGCCCTCGACGACCACCTTCACCTTCACCGGTAACTGCACGCCGCGGTTGCGGCCGTCATCGTCGAGCCAGCCGACGCCGGTCTCGTAGACGCCGTCGGGCACCTTCGCGATCTCCTGCCGCAGCATCCGCTCCGAGTAGTCGATCCAGGCACCGGCCGCTCCGAGAACCGCCTCCTTCCCGTAGCGCCCGAGCAGCTCGAGGTAGCGGCGCTTCGCCAGCTCGCAGGCGGCGATCATCGCCTCGATGTCGCCCCGGTTGTAGGTCGGAGTGCGGGTGTTCTCGAGGATGTGCTGCCAGAGACGATCCTGGCGCACGCCTTTCACCGAGAGCTTGACGGCGCGGTAGATGTTCCCCTCCGACCAGTTGTCGACGAGGTCGACGGCGAGGCCGGGAAAGGCGCCGCCGATGTCGAGCAGATGGGCGGAAGCACCCGCGAATCCGGCGAGCTCGTCGCCGAAGAAGATCGGGATCACGATCGCGACATCCGGGGAGTGCGTTGCGCCGAGGTAGGGATCGTTGTGGAGGATGACGTCGCCGTCGTGGATGTCGTCGCCGAGCAGCTTGAGGACGCCCTTGACGATCTTCGGCATCGCCCCCATGAACATCGGCGTCGAGTCCGACTCGGCGAGCTCGTTCCCCTCGGCGTCGAAGATGCCGGCACCGAGGTCCTCCGACTCCCGGATGATCGACGAGTAGCTCATCCGGAAGAGGACGCCCGACATCTCCTTCGCGATCGCCGAGAAGGCGCCGCCGATCACGCGCATCAGGATCGGCGTGGCCAGGTCCGCGCGTGTCGCCAGGGCGGATGCCTGGGTGCAGTCGATGAGGATGTTTCCGAACCGGTCGATCTCCGCCGTCACCCCGGGCGGGACGACGGTGGTGGAGTCGTACTGCTCGATCACGGCGGGTCCCTCGATGCGGTTGCCGCCGCGGAGGCGTTCGCGGTCGTAGAACGGCGTCAGCCGCCGCTCGGCGCGGCCGCCGACGTCGAAAACGACCTCGCGCTCCACGGTCAGCGCCTCGGCAGGATCCTCTTCGCCCGCCACGGCCTCGGCCCAGCGAAGCTCCTCGATGCGGCCGATGCCGACGGCGCGCACGTTGACGATCTCGATCTCTGCGTCGAACCGGTGTCCGTACTCGCGCTCGTGCGCCTCGTGGAAGCCCTCCTTCAGCTGCTCGACCCAGGCGTCGTCGACCGGGCCGGCGGGAACGTCGAAGCGAACCTCGTAGCCCTGCCCCGCGTATCGGCAGTCGGCCAGCCGGTGCACGAGGCGCCGGTCCTTCGGCACCCGATCCGCCTCGAGCCGCGCCGCTGCCTGAGCCGAGAGCTCGTTGAAGCGGGTCTCGAGCCGTTCCCGGTCGAGGGTCTTCAGGGCGTGCCGCTCGGTGGCGACGAACTCGTGCTGGAGGTCGGTCGCGAGCAGGCCGGTGGCCGACGTGATGCCCGGATGCGGCGGCACGAGCACGCGGGGAATCTCGAGCTCGAACGCGATATCGCACGCAAAGAGCGGGCCCGCCCCGCCGGCCGCGACGAGCGTGAACTCGCGCGGGTCGTAGCCACGGCGGACGCTGTTCAGCTCGATCGACTGCGCCATTCCGAACTTCTGGATCTGGAGCGCGCCCAGGGCGGCTTCCTCCACGGTCACCCCGAGTCGCCCTGCGACCTTCTCCATCGCCGCGCGCGCGAGCTCGAGGTCGAGGCCCATCGCGCCGCCGAGCAGTCCGCGGTCCGGCCGGAGCCGGCCGAGAAGGAGCTGCGCGTCGGTGGAAGTCGGCTCGTCTCCGCCCCGGCCGTAGCAGGCCGGCCCCGGGTCCGCACCCGCCGACTGGGGGCCGACGCGGAAGACGTCGCCCTCGTCGACGTACGCGATCGAGCCGCCGCCGGCGCCGATCGTGTCGATGTCGACCATGGGCACCATCGCCTGGTAGTCGCCGACCTTCGTGTCGAGCAGGTGCCGCATCCGAAGCTGGCCACCCGCGGCCACGCCGATGTCTGCTGAGGTGCCGCCCATGTCGAGCGTGACGACGTTGTCGAAGCCGGCCATCCGACCGGCCCAGATGCCGCCGATGAGACCGGCGACCGGCCCCGACATGAGCAGGTTGACCGGCCGCTCGGTGGCAGCCTCCACGGATGCCATCCCGCCGGAAGACTGCATCAGCTGCACGTCACGGCTGTAGCCGGCGCCGCGCAGCGCCTCGTCGAAGCGCCCGACGTACCGCGAGACCCTCGGCCCGATGTAGGCGTTCAGGCAGACGGTCGAGAACCGCTCGAACTCGCGGTAGAGCGGCAGCACCTCGTGCGAGACGGAGAGGTACGCCTCCGGGAACTCCTCGAGCACGATCTCCTTGATCCGCCGCTCGTGGTCGGGGTTCAAGTACGAGTGGAGGAGGCAGACGGAAACGGCCTCGACGCCCGCCGTGCGCAGCGCGCGGACTCGGTCGCGCACCTCGTCCTCGTCGAGTGGAACGAGCACCTCGCCGTCCGGGACGGTGACCCGCTCGTGCACGGTCAGGCGGTGGCGGCGCTTGACGAGCGGGCGCGACTGCCAGGGCAGTTCCTGCTGCAGCGAGAAGTTGAACGGCTTCTTGTGCCTGGCGATGTGGAGGATGTCCCGGAAGCCGTGGGTCGTCAGCAGTCCGACCTCGGCACCGGAGTGCGTGAGGACGATGTTCGTCGCCACCGTCGTCCCGTGGAGGAAATTGTCGACCTCGCCCAGAGGTACGCCGGCCTTCTCGCAGAGGCCGCGCACGCCCTCGACGACCCCGCGGGCCGGGTCGTCGGGGGTCGACGGCACCTTGTCGACCGTGATCCTGCCGGCTTCCTCGTCGACCAGGATCAGGTCCGTGAACGTCCCTCCGACGTCGACGCCGACTCTCTTCACGCGTCCACTCCCGTCAGGTTGGGGACGATCTCCCGTCCGACACGCTCCATCTGCTCGAGCTCCCCGTTCAGGTACGCGCAGGAAACCTCGCTCACGCCGAGCTCGGCCAGTGCCCCGATCCGCTCGAGGCAGCGTTCGGGCGGGCCGGCGACGACGTAGTCGTCCACGAGCTCGCCGGTCAGGTACGCGGTGTGCTCGGCGCCCGAGTCGAGGTGGCCGGCGTAGTAGTCGTAGCCGTCGCGGGCCTGGACGAGGCGCGTCATCTGCTCGGGCATGTCGTGGTTTCGGTTCGAGGCGATCGTGTGCGCGACGTGGTTCGCGCAGGCGGCCGGCGCCCACCGGCAGCGGTTCCACGCATCCTCCTGGTCCTCCGACACCCACATCGCCGTCAGCGCGGCGATCTCGACCTCGCCCGGGTCGCGGCCGGCCTCCTCGGCACCGGCACGGACGTGGTCGATTGCCCAACGCACCGAGGCCGGGTGGACGCCCACATAGATCATCACGATGTCGGCGAGAGCCCCGGCGACGCGAAGGCTGCGAGGGCCGGTCGCCGGGAGCATGATCGGCACCTCCTCGTCCGCCCACCGGATTCTGATCTCGTCGACGGGTCGCCCAGCCATCAGCTCGCGGATGCGCGGGACGACATCGCGCATCGTCGCGAGTGGTACCGGCTGGAAGCCGATCGTCCGCACGGCGTTGTCGCCGCGGCCGAGCCCCAGGATGACGCGGCCCGGGTGGAGGTCGGCAAGGGTCGCGTGTGCGCTCGCGGTGACCGTGTAGTGCCGCGTGAGCGGGTTGGTGACGCCGCTGCCGACGACGATCCGCCCGGTCGCCGCGAGACCGTGCGCCATGTAGACGTAGAGGTCCTGCCAGAGCATCTGGCCGTCCACGTGCCACGCGCGCTCGTACCCGGCGGTCTCGGCCGCACGGATCGACTCGACGTACGTGGGCAGGTCCTCGGGCAGAAAATGGGCGCCGAGCTTCATTGCGGCACGGCCAAGACGGGAAGGGCCCGCACGGCAGCGAGGGCCTCGTCGAGTGACTGGACCGCGCCCCAGCCCACGCGGATCATCTCGAGCGCCGGTTCGTGGAGGTGCGGCAGCGTCGTGCCCGTGCACTCCTCGACGACGATCGGCTTCAGGTCCCGAAACATCGCGTCCTTGGAGGTGGCGGCGACGCACTGATTCGTGAGCACGCCGCCGATCAGGATCGTCTCCGCCTGAACGGCACGGAGCACCAGCTCGAGCTTCGTGTTGAAGAAGGCGCTGAGCCGGTTCTTCTCGACGATCCAGTCGTCCTCGCCCGGCTCGAACTCCTCGTACAGCTCGAAGCCCCAGGTGCCGAGGCGCAGGCCGCCGTCGCTCAAGAACGGCCTTAGCTCCAGGAACGGCCCGGCGTCGCGCGCGTCGCGGTAGCCGTGGCGCGTCCAGATCACTGGGATCCCCGCCGC
The DNA here is from genome assembly GCA_038237665.1 of Gaiellales bacterium. Taxonomy (GTDB): domain Bacteria; phylum Actinomycetota; class Thermoleophilia; order Gaiellales; family Gaiellaceae; genus JBBRYK01. The sequence goes on along the minus strand of JBBRYK010000068.1, from coordinate 7,395 downwards.
GCGTGCGTCGCGGAGGAGCCGTTGTGCGGGCTCGATCACGCGCCGCATGTGCGAGATGTCGACACCACTCCGTGCGTACCAACCGTCCGGGTGGAGGAAGTCGTTCTGGAAGTCGATCAGAAGCACACACGTCCGGCCGGGAACGAGGCTCCAGGTGACCGGCTCGAACGGCTCCACGGCCCCTTGTATGCAATCTGCCGTCGGCGTGTCAAGCGCGAAGGCGCTCGTTCTGCGGATCGTAGAGCGGCTGCTCGACGACGACGGCCGGCCGGAGCGCGCCGAGGAGCTCGACCTCGAGCGACATCCCCGGCTCGGCGTGCTCCACGGGGAGGTACGCGAGCGCGATGCTCTTCTCGACGGTGTGCCCGTAGCCGCCCGAGGCGACGTAGCCGATCGACCGGCCCTCCGCCCAGACCGGCTCGTACCCGCGCGCGTCTGCGTCGTCAGTTTCGACGACGAGGCAGGCGAGCTTCCGCTTCACACCCTGCGCGCGCTGGCGGAGGAGCGCTTCGCGGCCCAGGAACTCGCCCTTCTCGAAGTTCACGAAGCGGTCCATCCCGGCCTCGAGGGGCGTGTAGTCGGCTGACATGTCCACGCCCCAGAGGCGGTAGGCCTTCTCCAGCCGCATCGACTCGAGCGCTCGGTAGCCGAAGTCCACGACGTCCCCTGCCTCGTGCAGCAGGTCGTAGAGCGCCGCCTGTTGCTCGATCGGGTGGTGGAGCTCGTAGCCGAGCTCGCCGACGTAGGAGACGCGAAGCGCGAGCACCGGCACCTCGCCGATACGGAGCCGACTCGCGCGGAAGAACGGGAACGCCTCGCGCGAGAGATCCGCGTCGGCCAAGGGCTGGAGGAGCTCACGCGAGCGCGGTCCGGCGATCGTCAGAACGCCATAGCGTTCGGTGACGTTCTCCAGCGCGACCGACCCGTCGCCGGGCAGGTGGGCCTCGATCCAGGCGTAGTCGTGCAGCTCGGTCGCCGCCGCCGACACGAGGTAGAAACGGTCCTCGGCAAGGCGCGTGACGGTGAGGTCGCACTCGATCCCGCCCGAAGGCCGGCACATCTCCGTCAGCGCAATCCGTCCCACGGCCGGGAGCACGTTCGTGGAGAGGCGGTCGAGCAAGGCCTCTGCGCCGGGGCCCGAGACCTCGTACTTCGCGAAGCTCGTCTGGTCGAGGACACCGACTCGCGAGCGCACCGCGCGGCACTCCTCGCCGACGGCGGCGTGCCAGTTCCCGCGGCGGAACGAGTACTCGTCGCGCGCGTCGCCGTTGCGCGCAAACCAGAGTGGGCGCTCCCAGCCGAAGCGTGCCCCGAAGACGGCGCCGCGGTCGCCCAACCGCCCGTACAGGGGGTCGGTCTTCGCCGGCCGCGCTGCCTCGAGCTCCTCCTCGGGGTAGTGGATCGCGTACTCGCGCTCGTAGACCTCGCACGCACGTTGAACCGCGTACGACGTCGGGGTCGCGTAGGAGCCGAACCGTCGCACGTCCAGCTCCCACATGTTGTCGCTCGGCTGGCCCTCGACGATCCATTCCGCGGCGTAGCGGCCGGCACCTCCCGCGAAGACGACACCGAAGATGCTGAACCCCGCGAGCACGTGGAAACCGGGGAGGCCCGGCACCGGCCCCATCAGGCAGCGCCCGTCAGGCGTGTACCCGTCCGGGCCGTTGACGACGGTCTTGATCCCGGCGCTCGCGAACGCCGGCAGACGTTCCGCCGCCAGTTGCAGGACGTCCTCGAGCCGGCCGAGGTCGGCCGGAAGGAGCTGTGCATGGAAGCCCTCCGGGATTCCCTCCAGCGCCCACGGCTGCGGGTTGCGCTCGAACGGGCCCACGAGGAGGCCCGGCCCCTCCTGCCGCACGTAGTACGAGGCATCTGCGTCGCGCAGCACGGGGAGCTCGGTCGAGAGGTGCTCGAGCTCTTCGATCGCATCCGTCACGACATAGTGGTGCTGGAGAGGCACGATCGGGAGCTCGACGCCCGCCAGCCGGCCGACCTCGCGGGCCCAGAGGCCGGCGGCGTTGACCACGACGCCCGCCCGCACGTCGCCGCGCGGCGTCCGCACGAGCCAACCGCCGTTCTTCCGCTCGAGTGCGGTGACCGGCGTGTGCCGGAGGAACTCGACGTTCGCGGCGGCGGCGCCACGCGCAAAGGCCTGCGTCAGGCTCGTCGGGTCCACGTGACCGTCAGTCGGGAGGTACGCCGCACCAAGGAGCCCGTGCGCAGCGAGGAGGGGGTACAGCTCCGCCAACCGCTCGGGGCCGACCAGCTCGAAGGGGACGTCGACGAGCCCGCCCATCGCCTGCCGGTGGCGGAACTCGTCGAGCCGGTCTTCGGTCGCGGCGAGGCGCAGGCTCCCGCAGCGGTGGAAGTCGACGGGCTGCCCCGTCTCAGCTTCGAGTGACTCGTAGAGCTCGCAGCTGTAGCGGAGCAGGCCCATCAGGTTGTAGCTCGAGCTGAACTGCGTGCAGAGACCCGCCGCGTGCCACGTCGAGCCGCTCGTCAGCTCGTGCTGCTCGAGCAGAACGACGTCCCGCTGGCCGAGCTTCGCCAGGTGGTAGGCGAGGCTGCAGCCGGCGACTCCGCCGCCCACGATTGCCACATTGGCTTCGGCGAGCACCGTCTGGAATCATCGGCGCTCGCCATCGGAGACGAAGGAGGAACCGTGAGCCGCGACATCACCGACGCGCTGGAGACGATCTTCTCGGCGGATTCGGAGCTCTACCGCAACCGGGGCTTCATGCGCCGGGTGGGTTTCGGTGCGCGGCCCGCGCTGATCCATATCGACCTGGCGAACGCCTGGACCCGCCCGGGCAACCCGTTCACCTGCGACGGCATGGACACGATCATCCCGGGCGTGCAGCAGCTCAACATTGCTGCGAGGGAGAGGGGGATCCCGATCGTCTACACGACGACCGCCTACGCGGTCACCGAGGGGCCGAACACGGACATGGGCCTGTGGCATCGCAAGATCCCGGTCGAGGTGCTGCAGCTGGGAACCGACGCGGTGGCGATCGACGAGCGGATCGCGCCGGAGCCCGGCGAGCACGTGGTCGTGAAGAAGCACGCGAGCGCCTTCTTCGGGACGAACGTCGCCGCGATGCTGCACGCCGCCGGCGTCGACACCGTGATCATCACCGGCGTCACGATGGCCGGCTGCGTGCGCCACACGACCGAGGACGCGATCGGGCTCGGCTTCCGGCCGATCGTCGTCCGCGAATGCGTCGGCGACCGGGTGGCGGGCGCGGTCGAGTGGAACCTCTTCGACATCGACGCCAAGTTCGGCGACGTCGAGCCGCTGGAGACGGTGCTCTCGTACCTGGCCGAGGTCGAGTCGTTCGCCACGGCATCGACGGGGGCCGCGCCCTAGCTCGAGCCCGGCACGGCGTCAGCGCGGCGTCAGCGCGGGAAGCCGGCGGGGTCGGCACGCGGAACGAGCGGCTCGTCGCGCACGACGCGCTCTGCGCCGCCCATGCCCCAGTGCGACTGACCATCCTCGGCACGGAGCGACGGTACGCCCGCGATCCCGGCGGCCTCCGCCTCGGCCCGGATCTCGCGGATCCGCGCAAACCTCTCGGTCGAGTAGGCCGCGGCGACTGCGGCATCCCGGTCCAGGCCCGCCCGCTCGCCTGCCCGCGCGATCTCGGCATCGGTGGCGATGTCCACGCCCTCGCAGAAGAACGCCTCGTAGAGCGCATGCTTGAACTCCCGGAGCCTCCCCTGCTCGCCGGCCCACAGGCAGGCCGCGAGGGGCAGTGTCGAGCGGGGCTGGAAGCGCGGCAGGTGGATCTCGACCCCCTGCTCGAGCGCCCGCCGGTAGACGTTGCGCGTCCAGTCCGCGCGCAGGTGGTCGCCGCGGACCTCGAGGAGTGCCTTCGGCGCCGGCCGCAGCTCGAACGGCAGCCACTCGACCTCGAGCTCGCCGGCGTCCTCGAGCGCCTCGACCGTGTGCGACTCCAGGTACGAGTACGGACAGACGACGTCGTAGTAGAAGCGGACCTTTTTCACGCTGTGGCAAGGCTATAGGGTCGCCTGCAGGCTTTTTCACGAGAGGAGGGTGCATGGCAAGTAACGACGGGAGCTTCACCTACGAAGCCATCCTCGAGCAGGACGGCGTCAAGGTTTCGAAGAGCCCCTGGGGTCCCGACGACGAGATCGGGCGGCTGAACTGGATCACGCCTGAGACGAACCGCGCGATCCTCGAGCACCTCGACGGCAGCCACCTGTTCGACCTCAACGTCGAGTACTTCATCGGCATGCCGTCCTGGGTGGCTGCGGGCGACCCGCCCTACGGGATCTGGATGACGCACACGCCGCAGGGGTCGGTCAACGACAACCTCTCCGGCGTCGGCTCGCACGTGCACGAGAAGTACTCGTACTGCGGCGACTCGATCCACCTGTACACGCACTGCGGCACCCACATCGACACCCTCAACCATCTCGGCTTCTACGGCCAGTTCTGGAACGGGTGGACGGCCGACAAGGACCTCGGCAGCCGCATGTGGAACAAGGGCGGCCTCGACAAGTACCCGCCGGTGATCGCGCGCGGCGTGCTGCTCGACGTCGCGGGCATGCACGGGGTCGACTGCCTACCGGACAGCTACGCGGTGACGCCGAAGGACCTGCAGGACACGGCCGCCAAGCAGGGCGTGGAGCTCCGCCCGAAGGACGTCGTCCTCGTGCGCATGGGCCGGATGACGGTGTGGCCCGACTTCGACGGCTATCTCGTCAACACGCCGGGCATCTCGCTCGACTCGGCCAAATGGCTGTGCGAGGAAGCCGGTGCGATGTGCATCGCGGGCGACACGATCGGCCTGGAGGTGCTGCCCTCCGAGGAGGCCGACGTCTTCCTCCCCGTGCACGCGTACATGTTCGCCACGGCCGGGGCGCAGATCATCGAGGTCGTGGACATGGAGGAGATCGCGGCCGAGAAGCAATACGAGTTCGCGTTCCTCGGATTCCCGATGAAGCTGCGCGGAGCAACCGGGGCGCCGATGCCGTCATATGCGGTGCCTTTGCGCTGAGGGCTAGCTCTCGAAGACGTCGAGCGGCAGCAACGCCGACACCAACGGGTAGGGCACGTCGACCACCTCCGAGAGGCGGAGGTCGACGCACGCGCTACAGAGCGCATACGCCGCCGGACGCTCGAAGCCGCGGGTCGCCTGGAGGAAGTCGATCATCTCGAGCAACGCCCGGCGGGCCGCCTCCGTCAGGTCCAACGCTCGAGTGACGGGGATGCCGGTCGTCGCGAAGGAGCGGCGCCCCGGGCGGGCCGGCGTCTCGTAGGCCGGATACCGCGGCCGCCAGGCGTCGTCCCGAACCGCAAACCGGACCGTGACGGCTCCCGCGATCTCGATCGCCGTCCCGCAGACCTCGCCGTCGCCCTGGGCGAAGTGGAGGTCGCCGATCGAGAAGAGCGCCCCCTCCACGTGCACGGGCAGGAACAGCCGCGACCCCGCGACCAGCTGGCGCACGTCCAGGTTGCCGCCGGTCTCGCGCGGCGGGATCGTCCGCAGGCCCGCCGCCGCGGCCGGCGGGAACGCGCGGTCGGGCAGGTCGTCCGCGACGGGGCCCCCGGCGGCGCGGATCGCCTCCTCGCGCGCGCGAAACTCGTCCATCAGCTCGAGCGACGGCGCGACGCCGATGACGCCGGCAAAAGGGTCGCCCGGCAGAGCGACGCCCGGAAGCTCCTCGGCGCGAGCGTGACCGTCCTGGATCTCCCACTTGACGAGATAGGGATCCGTGAACAGGTCGGCGAGGAAGCCGAAGCCCGGTATGACGGCGGTGGTGCCGAAGTCGGCCGGCTCGTAGCCGAGCAGCTCGACCTCGAGCAGATCACCAGGCTTCGCCCCCTCGACGTAGATCGGGCCGGTCAGCGGATGCCCGAGGCCGAGGTCGAGCCTTCCTGCATCCTCGTGCACGCTCGACCGAGTCAACTGGTCGTCCAGGCCGTCCCGCGTTTCCAGCGTGATCTCCTCGCGCGTCCGGATCGACGCGACCGGCTCCAGCTCCGGGTGCCAGCGGTTGTGCGCGCGGGAGGAGTCGATCCTCAGAGCAGCCCCTCGATCCTGCTCGCGGCGTCGCTGCAACTCTGCGTCTCCCGCTCCGTCCAGCCGTGCGGTTGGCCGAGCCGATGCACGGAGAGGATGGCAACGACCTGTCCGCCTCGAACGACCGGCGTGACGATCTGGGCCGCGAGCCCTCCGTAGGCCTGGAGCATGTGCTGGAACGCCGGGTCGTCATAGGCGGAGCGGCTGTCGTTCTGAACGACCTGGCGGCCGGCCGTCACCTCGAGCGCAACGGGCTGGGTCCGTAGGTCCACGGTGGACTCGTCTCGGATCGACGGGATTCCAGGCGCAAGCGTCTCGTGGGTGACGGGGAAGCCCTCGCCCTGGCGAAGGGTTACCCGGCTTGCGCCGGTCGCGTCGAGCAGCTCCTCGAGGACGTCTAGCAGGATGATCCGCTGGTGATCGGCCGCGGGCGCACGGAAGGTCATATTAGGCTTGACGGGTGGCCCTGCAACCCTCCCGCACCGTCGCGGAGCTGCGCGAGCTCCAGGAGCTGACCGGCGACGAGAACGGCGCCCAGCGCGTTGCCTGGACCGATACGTGGGCCCGCGCCCGCGAGTGGCTGGCCTCGAAGGTCGAGGGAACGGGCGCCGAGGAGGAGACCGACGAGGCCGGGAATCAGTGGTTCACGCTTCGAGGCGCTTCCGAGCGTGCGCTCCTGATCGGGGGCCACATCGACTCGGTCCCGAGCGGCGGCTGGCTGGACGGCTCCCTGAATCTCGTGGCGGGGGTCGAGGTGCTGCGCCGCCTCGCCGAGGAGGGCGAGCCGCCGCTGACCGTGCGGGTCGTCAACTGGGCGGACGAGGAAGGGGCACGATTCGGGCGCTCCCTGTTCGGCTCTTCGGCCGCGGCAGGCTTGATGGGCGACCAGGAAGAGCTGCGCGCACGGCGGGACGCGGACGGCGTCGCCCTGCCCGACGCGCTGGCCGAGCACGGCGTCGACCTCGACCGGGCGCTGGAGGCGAGCAGCCGGCTCGAGGACGCCGCCGGGTACCTCGAGCTGCACATCGAGCAGGGCCCGGTGCTGGAGTCGCTCGGTCTTCCGCTGGGCGTCGTTCTCGGAACCTTCGGAGTCGAGCGCCACCAGGTGACGTTCCGCGGCCAGGCCACGCATGCCGGCTCGACGCCGATGGACAAGCGACGGGACGCGCTGGCGGGCGCGGCGAAGCTCGAGCTCGAGATCCGGGAGATCGCGAAGCGAACGGGCGAGGGGGCCGTCTGCACGATGGGCAGCGTGGTCACGAAGCCGGGGATCGTGACCTCGGTCGTGGAGACCGCGGACTGCCTGCTCGACCAGCGCCACCTCGACGCGGGGAAGCTCGCGGCCATG
>JBBRYK010000067.1:0-15320 GCA_038237665.1 Gaiellales bacterium | reverse complement strand
GCTCCCCAGCTTCGCTCTCGCTCAACTCGATCCGATATGGAGTCTTCGCCATACCGCCGTCTTCGACACCGACGGTGAGGACCCTTCAAGCGATCGTGACGAAACTTATGAGCACGACCACTAAGCTCTTCGAATGAGCTTCGATCCACGCGCGGACTATCCGCTCGGCACGCAGAGGCCGGAGCTAGTCAAGACGCCCTCCGGGCTCGGGCTGGACGAGCTCACGCTCGATGCGCTTCGGGCCGGGCGGATTCCGGTCGACGACATCCGCGCGACGCCCGAGACGCTCCGGCGGCAGGCCGAGGTCGCTCGCGCGGTGGGTCGCACGCAGCTCGCGGACAACCTCGAGCGGGCAGCCGAGCTCGCCGTCGTGCCGCCGGACACGATTCTCGAGATCTACACCGCCCTGCGGCCGCATCGCTCGGCGGCGGGCGAGCTCGAGGCCTGGGCCGTCCGGCTCGAGGGTGAGTTCTCGGCGCGGAAGACGGCGGCCTTCGTGCGTGAGGCGGCGGGCGTGTACGCCGAACGCGGACTCCTTCGTGAACGAGCTCCCGCGCCGGTCTAGCCGCGCCGAGCAGCGCGAGCAGCGGGAGGTCCGTCGCGAGCTCCTGATCTCGCCCTACCCCGAGCTCGGGCTGATTGCGATGAACGGGCCGAACGACCCCGAGCCCGAGCTCGTCCTCGAGGAGGGGCGGGTAGTCGCCATCGACGGCCGCAAGGAGGCCGACTTCGACGTCATCGACCACTTCCTCGCGCGCCACGGGCTCGACGTCACGGTGGCCGAAGAGGCGCTTGCACTCACCGACGACGAGCTCGCCCGGCGCCTGGTCGACGTCGACGTCCTCCGGGACGAGCTCGTTCGGCTTTCCCGGGGCCTGACTCCGGCCAGGCTCGCGCGGGTCGTCTCGCTCCTCGACCCGGTGGAGATGATGTTCGCGCTGAAGAAGCTTCGTGCCAGGCGGCGACCGGCCAACCAGGCTCACGTCACGAACCTGAAGGAGAACCCCGCGCTGCTCGCCGCCGACGCGGCCGAGGCGGCGCTCAGAGGTTTCGCCGAGCTCGAGACGACCGTCGGCGTCTCGCGCTACGCGCCGCTGAACGCGATCGCGATCCTCGTCGGCTCGCAGACGGGGCGTCCGGGCGTCCTGACTCAGTGCGCGGTCGAGGAGCGGCGAAACCTCCAGCTCGCCATCCAGGGCCTCGTCACCTACGCCGAGACGCTCTCCGTGTACGGCACGGAGCCCGTGTTCGTCGACGGCGACGACACCCCTTGGTCGAAAGCGTTCCTGGCGTCGGGTTACGCTTCCAGAGGAGTCAAAGTGCGCTTCACCTCCGGCGGCGGTTCCGAAGCGCTGATGGGCCGGGCCGAGGGTTGCTCGATGCTCTACCTCGAGGCGCGCTGCCTCGCCGCGATCCGTGCCGCCGGCTCGCAGGGTGTCCAGAACGGCTCGATCAGCTGCGTCGCCCTGGTCCTGGCCGTCGCGGGCGGGGTCCGCGAGATCCTCGCCGAGAACCTGCTCGCCGCCTGGCTCGACCTCGAGGTGGCCTCCGGAAACGACGCGATCGCCTCGCACTCGGCCATCCGGCGCACGGCGAAGCTGATGGGCCAGTTCCTGCCGGGAACGGACTTCGTCACGTCCGGGTACAGCGTCATGCCGCGCTACGACAACATGTTCGGCGGCGGCAACTACGACTCCGACGATCTCGACGAGTGGCTGACGGTGCAGCGCGACTGGCAGGTCGATGCCGGCCTCGAGCCGGTCGGCGAGGCGGAGATCGTCGCCATGCGCGAGCGCGCCGCGCGCGCGATCCAGGCCGTGTTCGAGGGCCTCGACTTTCCCGCGGTCACCGACGAAGAGGTCGGGGCGGCGATCTACGCGCTCGACAGCCGCGACCTGCCGGACCGCGATCGTGCGGCCGACGTCGACGCCGCCGACCGCGTGTTCGCCGAGCGAATCGGCGGGCTCGACGTGGCGCGGGAGCTCGACCGTCACGGCTTTCCCGACGTCGCCGAGGCGGTCCTCGGTATGCAGCGGCAGAAGGTCTCGGCCGACTATCTCCAGACCTCGGCGATCATCGAGCCTGGCGGCACGGTGATCTCCGCGGTGAACGACCCGAACCGCTACGAGGGACCGGGTACGGGCTATCGCCTCGACGGCGAGCGCTGGCAGCTGCTGCAGGCACTGCCGTACGAGCTCGATCCGCGCACGCTGGTGAGCGAGAACGGAGTGCAGCCGCTGCTGAAGGAAGGGCACGTTGCCACCTTAGGCAACCAATCGGACGAGGTCGTGATCGCGGTTGGGCCGGCGTTCGGCGACGGCCTCCACGCGACGATCAACGGCCTGTCCCATCGAGACGTGCTCGAGGCGATCGTCGACGGTGTTCGCGAAGAGGGGGCTGCTCCGCGCCTCGTCCGCGTCCGCCGCGCCTCCGACGTCGCCTTCATCGGCCACGACGGAGCTCGGCTGTCCGGATCGGGGATCGCCGTCGGCATCCAGTCGAAGGGGACGGCGATCATCCACCGCGCCGACCTCGAGCCGCTCGACAACCTGGAGCTCTTCGGCATGTCCCCGCTCTACACGCTGGACAGCTACCGCGCGATCGGCAGGAACGCCGCCGGCTACGCCCTCGGCCGCTCGGTCGGTCCGGTGCCGACTGCGATGGACAACTTCGCGCGGGCCAAGCTGATCGTCAAGACGACCCTGCTGCACGCGCGTGAGACCGCGGCCGTCGAGGCCGGCGCCGAGCCGGTCGAGGTCGAGCTCGCCTAGGTGCCGGTCGTTCGCATCCGGGCGCTGCCCCAGCCGGACTCGGTCGACGTCCCGGCGGTTTTGAGCGCGGTCACGCGGGAGCTGGCCTCGCTCCTGGAAGAGCACCCGAGCGGCTCATGGGCGACGTGGGAGACGATCAGGCCGGGCCGGTATGCGGAAGGCTCGGAGGTGCCCGAGCTCCAGCCGCGGGAAACCCATCCACCGCTCGTCACCGTGACCGCGTTCGAAGGCCGCGACCCTGAGCTCGTCGAGCGCATGCTGACGACCGTCGCCGAGGCGCTCGTGCGTGAGCTCGGCCTCTCCGAGGGGAACGTCTTCGCCACCTACGACGAGGTGCGCTCGGGCCGCGTCTACTCCGGCGGCCGGATCCTGCGGCGCTGAGAATCGTCACGGAGACGTGACAGACACGGCACACCTCGACGCGTAGGTTGAAAATCCCGCGCGCCGACCGGTTTGCGCGGGACATCGGCGCCTGGTCCTGGGCCGGCGTCAGCTCCCCCGGCCAGGGGCCTCAGCTCCTCTTAGCTCGTCGCAGGACCGCCCCGGCCATGACCGCCGCACCCAGAAGCTGGACCCAGGCCGGAACGCCGCCTTCTTGATGCCAGTCGTCGAAGCGGTGGCTGGGGAAGAGCTTTTCCCCCCCGGGCTGGGGGAGTGCGATGACGTGCTCGAGATCGGGCGCCGAGGCGGCGGCTCCGCCGATCACGGCCGGGTCGAACAGACCTCGCCGCCACGCGACCAGCGCTAGCAGCACGACGCCGGAGCCGATCTCGAACCGCCGCGACGGGATGTCGCGGTGCGGGATCAGATCACCGGCGAGGTGCAGAACCGGCCCGAGGGCCAGCGCGCGCAGCCGGGAACCGGCGAGGGCGCCCCCGAGGGCGCCGCTCGTGACGTGCACAGAGACGATCATCTCGGGTCAGGCGGTGGCGCTACCCCGGCCCCACTGGTTCTTGGGAATGCCCTCGACGATCACCCAGGTGTGTTCACGGATGCCTTCCTCGGTCGCCTCGCAGAGCCCGTCGATCAGCTTGTCGATGATCCGCTGCACCTGCGCCTCGTCCTGGACGCGCGTGTCGTAGAGCTTGACCTCGATCAGTGGCATGCGGCTCCTCTCGTCCGTTGGAGCCGCGAACGTACTACGGCTGCCAGTCGGTCGCCCAGTCCTCGGAGGAGGCGGTCGTCAGGCGGATCGGGTGTGAGCCGTCGGCGTTCATGACCCAGACGTCCTTCGAGCCGGCGCGGTCGCTCGTGAAGAGGATTGCGCGGCCATCGGGCGACCAGGTCGCGTCGAAGTCGTCCGCGCGATTGCGTGTCAGCCGTCGCGCGCCGCTGCCGTCGACGTTGACGCTCCAGATCTCGCCGACGTTGCCGCTCCCCCAGCGTGTCAGGAGGAGCCGCCGTCCGTCCCACGACCAGTCGGTCGGGGCCGCGTCGATCAGCCCGTGGGCGAGCCGGTGGGCATGCCGTCCGTCCCGGTCCATCACCCAGACGTAGGTCCGGCCGACCGAGAACTGGCCGAAGGCGAGCCGCTTGCCGTCCGGTGACCAGACGGGGCCCGCGCCGGTACGGAGTCGACGGAGCCCGGTCCCATCCGCCTGGACGAGCCAGATCTCCTCGACGCGTCTGCCGGCCGGCAGACGCGTGAAGGCGATCGTCTTCCCGTCCGGCGACCACGTCGCGAGGACGTCGCGTGCGGGGCCGTTGGTCACCTTGCGGAGGTTCGAGCCGTCGGGATTCATCACGTAGAGGTCGAAGTCGAACCCGATCACTCCGTCCTTGACCACGACGGGCCCGTCGAGCACGAGCCGCGTGCCGTCCGGCGAGAACGAGCCGCGCTTGGCGTGGACGGTGCCCGTCAGCAGCCGCTGGTCGCTCCCGTCCGTCCCCATCACCCAGACGCCGGGGCGGCCGCTCCGGTCGCTCCAGAACGAGATCAGCTGCGACGAGCGCCGCTCGGCCCCGGCGGCGGCGGCGAACACGAGCGCGAGAGCCACAACGGCTCCGTGTCGGAGGTGCTTCAGACGCGGGTTGCTCATGCCGGTCTATCCGCGCCCGCGGCCGGAACCTCACACCGGTCGATCAGCGCTCGACGTGTCCGACGCCGCCGTCGGGGCCGAGCACGACGTCCCGTTCGAAGTTCGGGACGTGATCGAGCGGCAGCGGCGCGAGCGCCTCGAAGAACGTGCAGCCCTTGTCGGACCACACCTCGTGCCCCCGGCCCCGCGAGACCACCACGACGTCGCCCGCGCCGAGAGTCCGCGACTCCCCTTCGATCGTGACCGTCACCTCACCGTCGACGATCGCCATCAGCTGCTCGCAGTCCTCGTGTGCGTGCAGCGGCACGCGCGTCCCCGCGGCGTACGAGACCCGGCAGAGGAGCACCTGGTCGCCCCCGATCGCGTGCAGCGCGACCCCCGGCACGAACGGGTAGGGCTCGATCTCGTTCCACGTCCGGAACGGGCTGGGCTTCTCGCTCACTGCTGTCCGCTAGCCCGGCCGGAGAAAGCCTTGCCCGCCGTTCGAGCTCACGGTCGCGACCGAGAGCTCCTCGTCGAAGATCACCCGCTTGCCCTCGCGGCGTGGCTCCCTCTTCTCGTCCAGGGCGCGCAGCACGCGCTCCGGTGTGATCGGCAGCTCGGTGATCCAGACACCCACCGCGTCGAAGACCGCCGCGGCGATCGCGGGCGGCTGAGGGTTGTTCGCCATCTCGCTGATCCCCTTGGCGCCGTAGGGACCGTCGACGGAGGGGTTCTCGAGGATGATCGTGTCGATCTCCGGCAGGTTCTCGATGCCCGGGGCGAGGTACGACCCGAACTCGCCGCCCCGGTGCTCGACGCTCGGGTAGTACGGGTAGCACTGCTCGAGCACTCCGAGCCCGAGGCCCATGATCGCGCCGCCCTCGATCTGCCCCTCGACCAGGGTCGGGTTGATCGCCCGCCCGACGTCGAAGCACTGCCAGAGATGCTTGACCGTGACCTCGCCCGTCTCGTCGTCGACCTCGATCTCTGCCGCGCAGGAGGCATACGAGATCGCCGCGTGCGGCGGCAGATCGACCTTGCCGGTCTGCGGATCGACGATCTCCGCGTAGGGGTTGAGCTGCGCGCCCGTGCCGGTGATCAGTTCGCCGTAGGTCCAGGTGGCGGCGGCGGCGACGTCCGGCACGCTGATCTTCTTCTGGGGCGCGCCCTTCGCGAGGACCTCCCCGTCGACGATCTCCAGGTCGGACGGGTCGATCTCGAGCTCCTTGGAGGCGATCTCGAGGATCTTCTCGCGGGCGTTCCGCGCCGCCTTCAGCACGGCGTTGCCCGCGACGAAGGTCGCCCGCGAGGCGAACGTCCCCGTGCAGAGCGGTGACGAGTCGGTGTTCGAGTTGTCGTAGGTGATCCACTCGTACGGCACGCCGAGCGCCTCGGCGACGATCTGGCTCTGAATCGTCTTCGAGCCGTTGCCGATGTCGGACGTGCCCGAGAAGACGTCGACGCGGCCGTCGGGCTTGATCTTGATCCAGGCCTGAGACGGATCGCCGTTCTGGTTCATGCCGGTCGGGTACTCGATCGCCGAGACCCCGCGGCCGGTGTGCATGGCCATCAGTGGGCCTCCGTGCTTCCGACCTGGGCCGTCAGATGTTCCGGCAGGAGCTCGGCTGCTCTCGGAACGCGCGACATCGTCCGGTATTCCGCCGGCAGCTCGTGCCCGATCGCCTCCGCGATCGCGAGGATCGTGGGCACGGTCGAGGGGTCCGTGTAGGAGATCCCGTTGGGCGACGTGTCCCCGATGCGGTTGGCGTTCCTGAGGCGGAACTCGAAGGGGTCGATCCCGAGAACCTGAGCCGTCCGGCTGACGTGGACCTCGGTTGCGAACGACACTGAGGTCACCCCGAACCCACGCATCGCCGTCGTCGGGACGCGGTTCGTGAAGACGACGTATCCGTCGAAGTGCAGGTTCGGGATCGTGTAGGCGCCCGTGTGGTGGAAGCTGTGCTTCGTCACCCCGTACGGCGAGAACCGCGCGTATGCGCCCGAATCGTGGAGCGTGAGCATCCTGCGGCCGAGGATCCAGCCGTCCTTGGTCACCGCGTCGCTGATCTCCATGTGCCAGGGCGCGCGGGTCGATGAGCAGAGGAACTCCTCCTCACGCGTCCAGCGCCATTTGACCGGGCGGCCGGACTTGAGAGCGAGAAGGCTGGTGACGGTCTCGGTGGCCGTGTCCACCTTGCCGCCGAACCCGCCGCCGACCGTTCCGCCCACGAACTTGAGCTTGTTCAGCGGCCACTCGAGGTGGGCGGCGACGACGCCCATCGAGAAGTAGAGCGCCTGCGTGCAGGAGTAGATCGTGAGCCGGCCGCTGGCCTCGGGTACGACGAGCGCCGTCTGGGGCTCGAGGGGACAGTGCTCGATCGCCGCCGGCCGGTAGACGCCCGAGACGATCGTGTCCGCCTCGTCGAACGCCTTGTCGATGTCCCCCTTCCGGATCTGGCGCCGGTCCATCTCGGCCTCGAAATGGGGATACCAGTTGCCCCAGTGGTGGATCTTCGGCGCATCCGGGTCGGCCGCCTTGCGAATGTCGAACAGGGCCGGGCGCTCGTCGAGCTCCAGCTCGATCGCCTCGACCGCGGCCTGGGCCGCTTCCTCGCTCTCCGCGGCCACGACGGCGATCGGCTGGCCCTTGTACCGGACATCGTCTTCGGCCAGCAGCGGCTCGTCGCCGGGAATCCCGAGGGCCTCCAGGTGCCCGTAGACGTTCCTGGGCACGTCCTTGTACGTCACGACCGCGTGCACACCGGCCATCGCTTCCGCTTTCGAGGTGTCGAGCCGCACGATTCCGGCGTGGTGTACGGGCGAGCGAAGCGCTTTGGCCCAGAGCATGTCCGGGACGCGAACGTCGTCGACGAACGCCGTCCGGCCGGTGACGTGCGCGACGCCGTCGTAGCGGGGTAGTCGAGCGCCGACCGCTTTCATCTCACGCTTCCTTTCATGCGGGGCTTCCGGGGATGACGACATCCGGCTGGCCGGGCTGCGCGTCCGCCAGTCCGGGCAGCGCGCTCTCCTCCGCGACCTCGCCACGCGCGGCTGCCTCGACCGCCTGGATGATCTTGACATAGCCCGTGCAGCGGCAGACGTGACCGCTCAGGGCTTCTTCGATGTCGCTTCGCGTGGGGCTCGGCGTGCGCTCGAGCAACGCATGTGTCGCGGTGATCATCCCCGGCGTGCAAAAGCCGCACTGCGAGCCGTACTCCTGATGGAAGGCGGCCTGGACGGTCGACAGCCGTTCGGGTTGACCGAGGCCTTCGACCGTTGTGATCGAGGCGCCGTCGACCGCGGCCAGGGGCATCAGGCACGCGCGGACGGGCTCGCCCTCGAGGAGGACGGTGCAGGCGCCGCAGCCGCCCTGGTTGCAGCCCGCCTTGGGGCCGGTGATCCCGACCTCCTCGCGGAGGGCGAAGAGCAGGGTGGCGAGCGGAGGGGACGAAAGCTCGTATTCGGCCCCGTTGATCGTCAGGTTCATGCGGGCTCCTTCAGCTCGGACAGGGCCCGCGCGACGAGCACGGGCAGCATCTTCTGGCGGTACCAGGCCGACGCGAGCGCATCGTCGACGGGCTGGATGTCGTTCAGGGCACGTTCCGGGTCTGCGCCGGCCAGGCCTCCCTCTTCCACCGAACGGAGCCGGGCGGCATGCGGGCCGGCACCCGTTACGGCGAGCCGCAGGTCCGACCCGTCGGTGGCCATCGAGGCCGAGACGGCGAGAATCGTGTACGCATGAGCGTGTGGGCGGCGCACCGAGGCTGACGCGCCCCAGCGGCCGGTCGGCACCTCGAGCTCGAGCACGAGCCGCGCCGACGGATCTCCCGTGACGAAGTCCTCGACCGGCTCGCTCCGCTCGCCGCCGGAGCCGGCCGACCGAACGGTCGCTCCGAGGGCGATCAGCGGCGCCTGGAGATCGCCGCGCGGGAAATCGGGCCCTGGGCTCGCACAAAGGTTGCCGCCGATCGTGGCCTGGTTTCGGATCTCCGGGTCGCCGACGCGCCTGACCGCGGTGGCCAGCGGCTCGGGAGCGTCCCCGAGGTCGGCGAGACGGACGCCGGCGCCGATCACGAGCGAGGTTCCGTTTTCGCGGATCTCGTCGAGTCCGGCACGCGCGAGCATCAGCACACGGTCGGGCTTGAGCCGCCCGGCGCTGAGCTCGGGCATGAGAATCGTGCCGCCGCCGAGCACCGTGATGCCCGCCCCCGTGCCGAAGGCGGCGATCGCCTCGTCCCTCGAACGAGGGAGGAGGACGTCCTGTTCTTCGTGCGCGGCAACGCTCACGGGAGGCCATTTCTATGCGGCGGCGGTCCGGCTGTCAAACGCGCTGCCTTCTGCGCTGTGGAACGTTTGTCACAGTCGCGTGACGGGGTCTGACCCCGTTACCGAAGTGTCACGGGGCGATCGCGCGGAGATATGGGACGCGCGCGCGAGAAGCTCGTACTACGTACTGAGGCAACCTGCGATCGCGTGCGCCTGTCTCCGTGTGGGATCTTTTCCATACCAGTTGAGGGTCAGGTTGGCGCGCCGTTCAAGGCCGAGAACCGTATTCGGCATCAGTTCGCGGTAGCGCGCCTCCGCGTGCTTCGCTGCGGCGACGGTCGGCCAAGCCGCAAAGACAAGATCCGGCGCGCTGCCGTAGTACCACGCGGGCCAGGTGATCGTCCCGTGTGACGGGGCTTGGGCGGCGATGAAGTCGGTTGTCTCGCTCGTGTAGCTCGCGCCAGAGATTCTGAG
Source organism: Gaiellales bacterium (assembly GCA_038237665.1). GTDB lineage: Bacteria > Actinomycetota > Thermoleophilia > Gaiellales > Gaiellaceae > JBBRYK01. The sequence goes on along the minus strand of JBBRYK010000067.1, from coordinate 5,788 downwards.
GCACGCGACGAGAGCGGGACCGCTGTAAGGCTGACGGCTCGCGCCGCAGCCAAGGAGAAGAGCCACCCCTGCGCAAGAAGCGGCTAAGGCGATAACCGCCTGAGGCTTGGGCATCGGATCAGACTTCCAAGCAGGCGCGGCTCGCTGGTTTATCGCGGCTCATCCGGACCCTTCCGTTCGCCCGCTTCTCGACGTGCCTCGTCAGCCCAGCAGTCTGTCCAGGTTTACAGCCGCCGAGATCAGCGCGAGATGCGTGAACGCCTGCGGGAAGTTGCCCAGCAACTCGCCGGTGGGCCCGATCTCCTCGGAATAGAGCCCGAGATGGTTGGCGTAGGTGAGCATCTTTTCGAACACGATCCGGGCCTCGTCCAGGTGGCCGGCGCGCGCCAGTGACTCGACGTACCAGAACGAGCACATCGAGAACGTGCCCTCGGCGCCCTCGAGCCCGTCCGGCGACGCCTCGACGTTGTAGCGGTAGACGAGGCTGTCCGAGACGAGCTCGGCCGAGATTGCCTCGAGGGTCGAGAGCCAGCGCGGGTCGGTCGGAGCGATGAAGAGAACGAGCGGCATCAGCATGAGGGACGCGTCGAGAACCTCGCTGCCGTAGTGCTGGACGAACGCCCCGCGCTCCTCGTTCCAGCCGCGGCGCATGATCTGGTTGTAGATCAGGTCACGAACCTCGCCCCACGCGACCAGGTCCGTCGGCAGCCCGCGCTGCGTCCCGATCCGGAGGGCGCGGTCGAACGCGACCCAGCACATCAGGCGGGAGTAGGTGAAGTCCTTCTGCCCTCCGCGGGTCTCCCAGATGCCCTCGTCCGGCCGGTCCCAGTTCTCGGCCAGCCACTCGACGATCCGCGACAGGTCCTCCCAGGCCTCATGGTAGATGGGGGAGCCGTACTTGTTGTAGAGGTAGACCGAGTCGATCAGCTCGCCGTAGATGTCGAGCTGGAGCTGGTCGGCGGCCGCGTTTCCGATCCTGACCGGCCCCGAGCCCATGTAGCCCTCGAAATGGTCGAGGGTCTCCTCCGGCAGCTCCTCCCGCCCGTCGATGCCGTACATGATCTGAAGGGGCCCTTCTCCCCGGCCGCGTGACTCGCGGAAGCGATCGGTCAGCCACGTCATGAACCCGCCGGCCTCGTCCTTGAAGCCGAGCCGCAGGAGCGCGTAGATCGAGAAGGCGGCATCGCGGATCCAGACGTAGCGGTAATCCCAGTTCCGGCGACCGCCGATCACCTCGGGGAGGCTGGTCGTCGGCGCCGCGATCAGGGCGCCCGTCGGCTCGAAGGTGAGGAGCTTGAGCGTCAGGGCCGAGCGATGCACCATCTCGCGCCAGCGCCCCCGGTAGCGCGTCTGGGCGAGCCAGCTGCGCCAGAAGTCCCCGGTCGCGCGTGCGGCCAGCAGTGCCTCTTCCTCGCTGAACGGTGGCGGAGTCCCGTCGCGCGCGCTCTGCTGGAGCACGAAGGTCGCCGTCTCGCCGTCGTTGAGCGTCACATCGGCGTGGGCGTCGCCGGTGTGCAGATCGAACGCGACGCTCGACGAGAGCGCCAGGCAGAGGCTCGGGGCCAGAAAGAGCACCCCGTCGTCGTGGACGCGCAGCCGGTGCTGCTCCCGGCCATAGTCGAAGCGCGGGGCCACCTCGACGTGGAAGGTCATCTGGCCGCGCACGCAGTGGACGCGTCGCACGAGCTGGTGCGGGTGGACGTCGTCGTCCGTGCCCGCGACCGTCATGAAGTCCTGGATCTCGCCGACCCCTTCAGGGGTGATGAAGCGCGTGATCAGGATGTTCGTGTCGGGGAAGTAGAGCTGCTTGGCCTGGTGCTTCTCGGTTGTCGGAGCGATCCGAAAGCGCCCGCCCTTCTCGGCGTCGAGGATCGATGCGAAGACGCTCGGCGAGTCGAAGTGCGGACAGCAGAACCAGTCGATCGTGCCGTCCGTCCCGACCAGGGCAACCGTGTGCAGGTCGCCTATCACTCCATGGTCCGCTATGGGCAGGTAGTAACCGATGTGGCGACTCTAACCGGGTTAATCGCTGCGCTCTTCCGGGGGGGGGGCTCACGCCCGCCGAGTCCCCCCAGCTGACCTAGACCGTAAGCAGTTGTCGCTCCGCTGCGCTCCGCTCGGTTGGGGGGACTGCGTCCCCCCACGGCCCCCCTGGATCACCGCGGCTTACGCGCGGATCTAGTTTGTCCACCGGCTGTGCCGGCGGATGGGCACGCCCGCCTCGCGGCGGGAATACCAGGGACCGTTGTCGGGGGGTTGGCGGTCCGCCGGCTCTCCGTAGGTTTTCATCATTCCGCGGAGCCATGCCAGCCGGAGGGCCAATGGGGGGACGGGAGTCCCCCCGTTCGAGCGGAGCTTGCTCCGCGATCTCTACGGTCCATGGAAACACCGGGGGGTCTCGGGGGCGAGAGCCCCCCCGGAAAAGAAATGCCGTGCAGCGGCCGACCAGACCCCTGGGTGGCCTAGGGGAGCAGGCATACACTGCCGCAGTGGCCTATAGCTCAATCGACGAGCTCTCCAATGCGCTCCTGGAAGCCTCGTACCTCCCCGACAGAGGCCTTGCGACCGCGCTCTACCTCGCGCTCGCGCTCGAGAAGCCTCTGCTGCTCGAAGGGGAGGCCGGAGTCGGCAAGACCGAGGCCGCAAAGGCGCTCGCGCGGGCCCAGAACGCCCGGCTGATCCGGCTCCAGTGCTACGAGGGCCTCGACGTCGCGCACGCGGTCTACGAGTGGAACTACTCGCGGCAGCTCCTGCACATCCGGGCGGCGCAGGAGGGAACCGTGTCCGAGGAGGAGCTCTTCGGCCGCGAGTTCCTGATCCGGCGCCCCCTGCTGGAGGCGATCGAGAGCGAGGATCAGGTCGTCCTCCTGATCGACGAGATCGACCGGGCGGACGACGAGTTCGAGGCGTTCCTGCTCGAGGTTCTCTCGGACTTCCAGATCACGATCCCCGAGATCGGGACCGTCACCGCCACGCGGAAGCCGGCGGTCATCCTGACCTCCAACCGGACCCGGGAGCTGCACGACGCGCTCAAGCGGCGCTGCCTCTTCCACTGGATCGGGCATCCGACCCTCGACCGCGAGATCGAGATCGTCCGCCTGCGCGTTCCGGGCGTCCCAGAACGGCTCGCGGCCCAGGCGGCAATCTTCGTCCAGGGCCTGCGAGATCTGGACCTGGCCAAGCCGCCCGGGGTCGCCGAGACGATCGACTGGGCCCAGGCCCTCGCAGCCCTCGGCCGGCAGGAGCTCGACGCCGAGCTCGTCGAGTCGACGCTCGGGTCGGTGCTCAAGTACCACGAGGACTTCGAGACGGTGCGCGACACGGCCCTGGCGCGCCTCGTCGAGGAGGCGAGGGCCGTTGCGCGATAGGGCAGTCGTGCGGCACGTGGTCACGTTCGGCCGCGTGTTGCGCGAGGCCGGGCTGGAGGTGGGCCCCGGCCGCGTCCAGGACGCGCTGCTCGGGCTCGACCGGGTCGACCTCGGCCGGCGCGACGACGTCTACTGGACGCTCCGGCAGACGCTCGTCGCCCACGCCGAGGACCTCGACGCGTTCGACGCGGCCTTCACCGCGTGGTTCGAGCGGGCGCCGGTTCGGCCGCCGCTTCGGCAGATCAAGCCGAAGTCGGACCGGACGGCGATCGCGTTCAGCGACCGGGCAGAAGGCTCCGGGGCCGAGTCCGGCTCCGAGCTCCGCTCGAAGGGCTGGAGCGAGGAAGAGATCCTCCGCCACAAGGACTTCGCCTCACTGACGCCGGCCGAGCTCGCGCACGTGAAGAAGCTGATCGCACGGGCCGCCGACTGCCGGCCGGAGCGGCGCTCACGCCGGCTGCGCCCGCACCCGCGCGGACGCGAGCTCGACCTGCGCCGGCTCGTCCGGGGATCGCTCGGCACGGGCGGGGACGTTGTCGATCGCTCGTTCAGGCGACGGACGGTCGTGCCGCGCAAGGTCGTCCTGCTCTGCGACGTCTCCGGGTCGATGGAGGCGTACGCGCGGGCGCTCCTGCTCTTCGTGCACGCGGTGGTCGGGACCGGGCGTGGCGTGGAGGCGTTTGCCTTCGGGACACGCCTGACGCGGCTGACGCCGGAGCTGGCCGAACGGGACCCCGAAAAGGCGCTGGCGGCGGCGGCGGAGCGGGTCGTCGACTGGACCGGCGGGACGCGCATCGGCGCCTCGCTGAAGGCCTTCAACGACGAATGGGGTCGCCGCGCCCTGACCAGAGGTGCAGTCGTCGTGATCGCATCCGACGGCTGGGAGCGCGGTGAGGCCGCGCTCGTCGGCCGGGAGATGGCCCGTCTGAAGCGGGCCGCCTACGCGGTCGTGTGGGTGAACCCGCTGAAGGGGAGCCCCGAGTACCAGCCGCTGGCGGGTGGGATGAGGGCGGCGCTCCCGTTCGTTGACCGGTTCTTGCCGGGACACAATCTGGCGAGCCTGGAAGGACTCGGCGAGGTGCTCGCCGGAATCGAAAGGAGGCACGCGGCATGAGGGAGATCCTGGAGGACGTCGAGCGCTGGCGCGAAGCCGGCGAGAAGGTCGTCGTCGCGACGGTCGTCGCGACCCGGCGCTCCGCGCCCCGTCCGGTTGGCTCGAGCCTCGCCGTCTCCGAGTCCGGAAAGATGTGCGGATCGGTCTCGGGCGGCTGCGTCGAATCCGACGTCTACGAGAACGCTCGCGAGGTGCTCGCTTCGGGCGAGCCGAAGCTCCTGAGCTACGGGATCGACGACGAGGAAGCTTGGTCGGTCGGGCTGCCCTGCGGCGGCGAGATCGACGTGTTCGTCGAGCGGATCGAATGATCGAGCGCCTGGCAGAGCTCGCCCGTTCGGGCGGCCGCGGCGTCCTCTTCACGGTCATCGGGGGAAACGGCGCGGGTGGGAAGACCCTCATCGTCGAGGGCGGCGAACAGCTCGGTGACGGCGTTCCGGCCGAGGCCTTGGGCCAGTTCGACGAGCTGATCCGCGCCGGGCGAAACCGTCTGCTCGAGCTCGCGGACGGCTCGAAGGTCTTCGCCGAGTGGTACGGCCCGCCGCCGCGCCTCTTCGTCTACGGAGCGGTCGACACGGCCGAGGCGATGTGCCGCGGCGCCAAGCTGCTGGGCTGGACGGCGATCGTCGCCGACGCCCGCGCGAAGTTCGCGACGCGCGAGCGGATCCCGTCGGCCGACGAGCTGATCATCGCCTGGCCCGAGGAGGCCATCGCCCAGGTCGCGCCCGACCACCAGACCGCGATCGTCGTGCTCACGCACGACGACAAGTTCGACGAGCCGGCGCTCAAGGGGGCACTCGAGACCGAGGCGTTCTACATCGGTGCCCTCGGCTCGCGCCGGAACCAGGAGCGCCGCCGCGAGCGGCTGCTCGAAGCGGGCGTCCCAGAGCAGGCGCTCGAACGCATCTCAGGCCCGTGTGGCCTGGACATCGGAGCGGATACCCAGGAGGAGACGGCGCTCTCGATCCTCTCGGAGATCCTGGCCGTGCGGGGGCACCGCGGCGGCGGGCCGCTCAAGGCCGCGAAGCAGCGCATCCACGCGGAGGTCTGATCGAGCGGCCGAGTCTGTTAGGTTCGCCCGGCTTCCGGAACCGGCAGAGAAAGGAGCGGGCATGGGCGTGAGGGCCAACTCGGACGCGTTGTGGGAGCTGGTCGACGAGAACGTCGAGGTCGAGCAGCTCGGCACGGGCTTCACCTTCACCGAGGGGCCGATCTGGAACCCGGAGGGCGACTTCCTGATCTTCTCGGACATGCCCGGGGACACGAGGCGCCGCTGGGACGAGCAGAACGGCATCCAGGTCGTCGCGAG
>JBBRYK010000066.1:0-15381 GCA_038237665.1 Gaiellales bacterium | reverse complement strand
GAATTCGACTTCAACCAGGCGCCGCGCCGCGCCCCGACGCTCAACTGGCGCTCGCGTGCTGGGCGTACGCCTTCCTCTTCACCTACGCCATGCTGAAGGTGATCAAACTCTTCACCCCGGCGCGGGCGACGGAGGCGGACGAGCAGGGGCTCGACGAAGCCATGCACGGCGAGACGGCCTACAGCCTGTAGAAAGGAAGCAGCGTCTCGGAGTGCCGCCTCGTCGAGAGGACGCACGGGGTCCGGATACCGTCGCATCCGATCCCATAGGGGTGGGTGGGATAGGCGTGACGTGTTCTGGTCGAAGGCAGAATCGGGATCGGAGGTCTGATGGGCGTGAACGGGCGTCGGAGGGTGGTGATCACGGGGCTTGGTGCGGTGACGCCGCTGGCCAGTGACTTCGCCAGGAGCTGGGAGCGCCTGATCGGCGGCCGCTCTGCCGCCGCTGCGATTACGAGCTTTGACGCAAGCGGCTTCGCGGTCTGCTTCGCGTGTGAGGCGAAGGAGTTCGACGCGACGCAGTGGATCGAGTGCAATCAGGCGCGGCGGATGGACCGCTTCGCGCAATTGGTCGTCGCAGCGGGGCGGCAGGCGGAGGTTGATTCGGGGATCGTGATCGAGGAGGAGCCGGACCGGGTGGGCGTCTCGGTTGGGACCGCCATGGGCGGGATGAAGTCCTTCGAGGACTGCTGGGACACGCTGATCGAGCGGGGGCCCGGCCGGGTCAGTCCGTTCTCGCTGCTCGCGGTGATACCCAACATGGGCGCCGCCTGGCTCTCGATCCAGCTCGGCACGCGCGGTCCGCTCTCCTCGCAATGCACCGCCTGTGCAGCCTCGCAGATGGCGATCGGCGACGGCCTCGACGCGATTCGGCTCGGCCGCGCCGAAGTGATGTTCTGCGGCGGCAGCGACGCGGCAATCACACGAAGCGGGATCGCCGGCTTCTCGGCGATGCGCGCCCTTTCCCGCCGCAACGACAACCCGACCGCGGCAAGTCGGCCCTTCGACGCCGAGCGCGACGGCTTCGTGATGGGCGAGGCGGGCGCGATCCTGGTGCTCGAGGAGCTCGAGCATGCGCGGAACCGCGAGGCGAACGTGTACGCGGAGCTAGTCGGCTATGGCGTCTCCTCCGACGCCGAGCACATCACCGAGCCCGACCCGACCGGCCGACACCCGGCCCGCGCAATGACGATGGCGCTCACGGACGCCGGGATCAACCCCGAGGAGATCGACTACATCAACGCGCACGGCACCTCGACTCCGCTCGGCGATGCGAGCGAGACCCGGGTGATCAAGCAGGCGCTCGGCGAAAACAACGCCCGAAAAACGCCGGTCTCCTCGACGAAGGGCGCGACCGGGCACTGCCTCGGCGCCGCCGGCGCTGTGGAGGCGATCTTCTGCGCCCTAGCAATCCACCAAGGGGTGCTACCGCCAACAATCAACTACGACACGCCAGACCCCGAGTGCGACCTCAACCACATCACCAACGAAGCCCGCGAGGCCGACATCCGCGTCGCCGCTTCCAACTCATTCGGCTTCGGCGGGCACAACGCCTGCCTCGTCCTGAGGCGCTTCCACGGATAATCCGCGGCAGCACCTGTGCCGCTGCAGGCCGGCTAAGGGGCGCACGGGGGAAAGACTCTTTGCCCGGCAACCGTCCTGTTGCCTTGATCGTCAACGTCAACTCCATGAGGGCCGGGGCGAGCTACGCGAGCGCGTCGTTTGCCAGTCGTCGGCTGGCCACGCTCTCGGCCTCGGCGGCGCTTGTCGCATGGCCCGAGACGGCGGAGACGAACCGCTCACGCGCGAGTGTGTACAACTCGACGTCGGTCTTTGCTCGGCACGTGGCGGCGCGTGGCGTGTCGTGCAGCAGGGCGATCTCGCCGAAGTAGTCCGACGGGCCGAGTGTGTTCAGGTGCCGGCCGGCCCGTGACACCTCGACAATGCCGGACTTGATCACGTAGAACAGATCGCCGTCGTCTCCTTCCCGGACGATCTGGGTATTCGCAGCGGCCGTCGCCGTTTGCAGTCGGCCGGCAAGACGCTCGAGCGTCGTCACCGGGAGAGGGCTGAAGAGCGGGATTGTTGACAGAACCTTCAGCTCGTCCTCGGGAACGCGGGACGACGCGTCGATCCCGGCCAGGCGCAGGTAGGTCGCCGCTGCGAGAACCGGAAGGATGCAGCCGGTGATCGCGAGCGCCGTGCGTGCCCCCACCTGATCGACGAGCAACGAGCCCACCAGCGAACCGGTGCCGACCGCCGTCACAACGAGGATCTCGAACACTCCGAACACGCGGGCCAGGACGGCGTCGTCGATCTCGCGCTGAATCATCGTGAAACCCGAAACGTCGAGTACGGCATTCCCTGCGCCGACGACGGCCAGGCACGCGAGCGCCCAGGGCTCGTGCAGCCACGCGCCGATGAGCGAGATCGGAACGCCCCACAGGACCAGCGCGGCGGCAAACGGTCGTGCCAGGCGTCGGTTCCCGACGAGCGCAAGACCGGCCAGGCCCCCCGCAAGCGACCCGGCTCCGAAGGCCGCGTTGAGGAAGCCGACGCCCGAGTCGCCCGCGTTCAACAGTCGGAACGCAGCCACGACGAGAAGCACGTTGAGAATGCCGCGCACGAACGCCTGGCTTGCGAACAGGCCGATCACGAGGCGCGAATCCCGTTCCTCGGCCAGTGTGCGGGCACCCGCGAGGAGGTCTGCGATCGCCCCGCGCCCACGCGCGGGGACAAACGGCCCCGGCGAGAGCCGTGAGACCTGGAGCGCTGCAAACAGCGCGATGCCGGCGCTGACCGCAAGGACGACGTCCCCACCGCTGAACGTGAGCAGGATCCCGGCGAGCGCCGGGCCGACAAGAACCGCGACTCCTTCGAACGTGCTCGCGGACACATTCGTCGCCACGAGCTCCTGCGGCGTCCGGGCGAGGAACGGCACGAGGGCAAGGTGGGACGGCCGGTACGCCGCGCCGGCGACGGACGTGAGCGACGCGAGCAGGAAAACGAGCCATTCGGGCCCGCCGGCTCCGAGCACGACCGCAGCGGCGCCGAGCGTCGCCGCGCGAATCAGGTGGACCCCGAGCAGCACGCGTTCTCGCTGCGTACGATCGGCGAGCGACGTCCCCGCAAGGACGCCCAGCGACGAGGGGAGCATGCGAACGAGCCCGAGCAGCCCGACCGCACCGACGCCCCCAACCCGGTACGCGTAGATCGAGAGCGCGATGAAGCTCGCCCACTCGCACACATAGAAGCCCGCCCAGGCCAGCTGCAGCCGGCGCAAGTCCGGACTCCGGAAAATGTCCGCGAGCGAGGAGAAGCGAGCGGCGAGCCGACGCCAGGCGCCTGGCATCCGCCGAGGATCCCAGATTCCCCGCGGCTGTCAAAGACTTCGAATCAGAACCCGTGTCGAGTAGGGTGAAAGACGTTCGACTGTGGCGGCCTCAGATCGCGGAACCGCGTCCGAGTAGCTCCTCGACCGACCGCAGTAGTCGTAGCCCGGCGTCGCGCTGCTCGTCGTCCGCGGCCAAAACGGCGGTTGCCAGTCTCGCGATGATCGCCAGCTCGTCGTCGCCTTGCACGACGGCGTGTGCGCGGCGGGCGTGCTGAAGCAGGTCGAGCGCGATCGCAGCTTGGTCGGCGAAGAGCGAGAGCAGGTCGATCTCGGCGAGCGCCTGCCCGGGGCGCGGCGGCCGGTCGAGCACCTCGAGGACGCCGAGCGCGCGATCCTCGCGCAGGAGAGGGACGGCGATGACGCCTTTCGGGATGTAGCCCGTGTCGGCCGCCAGCTGCCGCGCGAAGCGAGGATCCTGGGTGACGTCCTCGACGACCAGTGGCTGCCTGCTCGCGAGTACCCAGCCGGCGATCCCGGTCCCGGACGGGAGGCGCATGCCCGGAAGCGACGTCGAGCCCTCGCCCGAGACGGCGGCGAAGACGAGTTCGTCCGTGTCCTCGTCGTAGAGGAAGATGCTCGAGGCCTTCGCGTTGAAGATCGCACGGGCTACGTCAACGATCGACTGCAGCAACGAGCGGTGGGTGGCTTCGGTCGCAAGCGCCCCCGCCGCGACCGCTGCGGCGAGTGGACCCTCGGTCACGCGCTCACGATGTTGTTCGAAAGCTGGTAGAGGAGGCTCTTCAGCTCGAAGGGGCGCAGGTCAGGGTGTTTGGAGAGGATCAGGGCGCAGATACCGCTGATGTGGGGCGTCGCGAAGCTGTTTCCCGTGCACTGCATTTGCGCTCCCTCGAGCCAGGCAACGTTCACGTCCACGCCGCGGGCGAAGAACTCGACTGGGGGCGAGGGGTTGTAATAGAAGACGAAGGGGTTGGGATCCTCGTGGCTGCCGACGGAGATGACGGAGGCGAAGCGCCAGGGGTAGCTCTCGACCGGCATGTTGTGCGCGGAGGCGACGAGCAGACTTCGCCGAAAGTAGGCGGCGTCGGCGAGTTCGTGCAGAGCGGCCCCGAACTCGCGCTTCGTCGTCGAGAGGCTCATGTTGATCAGGTCGAAGCGCTGGTCGAGTGCCCAGCGAAGGCCGCCGAGAAAGGCCGCTCCGCTGCCTGTGTAGCCGCTGCCAAGAATGCGCACGCTTGTGAGGCTGCACTCAGGCGCGAGTGAGCGAATGATCCCGGCGCACGCTGTTCCGTGGCCGCAAAGGTCGCCCTCGGAATCCTCCTCGATCCGTACCTCGCCGTCGTCGCCCACCAGCGCAGCGACCGCGCCGTCGATCCCGCCGACCAGGGAATGCCCGGCGTCGATGCCGCTGTCGAGCACGCAGACGCGGACGCCCGCACCGGTCGCATCGCCCCAGGCCCATTCGCGATCGACGCGTTCCGGCCAACCGGCGCGGAGCTTGATCCGGTCGAGATCGCCGGCCTGGAGGCTCCAGGCCGGGAGCTCGATCGGCTCCGCCTCCTCCTCAGCCGCTTGGGCGGAGTGGGCAAGCACCGCGGCCGGCCCGCTGAAGGCCTCCAGGAAACGTCCGAACGGACGGCGGCTTCCGGCGCGCCGCGGGATCTCCTGGGCGCGTCGCACCCACGGTTCGGGGGCGGCCGGCAGCGCCCGCAAGAGCTCGCCGATCGTGTTGGCGTCGAAGTTGGGCATCAGTTCTCAGGACGCCGGAACAGGCGCCGATCTTCCCTCGAGGACGTCGCGCAGCTTCTCGAGGCAACGCGAGATGCGGCTGGCGATCGTGCCCGGCGCGATCGAGAGCTCTTTGCCGATCGTCTCGTAGCTCTGATCGCGCGAGAAGAACCGGTCGAGAATCTCACGGCAATTCTCCGGGAGGCGAGCGAGCGCCTCCCAGACGGTCAGCGCCTCGTCGAGGCGTTCGAGCGAGTCGTCTGCGCGTTGCAGATCGAGCTCATCGCCGGCGGGGTCTTCCCGGGAGGCGCGAAGCCGATCGACGCAGAGTCGGCGTGTCACCTGGGCGATCCACGGCCGAACAGCCGTGTCGTCCCTGAGCATGTCTAGGTGCTCGTACACGCGCGTGAAGACCTCCTGGAAGACATCCTGGGCATCGTGCTCGCGGAGGCGAAAGCTCTGAGTCGCGATCGCGAACACGTATCGCGAGTAGCGATCGACCAGCGCGCGCCAGGCCCCTTCGTCGCCCCTGCGGCAGCGCGCGACGAGATCCTCGTCGGTGGGGTTCGGGGCCGGCACGCCTCTGGACGGGACAGGGCGCGGAGTGAAGGCCCGCTTCGAGCCCACGCTCCGCACCCTGGCTCTGGCGACTAGTCGTTCTTGACCCTGTCGGGCGGCTTGATCCTGTGCGCTTCTACGTCGGGGGTCTCATCGCCGGGCTCCTCGCTCTCACTGCTGGTGGTCCTGTCGTGCTTGTAGCGATGGGCTTCGACTTCCGAGTCCTTGACGCGCTCCTTGCCGTCGCCTGTCTGTGGGTCGCGCTCGTCCACTACGCCTCCTTTTGGTTGGGCCTTTCCGCACTAGACGGAACAGCCTTCCGGAATCTTCCCTCGCAGCGCACTGGATTTACAAGTGCGGTCTCTGGCGAAAGGACTGCGCTGCGTGAGAAAGTGCTCGTGTGAGCGGGCTGAAGGCGCGCGTAGCGGAATCGCTCGGAGCGCTCGGGGCGGTCTTTCGAAGCGGTGATCTGCGGCGGCTCGAGCTTGCCTGGGCCGCGTCGAACATCGGCGCCTGGGCGTACGGGGTCGCGGTCGCCGTCTATGCCTACGAGCAGGGTGGTGCCACCGCCGTCGGCGCGATCGCCGGCATCCGCCTGCTGCTGACCGCTCTCGCCGCGCCATTCCTCGCCCTCCTCGCCGACCGCTACCGACGGAAGACAGTCATGGTCGGCTGCGACCTGATTCGCGTGGTCGTCCTCGCGGCCGCTGCCGCCGCCGTAGCTCTCGGTGCAGCGAACGTCGTCGTCTACGTACTCGCAGTCGTCGTCTCGGTCGCGGGTAGCGCCTTCCGCCCCGCGCAGGCGGCCGCTCTGCCCGGCCTGGCCGAGCAGGCAGAGGAGCTGACCGCCGCCAACGTGACCGCGAGCACGATCGAGAGCGTCGGCATCTTCGTCGGCCCGGCGCTCGGCGGGCTGCTTCTGGCCGTCTCCAGCACCGGCGTCGTCTTCGCGGTCACGGCTGGGGCGTTTTTCCTCTCGGCATTACTGATCGCCCGAATCCAAAAGCCTGAGGCTCCGCACGAGCACGGAGCCGAGGCCCCCCACCTCGTCCGCGGGGCGTTCGGCGGCTTCGCGGCCGTTGCACGCGATCGGCGGGTCAGACTGATCGTCGGCCTCGTGTCGGCGCAGACACTCGTCGCGGGTGCGCTCAACGTGCTGGTCGTCGTGATCGCGCTCGGCCTCCTCGACCTGGGCAATGCAGGCGTCGGCCTGCTCAACTCGGCGATCGGCATCGGCGGCCTGCTCGGGGCGCTCGCGCTGCTCGGCCAGGCCCGCCGGCTCGCGTGGAGGCTGGCGCTCGGCATCCTCCTCTGGGGACTCCCTCTGGTGCTCGTCGGGGCCTGGCCGAACCGTGCGCTCGCCTTCGTCCTGCTCGTTGTTGTCGGTGTAGGCAACAGCCTCGTCGACGTTAGCGCGCTTACGCTTCTCCAGCGGGCTGTGTCGAACGAGGTGCTCGCTCGCGTGTTCGGGGTTCTCGAGAGCCTGTGCCTGGGTTCGATCGCACTGGGTGCCGCGCTCGTTCCTGCGCTGATCCACTGGTTCGGCGTTCGCGCGACCCTCATCGTCGCGGGCGCCTTCCTGCCGGCGGTTACCGCCCTGACCTGGCGGCAGATCCTCGCGCTCGACCACGAGGCGCCCGACCCGGGCCGCAAGCTCGACCTGCTCCGCGGCATCCCGCTGTTCGCGCCGCTGCCGGAACTGGCGCTCGAGAGCGTGGCCGCCCAGCTGGTGCCCGTCGACGCAGCGCCGGGCACGGCTGTCGTGCGCCAGGGCGAGCCCGGCGACCGGTTCTACGTCGTCGAGGACGGCGAGCTCGAGGTGAGCGCTCGAGGCGAACGACTGCGAACGCTCGGTCCCGGCGACCATTTCGGCGAGATCGCGCTCCTTCGGGACGTCCCGCGCACCGCGACCGTCACGGCCTCGCAGCCGACGAAGCTCCTGGCGCTCGATCGCGACGCGTTCATCGGCGTCGTCACCGGGCACCCCGAAAGCGCGCAGGCGGCCGACGCCGTCGTCGCTACGCGTCTCGGCTCGCTTCGCCCGACCGTAGCGTCGGTCTGAGCAGCGCCGCGACCCTGAGGGTGGCTGGTCAGGATGTGAGCTGCTGGAGGGCGGAGGAAGACACAGGGGGCTGATCCGTCCAGTGAAAGGGGGCGTCCGAGCGGAGATCCAGTGTCGGCTCTCGCCGTGTTCGAGATGCTTGACACAATCAGATCGAGGTGTGAGCCTCTTTGCAAGGTGACCCATGCCTGAGCTACACCGCGGCACCGTCACCTTCCTGTTCACGGACATCGAGGGGTCAACTGGCCTGCTCAAACAGCTCGGCGGGGGCTACGGAGACGTGCTCGGCGAGCATCAGCGGATCCTGCGGGCCGCCTTCGAAGCCCACGGCGGGCAGGAAGTCGATACGCAGGGTGACTCGTTCTTCGTCGCCTTCCGGACGGCGAAGGACGCGCTTGAGGCCGCGGTCGACGCGCAGCGCGATCTCGCGGCGCACGCCTGGCCGGAGGGCGCCCAGGTCAAGGTGCGGATGGGTCTGCACACGGGGGAGCCGAGGGTCGGCGGCGAGCGCTACGTCGGGATCGGCGTGCACCGGGCGGCGAGGATCGGTGCGGCCGGCCACGGCGGCCAGGTGCCGGTCTGGTCGCCGCTGTTGGTGACCCAGACAGCGCCGTTCGCAACCACGATGCCCGACGGGCTCGCTCCGGCCAATCCACGCCCGAGTAGACGGACCGAGACCGGGTCGACCCGGGCGAGAGTCGATTCGCCGTAAACCGCCCACACGGCACGGTCTCCCACCGCCACCACGCCGTTGCCGGACGTCCCGGCGAGATCGAGCGTCTTCGTGACCTGGCCGAACTCGGGGTCGACGCGAGACAGCTTCCCGAGGAAGCCGTGAGCGACCCAGACTGCACCCTCGCCGACTGCAATCCCGGTCGGCGTCTGGTTGCCCAGCGAGATCGTGCCGGCGTTCGCGCGGGTCCCGATGTTCACGCGCGTGAGCGTCCGGTCGGCGACGTTCCCCACCCAGACAGAGCCCTTGCCGAAGGCGATCGGGCCGGGCCGGATGCCGACGGGCACCTCAGCGATGATCCTGCTGGTCTTCGCGTCGACGACGCCGACGCTATTCGGGTGGACGCTCGCGAGCCCGGTATCGCCGCCTCGCGTGAACAGGAGCACGGCAGCGACTGCGCCGACTGCTACGACTATGCCGGCAGCGCCCAGCGTGAGTGCCTTGCGCCGCCGCCGAGAACGTACCTCGCCTGTGCGTGGAGGTGGGAACGCAGCCGGGAGTCCATCCACGACGAGCTGGTAGAGCGGCTCCGGTGAGTCGAAGTCCTTGAGAGGGTGGGAACCGAGCCCGCGGAGCTGGAGCCGCTCGTCGCTGATCAGCGAGCGGGCCGCGCCCGAGAGGAGCACCTGGCCGCCGTGGGCAGTGGCAGCGACACGCGCGGCCCTCGCAACGGCGAGGCCGACATACCGGTCGTCGTCGAGTTCGGGCTCGCCGGCGTGGAGCCCCATCCTCACTCTTACCCGTGTGCCCTCGGGCCACTCGTGTTGCTCGAGCGCCCGTTGAGCACCTGCAGCCGCCGCGGCGGCATCGCGCATGCGCGGAAACACGGCGAAGAACGACTCGGTCTGGCGATCGACGACGTGGCCGCCATTCGCCTGGATCGCCTCCTCGAGCAGCTCTCGATGCTCGACTACGACCTGCCGGTAGCGCTCACCAAGCCTATGCTGGAGCTGCGTCGAGCCCTCGATGTCCGTGAACAGCATCGAGACGGTGCCGCGAGGGAGCTCGGCCATCCGGGAAGCGTGTCACTGCTGGCACCGCGATGCCAGGACGACGTCGTCTACCAAGGCTTGCCGACGCCAGCGCCTCGATAACTCCAGGAACACCGTTCGCCCCTAGGCTTCGGTCGTGGCGATCTGCCCCCGTTGTGGCCAGGAGAACCCGGACGGCTTCCGTTTCTGCGGGGCCTGTGGAGCAGAGCTGGCTGCCGCGCCTACGGTGGCCCGTGAGGTGCGCCGAACTATCACGGTCTTGTTCTGCGACGTTACCGGGTCGACGGCGCTCGGTGAGAAGCTCGATCCGGAGTCGCTCCGGCGCGTCATGGCCCGCTATTTCGAGACGGCGCGGTCCTGTCTCGAGCGTCATGGGGGCACCGTCGAGAAGTTCATCGGCGATGCGGTCATGGGCGTCTTCGGCGTCCCGGCTGTGCACGAGGACGACGCCTTGCGCGCGCTGCGCTCGGCGGCGGAGCTGCGCGACTCGATGGTCGCCCTCAATGCGGAGCTCGAGCGCGACTACGACGTGTCGCTGCAGGTACGTGTGGGTGTCAACACCGGCGAGGTCGTCACCGGTACGGAGGAGAGGCTGGCCACGGGCGACGCCGTCAACGTCGCTGCCCGGCTGGAGCAGGCGGCACCGCCCGGCGAGGTGCTGCTGGGGGAGGAGACACTGCGGCTCGCGCGCGATGCAGTCGTCGTCGAGGCGGTCGAGCCGCTCGCCGCCAAGGGCAAGAGCGAACCGGTGCGCGCCTTCCGGTTGCTGACGGTGCGCAAGGACGCGCCCGCGTTCGAGAGGCGCCTGGACTCTCCGATGGTCGGCCGGGCGCGCGAGCTCGGGCTTCTGCGGCAGGCATTCGAGCGCGCAGTCTCCGAATCGGCCTGCCACCTGTTCACGGTGCTCGGCCCGGCCGGCGTCGGTAAGACCCGACTGGTGGCCGAGCTCGTCGCCGGTCTCCACGGCGAGGCAGCGACGCTCTCGGGCCGCTGCCTGTCGTACGGCGAAGGGATCACGTACTGGCCCCTCGTCGAGGTGTTTCGTGAGGCGGGCGCGGAGGACGAGCTCGCCGGCGCGCTTTCACAGCCGAGTTCCGAGGAGACGTTCTGGGCTGTCCGCACGTGGCTCGAGCGCCGGGCCCGTGAGCAGCCGCTGGTGCTCGTGCTCGACGACCTGCACTGGGGGGAGCCGACATTCCTGGACTTCGCCGAGCACGTCGCCGATTGGAGCCGCGACGCCCCCATCCTTCTCCTCTGCATCGCGCGCCCGGAACTGCTCGACGTGCGCCCCGCCTGGGGTGGAGGCAAGCTGAATACGACGACGGTGCTGCTCGAAGCCTTGAGCGTGGCGGAGAGCGAGCAGCTTGTGACCAACCTCGCGGAGCAGCTGCCCGTCGACGAGCAGACTCACCGGCGAATCGTCGAAGCGGCCGAGGGCAACCCGCTCTTCGTCGAGGAGATGCTGGCCATGATCGCCGAGGACGATGGCGGTCGCGAGGCCGTGGAGGTGCCGCCGACGATCCAGGCGCTGCTGGCCGCGCGCCTCGACCGACTCCAGCCACGAGAGCGGCAGGTCTTGGAGCGCGCCTCGGTCGAGGGGAAGGTGTTTCATCGAAGGGCGGTTGCCGAGTTGACACCCGAGGAGGTGCGGCCGGAGGTGGCCACTCATCTGCTCTCGCTCGTGCGCAAGGAGCTGATCCGTCCGGACGAGGGCGACATGCCAGGCGAGGACGCGTTCCGCTTCCGCCACCTGCTCATCTGTGATGCCGCCTATCAGAGCCTGTCCAAGGAGGAGCGGGCGTTCCTGCACGAGCGCTTCGCCTCCTGGTTGGAGCGTGTCGCCATCGACCGCGCCCAGGAGTACGAAGAGATCCTGGGCTATCACCTCGAGCAGGCATACCGCCTGCGGGCGGAGCTCGGGCCGATCGATGGAGCCGGAAGAGAGCTGGGGCGGCGGGCGGCCGAGCGTCTGTTTGCGGCTGGACGGCGGGCGCTGAACCGAAACGACATGCCGGCGGCGGCAAACCTGCTTGACCGCGCCGCCGGCCTGCTCGAGCGCAGCGATTCGGCTCGCGTGGCGGTGCTTCCCGATCTCGGCCACATCCTCGTGACGACCGGCGACTTGGTGCGCGCCCGCGCGATCCTCGACGAGGCCATCGAGCTGGCACGCGAAACGCGAGACGGTCGAACCGAGCACCGGGCCCGTGTCGAGCTGCTCGAGCTTCGGGTACAGAGCGAGCCCGACTTTCCGGTAACCGAGTTCATCGTGGGCATCGAGGAGGCAAACGGCGTTCTTGCGGAACTGGGCGACGACGCGGCAGTTGCACGGGCGCTCCTTGTGGGCAGCCGCGCCCATCTGATGGCTAGCCGCTACGACCTGATGGAGCAACCACTGGAGCAGGCCTTGGTCCGCGCCGGTCGCGCCGCCGACCGCCGCACGGAGGGCGAGATCGTCTTCTGGCTGATGGCGCTGCGGGCCTTCGGGTCGGCGCCGGTCGACGCAGCGATCGAGCGGTGCGAGCGCGTGCTCGCCGAGGCACCCGGGAACCTCCAGGTCGAGGGGAGCGCGATGAACTTCCTCGGCCTTCTGCACGCGATGCAGGGTCGATTCGACGAGGCGCGCCGCTGCCGGAGCCGCTCGGCAGAGCTCGCACGGGAGTTCGGCGACCGGCTATCCCTGGCGGCGACCGCGATGGTCGACGGATGGATCGAGCTCCTGGCTGGGCAACCCGAGCGCGCCGAGCAGGTGCTCCGGCCCGGTGCCGAGACGTTGATCGAGATGGGCGAGACCGCCTATCTCTCGACCGTCGCCGGAGAGTTGGCGCGGGCGCTGTATGAGCAGGGTCGCTACGACGAGGCGGAGACGTGGACGAAGACGAGCGAGCGAGCGTCGTCGCCGGAGGACACCGCCTCGGCGATGGCCTGGCGGACGACGCGCGGACGCTTGCTCGCACGCCACGGTGACATCGAGGCCGGCGAGGCGCTCGTGTGCGAGGCGGTCCTGATCGGGCGGGGCACCGACGACCCTCGGTCGCTCGGCGATTGCTTGCTCGGCCTCGCCGAAGTCCTCGAGCTGGCGGGACGCGGCGAGGAGGCGATTCCGCCCGCTGAGGAGGCCTTGAGACTCTACGAGCAGAAGGGCATTCTGCCGTCGATCGACCAGGCCAAAGCTCGGCTCGCACGCCTAGGCGCGGACTAGCCCGTTGGACTGGGCCCAACCTCGAACTACATGGCTCGGCGACTGAAACGGCCTGGTCAAGCCGAAACCGTGACACTGAGTGCTGGGGCGTGAGTGGGCGGTGACGGGATCGAACCGCCGACCTCCTGGGTGTAAAGAAGAAGAAACCCTTCGCCA
Source organism: Gaiellales bacterium (assembly GCA_038237665.1). Classification (GTDB taxonomy): domain Bacteria; phylum Actinomycetota; class Thermoleophilia; order Gaiellales; family Gaiellaceae; genus JBBRYK01. Next base: position 2,602 of record JBBRYK010000066.1, on the reverse strand, counting down.
TCGTTCGCGCCTGGTCGTGGTTCGCCTCAACCAAGCCGAAATTCGAGATCCGGCTTCGCCACGGGCTACGGCCGTCTGTCACCGCTACTTGACCACGATTTGACCACCGCCTGAACTGCTCAGGTCAAAATGCTCGGTGTTCATCCGACGACCTCCTAGGGTTGTCGCGTTGGTGCGGCCCCAGCGGCCAGGGATGTCGCGCAGCTCGATCCGGCCGATCCGGTCGGGCAGCTGCGGGTCGACTGTGAGTTCGTCTTCCTCGGGCTCGAGCCCGAGCAGGACGCGGAGGAATGCGAGCGGCGTTCCCGTTGCCCACGCCTGCGGGCTCGACGCCGTCGGGTATTCGACCGGGAAGCTAGTGCGGCCGCGCCGGTAGCCGGCGAAGACCTCCGGCAGGCGATAGCGGAAGTACGTCGCGGCTTCGAGCACGGCCTGTGCGATCCGGGCCGCCTCCTCGCGGTAGCCGTAGCGCGCGAGCCCCAGCGCGATCAGGGAATTGTCGTGCGGCCAGACCGTGCCGTTGTGGTAGCGGATCGGGTTGTAGCCGCCTTCCCCCTCGGCCATCGTGCGGACGCCCCAGCCGGAGAAGAGCGCGTCGCCCATCAGGTGATCGACGACGTGGTCCGTCTTGTCCTCGTCGACGATCCCACTCCAGAGCAGGTGACCGATGTTGGACGTGAGCGAATCGACACGGCGCTTCTGCCCGTCAAGGGCGAGTGCGTAGAAGCCGCGTTCTGCGATCCAGAAGTCCTCGTTGAAGCGCTGCTTCAGCTCCTCCGCTTCGCGCTCGAGCCGTTCGGCTAGTTCCGAATCGCCCCAGATGTCGCGCGCGAGCCGCGCGGTGCGCACCTTCGCGTCATAGACGTAACCCTGGATCTCGCAGGTGGCGATTGGGCCCTTCGCGATCGTGCCGTCGGCGAAGCGGATCGAGTCCCAGGAATCCTTCCAGCACTGGTTCTCGAGACCGGTGTCGGTGTTGCGCCGCTCGTACTCGACGTAACCGTCGCCGTCGCGGTCGCCGTAGTCGTCGATCCAGCCAAGCGCGGCGTGCGCGTTCGGCTCGAGTTCGCGCACGAGCTCCTCGTCGCCCGTCCAGCGTTCGTACTCGTCCAGCAGGACGAGGAAGAGCGGTGTCGCGTCGGCGGTGCCGAAGTACGGCGAGTGCGGACGCTCGTCGAAATGGGTCAGCTCGCCGAAGCGGATCTCGTGCAGGATCTTGCCCGGCTCGGCGTCGCGGAAGTCGTCGATCTCGGTCGCCTGCCGCGCCGCGAGCACTTTCAGCGTCGTCGCTGCCAGCTCGGGGGTGAACGGGAGGGCTTGGAAGCTCGTGATCAAGCTGTCGCGGCCGAACACGGTCATGAACCAGGGCAGCCCGGCCGCGGGAAGCGACGAGTCGGGGAAGAGCTCGGAGGTGAACCGCAGCGCAGCGAGGTCGATCAGGCTGCGCTCGTAGATGTGCTCGAGCGGATCCCAGTCCGTGTCGAGCGCCGGCGCCGCTGCCAGAAACTCGTCCAGGCTCATGCCGATGTTCGGCTTCGCTTCCTCGTCGTCGTGGCGGTACTTGATCGCAAGCGCGTGATCCGTGACCGGCTGGACAAAGATGCACGCGTTCCACTCGGAGTGCGGCTCGAGCCGGAGTCGAAACGTGAATCCGTTCTCGTCGACTTCAGCGTCTTTGCTCGTGCGGATTCGGGTCTCGCGGATGAAGTCTTCGCGGCGGTAGCCGAGTACGAGCGTGTCCTCTTCGAGGCGCTGATAGCGCTCGCCCTTCTTCGCGAGCGCATCCTTGACCTCGAACAGGTCGGCGAAGTCAGCGTCCGCGTCGAGCCGGAGCTCGATCTCGAGTGGCTCGACGTCGTGGTTGATGACCGTGACGTCTTCGTGGAGGCCGTCGCCGATCGAGCGCTTGCGGATGACGGAGACAGTTGAGCTCTTGTTGACGCTGCCGCTCGGCGGCGCGAGGAAGAACTGTGCCGTGAAGTAGGTCAGGTCATCGGTCGAGAGCACGTCGAGCGGAGCGCCGTTCACGCGCAGCACCCATTTCGAGAGGAAGCGTGTATCTCGGTAGAAGAACCCGTGCGGCTCGTCGGGTGACGCCTCGATGTCGTGTCGGGTGCGCAAATCCATCCGGTGGTTCGAGAGCGCCTCGGAGCCGAGTCGCAGCCGTAGAGTCGTGTGGGGTGCTTTAACTCGGTTTCGCCTCGGGTGGGCGGGTTCTGATCCGTAGAGTCGTCCGCTCGTCCCGTCGTCCTCCGAGGAGCTGGTCTTTGTTCTGGTCACTCTGCTACGTCGTGCTTCGACGCGTTCTGCAGCTCGCGGCCTTGCGTTTTCGCTCGAACGAGTTCAAGGAGTTGGAGATCGTGGTGCTCCGCCATGAGTTAGCGGTGTTACGGCGTCAGGCCGGTCGGCCCGAGCTGAGGCCGTCCGATCGAGTGTTCCTTGCCGCCGCGAGCCAGCTGCTGCCGCGAGCGAGCCGGCGCTCGTTTGTCGTCACTCCCACGACGCTGCTTCGCTGGCACCGTCGGCTGGTCGCCAAGCGCTGGACGTATCCGCGACCGGCGGGCCGGCCGCCGATCGGCGGCGAGATCCGGGAGCTGGTGCT
>JBBRYK010000065.1:0-15442 GCA_038237665.1 Gaiellales bacterium | reverse complement strand
CGCGGCGGGTCAGCTCACGCTCCTGCTCAACAGTCAGCACGATCCGGTACGGACTCGACCTCGCCACCAACCAGGACTTCCTCGACCAGCGGCGCAGTCCTGCCCCACAAACGCCGGATAATTACGAGCCAGACCACTAAGCGACTGCTCAGCAGGGGATCGCACTGGCGGTCTGGACGACCATGCGGCGTGCGCGACGACGAGGTCCTGCACTATCAGGTCGAGCATGTCCTCCCTGGGCTGGAAGACGAAGGCTGGTCTCGGGTACCCCGTGTCTAGTTCGTCCACGCGCACCATCAGGCCCCGATGATGAAGTGCTTCGATGCAGTGGCGCGCGCGCTCCTCCGAGAGGCCCGTCCGCTTCGCGCAGTGGCGCCTGCTGTACGTGCTGCGGGGCCTGTGCGCGATCTCGAGGTGCTCCATCACGTTGCGGAGGAAGTCGCGGAGTACGACCTCCTCGTTCGACGAGAGTCGGAGGTCGGGTAGCGACACGTCCGGGATAGGGGAGAACGATCCACGAACTCTCATGCGGTCGATTACCTGGAGGCACGCGAGCGAGCCGATCCAGGCGAATGTCGTCGCCGTCGAGAGACTTGTTGCGAGCGGTGAGATCCGCCGACAACGACCACGCCAGCTGCAACGCGCCGGGATCGCTGGCCTCAACGGCGCCCGCAAGTGGCGCGGCGCGCCCGGCCTGGCAACGGCCGAGGACCTCGTCGACCGTGCCTTTCGCCGCGAGCGCCCCAACCAGCTCTGGGTAACCGACATCACCGAGCACCCGACACGCGAGGGCAAGGTCTACAGCGCGGTCGTCCTCGACACGTTCAGCCGCCGCGTCGTCGGCTGGTCGATCAGCCACAACCCGACCGCCGGCCTGACGACAAACGCGCTCGGGATGGCGATCGAGCAACGCGACGCCAGCCGCGGCACGACGATCATCCACTCCGATCACGACACCCAATTCACCGCCTGGACGTTTACCGAGCGGGCGCGCAAGTCGGGGCTGCTGGCGTCGATGGGATCAGTCGGCGACTGTTACGACAACGCGATGATCGAGGCGTTCTGGTCACGGATGCAGGTCGAGCTGCTCGACACCCGCCGCTGGAAGACCCGCGTCGACCTCGCGAACGCGATCTTCGAGTACATCGAGGTCTTCCACAACCGACGCCGGCGCCACTCCAGCCTCGGCATGCTGACACCAATCGAATTTGAATTGAACAACACCAACACCACAACCCAGGCAGCCTGAGTCAAGAAACGCGACTCCACCGAACCCGGGGTACTGCGAACGGTGGACGAGTTGCTCCTGGAGTTCCATGCACCGATCATGGTACGTCCGATGTTGTCTGTCTAGACGACATCTGCGGCGCCATACGTGTCGGTTGCAGGCAACTACTCCCTTTCTCCTGATCTTCGCCGGTACGCCCTCACTGACGACATACCGTTCTTACGTGGAGCGGATGCAGGAGCCGTTTCGCCTCAGATTCCCCCGCAAAAGGCCCCAATCCAATTGGATTGGTGAGCCGTGGCGCTGGCATCCGATCTCAATAAGGTAGAAAACGTGCATACACGTGAACAGAACCTAGATACCAGTCTCGGAAAGCTCTCGCTCGCGTCCTGGATGCTCAAGGACATCCGCCGGATCGGGCTTGACCGAAGCCACCTACACGCTCTCGACTGGCGCGTCGAGGCGTCCAACACAGCCGGCGAGGTCGTAAGCCAACAAGCGGTCAGCAAGTACGTCCAGAGAGGTTGGACGTGGGCGAGCGATGTTGTCCCGTCGCCGGCAACCGGCCGCGGTCGTGTCTTCGTTTACGAACGCCGCGCGCAGCTCCCGATCGTCTGGGTCCATCGACTCCACGCCGCAGGGATGACCACACGTGCCGTTGCTGCCGCTCTCGATGAGTTTCCGCTCGCCCCGAAGGCTGCCGGCTTTAGCACCGAGGACTCGACCGGGTTCGTGACGAACGCCCGGGGGTTTGTCGCCAGGTTCGCCCTGATCGGCGGCGCACGGCTCGAAGACGAGCTCCGCGATCCGGTGCTCCGTAGCATCGACGACGAGGTCGCGGCCGTCTATGCGCGAGCGAGGACGCTCGAGCTGCATGCCGCGTTCAGGGCAACGGTGTTCGGCGAACTTATGGCGAGCCTCGCCAATCATGGCCGGGACAAGATCGTCAAACTCGGCGGCGAAGTCGGGTTGATGGCGGATCGCCTGAGAGCGGAGCTCTCGGGCTCCGCTCTCGCCATGGTCGCCCTGCAGATCATGGAGGCCGCCGAGGATCCGGACCTCATCACCCCGCTCCGCTCTCTCGGCGCGCAGATCAGGGAGGCCGCCGCGACCGTCGAGGCCCAGGACGCCTCCTTCGCGGCCGTCGAGGAACTGCTCGACGCGTACCTACTGACCGTAGCGCCCTACCCGGCTTTCAGAGACGTCGTCGTCATGGATGAGACGAGATGACCAGCAGTCCGACAGAGCGGGTTATCGAGGCCGTCGAGGCCGAAACCCGGCACCCGGCGAGGCGAAGCGGCTCGTCCTGGAAAGCCCTCTGCCCCGCTCACGACGACAGAACGCCGAGCCTGTCGATCAGCGAAGGAGACGACGGGCGCGCGCTCGTCAGGTGCTTCACCGGGTGCACGACCGAGGCGATCCTCGACGCGCTTGGCCTCCAGCCGCGCGATCTCTTCGAGCCCTCAAGCTCCAACGGTTCCTGGCAGATTGTCGAGACGTACTCGTACGTCGACGAGAAGGGCGAAGAGCTCTCTCAGGTGGTCCGGTTCGAGCCGAAGGATTTCCGCCAGCGGCGGTCCGATCACAGAGGCGGCTACACATGGAACCTCGGGGACACGCGTAGGGTGCTTTACCGGCTCCCTCAGGTACTAGCAGCGGCGGCCGTCGGCGAGACGGTCATCCTTTGTGAGGGCGAGCGAGACGTGCATGCGGCCGAGAAGTGCGGCTACCCGGCCACCACCAACCCCGGCGGGGCCGGCAAATGGCGTCCCGAGTACTCCGACGCGCTTCTGGGAGCGCACGTGATCGTGGTCGCAGACAACGACAAGCCGGGTCGAGCCCACGGACGACAGGTTGCGGCGGCTCTCGAGGGAATCGCCGCGAGCGTCGTGGTCAAGATCCCGACGAAGGGCTCGGACCTCACCGAGCACATCGCTGCAGGCGGCTCCTTCGACGACCTCGAGCCGATGCTCGACGAAGAGGGCGAAGGTCTGGAGCCACCTAGCGAGACCACAGGGTTCCGGATCGTCACAGCCGCCGAGTTTGCGAACGAGGAGGAGGACTCGGCAGAGCCCCTGCTCGGCACACGCGAGAGCGCCGCACTACCGGCGGGTGGGGACCTCCTTATGTACGGCGACGCCGGCACCGGCAAGATCACAAAAAGCATCGACCTCCTCGCCCACGCCGCCGCCGGGATCAGTTGGCTAGGCATCGAGATCGTTCGGCCCCTGCGCGTGCTGCTCGTGGAAGCGGAGGGCCCACGCGGCCCCTTCAGGCAGAAGATCAGACGAAAGATCGACACGTGGGCCGGCCCGCCGTTCGCCCACAACCTGTTCGTGCTCGAGGAGCCGTGGGCGCGGTTCACCTTCGCCGACGAGTCGCATCGAGCCCTGCTCGCCGCCGCGGTACTCGAACACGAGATCGACATCGTCGCCGTCGGCCCGCTCGCGGTCGTCGGCACGGTCGGCGGCGGCACGCCGGAGGAGATCACCGCCTTCGACCTCCTCATCCGAGACGTCCGTGGGCGCGTCGGACGGCCGATCGCCTTCATTTTCGTCCACCACGAAAACAAGGCAGGCGACGTCTCGGGCGCCTGGGCACGGCTGCCCGACACCCTCGTCCACGTGCGCCTACAACATGGCCGCGACGGCTCAATCCTGCACTGGCGAAAAACCCGATGGTCGAGCGAGCTCCACGGGCGCACGATGACGCTCCGATGGCTCACCGAAACCGAAGGCTTCGAGCTCGTCGACTCCGAGAAGGCCAGCGCAGGCCGGCACGCCGCCGAGCTCGAAGACGCCACCAACTGGATCGTCGGCTACGTGACCGAACACCCCGGCCACCCGAAAACAAAAGTCGAGAAGGCGTACGTCGACGCCCACGATGGCAAGGGCCGAAACATCGCCCGAGACGCCATCGACGAGCAGCTCCGAAAGCTCGCCGAGCACAAAACAGGTGGCGAGGACATCCCCCTCCTCGCCACCACCACCGGCGAGCGCAAGAACGGTTTCTACCTCATTCCCTTTACTGAAGTGACCTCGCCACTCGCCGCACCCCTATTCGGCGAGGACGGCGAGGAGGTCTCAGACCCCGTACCGAGGACGCCCCTCGCCACCTCGCCACCTCCCCGTAGGGGTGGCGAGGAAGGTGGCGAGAAGGCGGACGGGGTGGCCGAAGAGGAACCCGACATCGACGAACCAGACATCGACGAGCCCGACATCGACGGGCCGCTGTCCCGCACCGAAGGAGAGGCGACATGAGCGGAGAGGGGCCTCAGAGCACACCGAAGCTCGCGACAAAGTCGAAGCCTCTGGCCGCGACCCACGACGGCACCGAAGAGGGAATGGGCTCCGCGCGGATAGCGGTCGCCGACCGTATCGCCGACCTTCTCCGTGGCCCGCTGACGCGCGCCGTGAAAGTAACCGTGGAGGAAACCCTGCGGGCCGAGGTTGGGCCGAAGCTCGAGGAGCTGTGGTTCAGGTTCGAGGCGCAGCTCGCGGAGCACGTGTTCCGTATGTCGATCGACAAGGACGCTCGGGTGCTCTCGCTCGAGCAGGCGGCGGAACTGCTCAACGTTCCCGAGTCGTGGGTGAGCACGTGGACGCGTGAGGGCAAGTTGCCGGCTGTGCGGATCGGGAAGCACCTGCGCTGGACTCAGGGGGCGCTCGAGGCGTGGATCATCGAGCAGGCTCGGCGCGAGACGAAAAAATGGAAGGCGCAGGAGGCCGAAGCGTATCGGAGGGCGGGGTGAGCGTGGGACCGCTCGATGATCGTCTCCTACAGGCCCGCGACGTAGCGGCGCTGCTCAACGTGTCGCCGCGCTGGGTGAAGGACAAGACGCGGCAAGGCGTTCTGCCGGTCGTCCGGCTGGGTCGGTTCCCGCGGTACAGGCGGTCCAGCATCCTCGCATGGATAGCCGACGAGGAGCGCGGCGGCGTGGCCGACTTTGGTCGCCGCTCCAGTACCAAGTGACGCTAACGAGTGGGCGCAAGTCGGCCAGCCAAGCCGAGCAGCAACGGTTTCTAGAACCGGGACAGGGCGCGATGGGACTCCGAGCCGATCAGATTTGCATAGGTTTTGGGACTCCTACCGAACCCGGCGGCCGGTCCGCGGGTTCGGCCTCGCGCGGAGCGGCTCGGGTCGTCGACACAACCGACCATGGTCAACTGAACGAGCGTCAGGCGCGTGAACTTGTTCCGCTCCTCGACGAACCTAGACCTCCTCACCCTCGGCCGAGAGCCAAAACGCACTTCGAGGTCGTCAGGACCTGCTGTGCCGTCTTCCAGGCTCTGGCTACGGGGGCTGTTCTCGTTCGCCTGTTCGGATGGCTGTGAGGGTGCCGCCAAGGTCGTGTCCACCATGGCCATGTGCCCCAAAACCCCGGCGAACGAGCGGCGACTTCTTCACGAGACTTTCCCCGAGGTGGTCGTGTGACCACATCGGGAGTCGTCGTGCCCTGTCGAAGGTTCGCCATGGCGCACACATACCTCCTGCTCCGGCCCGGTGTCCAATTGGAGACATCCCAGCGAACGAGCGGCAGGCGCGTCGAACTCGTTCCGCTCCTGGATTCCGACCTGTGAGCCGCGTATGATTCGGGTTGTCGGCTGCGCTTCGATTAGCCCGGAGTCGCCGTCAGGTAGTTACATTTCCGTCTGCCCCCGGGGGGCGCGACGGGCTAATCGTCGCCGACCTCGGGGGCCTCACCAAGGGGGTGGGAAGATGAAGGCAGTTCCGCTCACGGGCATGGTGGCTCGGAAGGCGACTGCGCTTTTCAGGGTGGAGGTTGCGGCGTCTCGTGCCGCGTACTTCGCCAGCATCGGCGACGCCGCGCAGGCGTCGGGCTACCAGATCAAGGAACGTGCGGCGCGTGAGCGTCTCGCGGGCTATGAGGCTAGCGATGGCTAGGGGCAGCGTGTTTCTCTATCGGGGGGCGCGCGGCGACGTGTGGTACATGAAGTTCGTCGACGCGGACGGCCACCAGGTGAAAAAGAGGATGGGGGCCGTACGGGACGGGTGGACGAAAACGAAGGCTGAGGAGGCTCTCGGCGAGCGTGTGGTCGCCGTCAGGAAGGGCGAGTACAAGACGCTGTCCCGCGTCACGCTGCTGGAGTTTCTCGGCGATCTAGACACCGCAGATCCTGACGACGGTGTCCGCCCGTGGCTCGCCGACTACGCCGGCCGCAAGGGTTTGAAGCACTCGACCCTGCGCTCGTACTCGTCACTGATCGAGAGGCACCTGATCCCTGCGCTCGGCCATCTTCGGCTCGAGGCCATCGACGCGGTCTGTATCGAGAGGTACATCGGGCAGAAGAGGCGAACGTGCAAGCCGGGGACCGTGAACCGTCAATTGAACTGCCTCTCGCTGATCCTGAAAGCGGCGATCCGGCAGAAGCTGATCCACGTAAACCCGCTCGCCTTGGTCGAGCGACCGACCGAGGAGGAGCTCGAATGGAGGCTCCTACAGCCCGCCGAGATCAGAGCCGTCGACCGAGCGTTCGCCGAGTTGATCGGCGAGGCGGCGGTAGGGAGCGAGGAGCGAGCATGGCGTGAGACGTGCCGCACCATGTTCCTTACCAGCTATGGACTCGGAATTCGGCTTGGAGAAATTTTGGGCCTCAAGTGGAAGGCAGTTTTTCTCGCGGACCCGGAGGGCGCAGTTCTTCGAGTCGTCGAGACCCTAGTTCGCGGACGGCAGGACACGCCGAAGTCGAAAGCGGGACGCCGGACGCTCGCGCTGGGACCGAGGCTCGCCGATGAGCTGTTTCGCCATCGCGCTCGGTCGCTCTACACCCACGACGACGACCGAGTGTTCGTCTCGCCCTTCCGCGGCTCGCCCCTCAACATCACCCGCTACACGACGACGTTCCGTCTGGCGCTCGGACGGGCGGGCATCAGTGACTACGTCCGTCCCACCCACGACGGTCGGCACACAGCGATCACGAACGACTCGGCGGCCGGTGTCGCCCCGATCGCACTAATGACCCGAGCGGGGCACTCGTCGTTCAAGACGACTCAGCGCTATATCAACCTCGCCGGTGTCGTCTTTCGTGAGGAGGCCGAGATGGGCGAAAGGCGCGTGTGGGGCGGGGTCAGTACCAAAACCGAGTACCAAGCCGTCCCGGACGGGGGCGAGGACTCGACCTTCCGGGTGCTGAAACCCGCATAACGGAGCGGCGCAGGAGTCGAACCTACCCAGCCTGGGGTTGCCAGACCTAAACGGTTTTGAAGACCGCCCGGGCCACCGGGCCCATGCCGCTCCACGAGGAGGTTATCCCGCTCGTGCGGGGCGCCAGACCGTTGCGGCCGGAGCCGGACTGTTCCGGCGGGTCCCGGAAACCCCAACAAGCCAGGGGTTTGTCGGCGCGCCTTCCCGGGGAAGAGAGGCGCCTGAGATCGATTTGGGCCAAGCACAAGGGGAGGGAACCAGATGAAGAAGCGCGTCGCGCAATCTGCGCTGTTGCTCGCTGTGGTCGGGCTCGTCGCCGGGCTGACCGCGTCGCACCGCGGGCACCCTGCCGCCGTCGTTCCGGCGAAAGCCCTCGAGAGCGACCTCTACAACGCGCTTTCAGCGCCGGTGCCGCGCGCAGCGTCGTTCCAGCCCGTGCCGCGGCCCGACCGGGTCAGGGCGATACGGACGATCGTCTCCAAGGGCGCCGCGACGATCGGGCCTCCGCCCAGCCCGACCTCGACGACCTGGCAGGGAGACGACGTCGCCGCGCTGACGGTCTCGAACCAGACGACGACGACCGGCGGGACCGACGCCCACTGCAACACCGCGTCGGCACCGGCCGGGCCGGGGCCCCGCTGCGACGACTTCCTCGTGACCGTGAACACACCGCAGCCGAACGGGGCTCTCACCGTTGACGTGACCGTTCCCGCCCCCGAGGACTACGACCTCTACATCTTCGACAAGGACGGAAAACAGGTCGGCAGCTCCGGCAACTCGAACGGCCAGAACGAGTCGGCGACCGTCCCGTGTCCCTCGCTGGGCAAGAGCCCTTACAAGGTTCGGATCGTCTACTTCACGACCGCTGCCGACCAGCAGACGTACGGCGCGACCGCGAGCTGGGCCCCTCGTACCTGCCTGCCCGAGTCGGTGCCGACCTACAACAACACCGCCCTGACCTTCCAGTCTTCGAGCCTGGTCTCGGCCCACTTCTTGGGGTCCGAGCCGCAGGTCACCGTCGAGCATCCCGAAACGTGGTCGGACCCGGGCCAGATCGACCCGAACCGCATCTTCGTCGACTGGCCGCTGACGAGCCGCTCGAACATCGGCCAGCTCAGCCGCTCGCTCGACGGCGGCGACAGCTTCCGTCTCCTGTTCGACCCCACCTGTGCCACCCGGAACCGCCCGAACTGCGGCACCGGCGGAGGCGGGGACACCGAGAACGACGTCAACCTGAAGACCGGCAACGTCTTCTTCGCGGATCAGGAGGTCCTGGCGAACGAGGCGTCGGCCACGTCGCTGGATCACGGGGACACCTGGATCAACCAGACGCCGGTTTCGAACACGACCACCGCCACCGACCGCCAGTGGCTTGCCGCGACGGACAACACCGCGGTCACGGCCGGCAACCTGACCATCGAGTCCTTCTTCACCTACCACGTCCCGCCGAACGCCTACATCCAGGCGATCCCGACTTCAACGCACATCCCGCTCCCGCAGCCGGTTCCGCAGCTGAACGACGCCGGCCAGACGGGGCAGCCGAAGGTGGACAACAATCCGAATAGCCCCGGTCATGGGTGGATCTACTACCCGTTCCGCGGCTTCCTCAATGCCGGCGGTTACGTCGCGACTGCTGCCGGCGCGTCGTACTTCGACCCGCTCTCGTGGAAGTCGAACCTCGTCGCAGGAACCGCCGCCACGAGCTTCCCGTGGATCGCGATCGATCGCCACGGCAACGCGTACATGACCTGGGATGCGGGCGGGATCGTCTACTACGCCTACTCGCCGATCGACAATCCGCTCAACAATCCCCTCTTGACGCCGGCCGGCAGGCCGGGGACCGTCTGGTCCGGCGCCGTGCAGGTCAGCCCACCCGGCCTCGTGACCAGCGCGATCTTCCCCGAGGGTACCGCCCTCGACACCGGGAAGCTGGGCGTCGCGTACATGGGTACGAACGAGCACACGGGCGACCCGAACGTCGCACCGACCTCGACGCACTGGAACGTATACGCCGCCTCGATCACGAACGCGGCCTCGGCCGCGCCGGTGATCAACACGGGCATCGTCTCCCACCGCATCGTCCACCACGGCAGCATCTGCACGCACGGAACGACCTGCGGCACGACGAACCCCGCAGAGGACAGGTCGCTCGCCGACATGATCGACGTCGGCGTCGACGCGAATGGACGCCTCGGCGTCGTCTTCCAGGACAACAACACCGCGGCCTTCCAGGACAACATCACCGGAGCCGACCTTTCGCCGTTCGACTACTTCGCCAAGGAGACGGTTGGACCGACGCTCAGCGACACGAACCCCTCGGTCAGCATCCCGCAGCGGCTCAACTCGGCCGCGGATCCGACCGGCGACGCTACCTGGCCGAACAAGGCGTACACCACTCCGGGGCAGAATCTCCCGGCGCTCGACATCACCAACCTCTCGCTCGGGATCGAAGGCGGCAACCTGGTCGCGCATCTGAAGCTGAACGACGCGACCATCGCCGGCATGCAGCGCGACTTCGCGGCCTATAACGCCGCGCCCTGCACCGCTCCGTGTGCGGCCCAGCGCCTGCAGTTCGTCGTCCGCTTCAACACGGGGAGCGACGCCTTCCACATGGATGCAGAGCTCTCGTCCGGGACGGCCGCGTCGCTGAAGTTCTTCGGCGGCATCCTCGACAAGTCCAACGACGGGCTCGTCAACCCCGGGAGTCCGACCGGCATCGTCGGCTCGGGCTACCACACCGACTTCCCCATCACTGGGGCGCTCGGCAGCGGCGAGATCACGCTCAGCGCACCACTCGCCGCCTACGGGCTGGCTCCGGGGTCGAAGCTCTTCAGCGTCACGGGCCTCGCGATGGCCGGACCGAGCGAGACTGCGGAGGTCTCCGTCGCCTACGTCATGCGCACCGTCGACGCGTCACCGCCGTTCGACACGACGCTCGGCGCGCCGACCAACGTCGGTCTCCTCTACCTCACGGCGGCGCGGAACGCGAAGCCCAAGCAGAACAAGGTGCTCGTCAAGTGGAAGACGGCCGCCGAGCCCGACACCCTCGGGTTCCGGCTCTACCGCGTCGTCGGGAAGAAGAGCACCAGGATCGGCGGGCTGTTCCCGAGCAAGGGCGCGTTCGGCGGCGTCTACTCGTACACCGACACGCTCCCGAAGCTGCTGCTCAGTGCGACGGGCTCGCAGGCGGCGGCGAAGCCGTGCTACCGCCTCGATGCCGTGGGCACTTCGGGCGCGCCGGCAACGACGCTGAAGACCGTCTGCCTGAAGAAGTAAGCGCGGCTTTGCGGCCCCGTGCACCGGCGTAGGATCAGCCGGTGCACGGGGTCATTTTCTCCAGCCTGCGCGACTACGTGACGGCGGCCCATGGCGCCGAGGCGGCCAGGCATGTCTTCGCGGGCGAGCCTGTCTACTTGCTGAGCGAGTCCTACCCGGACGAACGCCTCCGTGGGGTCGTCGACCGCGTTTGCCGGCTGACCGGGGCCGGGGAGGACGAGATCCTGCATGACTTCGGCGTCTTCGCGGCTCAGCAGACGTTCGCCCGGCTCTACCCGGCGTTCTTCTCGATCGCGCCCACCGCGCGAGACTTCCTGCTCACCGTCGAGACCCGAATCCACGAGCTCGTGCGCGCCACGATCCCGAATGCGGCGCCCCCGCGGCTCAAGGTGGGCCCGAGCGGAGAAGACGGCGTCGAGATCAGCTACGACTCGCCCAGGCGACTGTGCACGCTCCTCCGCGGCCTGGCGGAGGGCACCGCCAAGCACTACGGCGAGGCCGCCACCATCGAGGAGCTGACCTGCATGCGGCGGGGAGACGACGCTTGCCGGTTCGACGTGCGCCTAGCGCCGCGTGGCGCTTCTGCGTAGGACGCGCTCCTCACCGACCCGCCGGGTCAGGCCGTCGGCGTCGAAGCGCTCGAGCAGCAGCTGCGCCGAGCGGCGGCCGACGCCGAGCAGATCTCTGAACCGGGCGAGCCGGATCGCTCCTGCACCCTCGCACTCCTCGACGAGCGCAATGCGCGCCTGCTCGAACGCTTCGGCGCCGACCGCATAGCCGTCTCCGACGCGCACGAGGCTCCCGGCCTGCTCGAGGTATTGCGCGAGCTCGCGGTCGTCGACCTTGATCGGATTCGGCCCCGCCTCGCGGAGCTCGGCTTCGAGCCGCTCTGCGGCCTCCGCCCTGTGTCCGATCGAGGCGGCGACGCCCGGCAAGTACGCCTTGCCGCCTCGCAGCTCGAAGTGGAGTAGCGGCACCACGGCCGCCGCCCACGGACGGCGCGGAAGCAGCTCGGCCACCGGCAGGCCGGGATCCAGGGGCGAGGTGCGCGCTCGCTCGGTCAGCCGCTCGCGGGCGTCGTGCCTCGCCCGCTCGAGCCACTCGGGCGCGAAGTACCAGTCGCCTGCCCGGCCCAGTGGCGTGAGCCCGCGGGCCAGGTCGGCGGGGGAAAGCAGCGCATGCCGGGCCAGGCGTCCCGGCGTCACCGGCTCGTGCACGGTTGCGCCGACGATTGCGACCGGGTCGCCGCTCTCGAGCAGCTCGAGCCGCTCCGGGTCGAGGCGGCGCGGCGGGTCGGGGTCGAGGATGCGTGCTCCGCCGACCGTCGTCTGCTGCCTGAGCACCAGCCGGTCTCCGCGGGCGGCAACGACCGGCCTGGCAAGACGCAGCTGCGCGAAGCGGCCGGCACGGACGAGCCGGGCGGGAGTCTCGCCGGTGCCGTGATGCACGTGCAGGCGGGCACCGTCCGCGATCGGCTCGAGCTCCTCGAGGGCGATGTCGAGCCGGTAGCTGACCGGAAACGAGTCGGGCGCGACCAAAGCCTGGCCGCGCTGGACGCGTCCCCGCTCGATACCCGGCAGGCTGACCGCGACCCGCCGGCCCGCCTCGGCGACCTCGACCGGCTCGTCGTGAACCTGGACGCTCCGGACCCGCACGTCCAGGCCCGACGGCTCGAGTCGAAGCTCGTCTCCCTCCGCGATCCGGCCGCTCCAGAGCGTTCCGGTCACGACGGTGCCGATGCCGCGGAGCGTGAACGAGCGGTCGACGTAGAGGCGCGTCGCCCAGTCGGGCCTGTCGCGGTGCACGCGGTCGGCCGCTCGCTGCAGCTCGATCCGCAGTTCGTCGAGGCCGAGGCTAGTCTTGGCGCTGACCGCCACGACGGCGGCGTCCGGGACGAGCGTTCCCGCCTCGTCGAGCGCGAGCTCCAGCGTCTCCTCGTCGACGGCGTCGGCCTTCGTCACCGCGACGACGCCGGTCTCGATCCCGAGCAGGCGCAGGATCAGCAGGTGCTCGTGGGTCTGGGGCCTGGCGCCCTCGGCCGCGTCGATGACGAGCAGGAAAAGGTCGATCCCCGTCGCCCCCGCGACCATGTTCCGGATGAAGCGCTCGTGGCCCGGCACGTCGACGAGGGAAAGCTGTCGCCCGTCCGGCAGCTCGAGCGGCGCGTAGCCGAGATCGATCGAGATGCCGCGCTCGCGCTCCTCCGGCAGCCGGTCGGTGTCCTTTCCCGTCAGCGCCCGGACGAGCCAGGTCTTGCCGTGGTCGATGTGGCCGGCTGTGCCGATCGTCAGCCGGGGAGGTCCTACCTGGTCTGGCACGTCAAACGTGATCGGAGGCGAGAGGCCGGCATGAGGCTTCGATGAGGCCGTCGCGGACCGCGTCGACCCCGAACCCGGAGCCCTCGAGAAGCACCCGCCATTCGGCCTCGGTTCGCTCACGGCCGCGGAAGAGCACGAGCATGAGGACGTCGAGCCATTTCGCGGGATGCGGGTCGTTACCGCTCGGCACGACCGCGTCGAGGATCAGGAGCCGAGCGAGCGGCGATGCGGCGGCGCGGATCGTGCGCAGGATTGCGGCGGCGGGCTTGTCGTCCCAGTCGTGCAGGACGGTCCCGAGGACGTAGACGTCCCCTGGAGGCACCGCCTCGAAGAAGCTGCCCGCGACGAACTGGATCCGCTCCCCGAGCGCCGCCTCGTCTCGCACCGTCTCGGGAAGATCGAGGACGACGCCCCGCAACTCCGGCCGCCGCTCGAGCAGGCCGACCAGGAGGGAGCCGTTGCCGCCGCCGACGTCGACAACGGTCTCGTCGCCGCGCCATGCGACTGAGTCGAGGCGGTCGACTCGGGATTGAGTGCCGTCCACCATCGCCCGGTCGAATGCGGCTCGCTCCTCGGGATGCTCCGCGAGCCAGCTCCAGAAGTCATTGCCGAACGCCCGGGGGAAAGCGGCCTCGCCGGTCTGGGCCGTGAGCTCGGAAGCCGCCCGGTGCCAGGGCCCGCCGAAGAGGTGAGCGAACTCGCGAGTCGGAGCGCCCCGTCTCAGCAGGTCCGACAACTCCGTATTTGCGAAGACGCCGGGCTCGATCTCGGCGAAGACGCCGTCACTTGCCAGCGCGCGCAGGATTCTCCGCAGGGTGTCGGCGTGGGTACCCGTCTCCGCGGCGATCTCCTCGACCCGGCGTGGCCCTGCGGCGAGCGAATCCGCGACGCCGAGATCGGCCGCGATCCCGAGTGTTCTCGCCGCCAGCGCGCCGCGGAGGAGATCCCAGAGGCCCGACTGGGGCATCCGTGTGCTCATGAACGTGCGCGCGTGACGGCGGCTGCGACCGCCTCCACCTCGTCGTCGGCGAGGGTGAGGCAGTCGAGCAGCAGCCGACCGTCCCGGACGACCCCGACGACCGGCGGCTCCGCGGCCCGGAGCGGCGCTGCCAGCTCCTCCTCGATCGCGCAGGCGAAGCTCGGCAGCTCGGCCAGCGGGAGTGCGCCGCCCCCGACCCGGCCCACCGTTGCTTCGACCTCGCCGCCCACGAGGCTCGCCAGCCGCTCGGCGCGCGCGCGCACGGTGTCGGCTCCCTGGGAGAGCATGCGCAGGACGGGAATCTCGCGCGCGGCCCGGGCTGGATCGAGCAGGAGAGCGAGCGTGCCCTCGAGAGCCGCCAGGGTCAGCTTGTCGGCGCGCAGCGCACGCTGGAGCGGATGGCGGCGAAGCCTTTCGACGAGGTCGGCGCGGCCGACGACGATGCCGGCCTGCGGGCCGCCGAGCAGCTTGTCGCCCGAGAAGCAGACGAGGTCGGCCCCGGCGGCAAGGGCGTCGCGCGCCGAGGGCTCATCACCAAGTAACACGGTGTTACCAAGTCCGCCGAGCACGCCTGACCCGAGGTCGTCGACGAGCGGGAGCTCGGCGGCGTGCGCGACGCGCGCGAGCTCCTCGACGAGCGGTAGCTCGGTGAAGCCGACGACCCGGAAGTTCGACTGGTGGACGCGGAGGACGACCGCCGTCTCCGGGCCGATCGCGCGCTCGTAGTCCACGGCGCGCGTGCGGTTCGTCGTCCCGACCTCGTGGAGCCTCGCTCCCGAGCGGGCGAGGACGTCGGGGATGCGAAAGCCGTCGCCGATCTCGATCAGCTCGCCGCGCGAGACGAGCACCTCGCGGCCCTCGGCGAGCGCGGCCAGGGCAAGGAGCACCGCCGCGGCGTTGTTGTTCACGACCAGGGCGGCCTCGGCGCCGGTCAGGCGCCGGAGCAGTGCGGCCACGTGGTCCTGACGCGAGCCGCGGGAGCCCTCGTCCAGGTCGTACTCCAGATTCGAGTAGCCGCGTGCGACCTCCCGAACCCGTTCGAGGGCGCTTTCCGCGAGTGGTGCGCGGCCGAGGTTCGTGTGGACGACGACCCCGGTCGCGTTCACCGCCCGGCGCAGGCGGAAGCGGCTACCGGACTCGAGCTCCTGCTCGACGCGGGCCACGAGGTCGCCCGGGTCGTGGCCGGCCTTGATCTCTTCACGTGCGCGCGCGAGGGCTGCGCGGGCGGCCTCGAGGACGAGCGGCCGAGGCCCGTCCGGCAACCGCGTGTCCCGAAGCAGCTCGTCCACCGAGGGAAGGTCACGGAGTTCCATGTCCGAAGGATAGGGCGCTATGCTCGACGGGCCGGTGAAATTCTCGGTGCTCCAGGGCGGCAGGCGCCGCCGTCACGTCCGCCCTTCCCTGTTGCTCGTCCTCGCGCTCGCCGCGGGAGCGGCCGCAGGCGGCGCGTGGCTGGCCAAGGGTGGAAACGGTGG
>JBBRYK010000064.1:0-15771 GCA_038237665.1 Gaiellales bacterium | reverse complement strand
GATCCGTACAAGGACACCGCCGGCCCTGCGATCAACCCGATGATCAAGATCGCCAACATCGTCGCGATCCTGATCATCCCGCTGATCGTCTCGATCCACACCTAGAGTCCCTCTGTGCCGCGGCGGCGCAGGCAGCAGCAGGGGCTGGAGCGCGTCCTCGGAGCGCCCGCCCTCTTCGCCACCGCGTACGGCAACGTCGGTTCCTCGATCTACTACGCGCTCGGCGTCACCGCCGTCCTCGCGCTCGGTCTGACGCCGATCGTCTTCGTCGTCAGCGGCGTCATCTTCGCCGCCACCGCCGCGACCTATGCCGAGGGCACGGTGCGCCTTCCGGAAGCCGGCGGCTCCTCCAGCTTCGCCCGCCACGCCTTCAACGAGCTCGTCTCGTTCGGTGCCGCCTGGGCGCAGATGCTCAACTACGTGATCACGATCGCCATCTCGGCGTTCTTCGTCCCCCACTACCTCTCGATCTTCTGGAAGCCGATGCGGGACAACCCGTGGGACATCGTCGTCGGCATCGCCGTGATCGTCCTCCTCGTCCTGCTGAACATCGTCGGGATCAAGGAGGCCGCCGGGCTGAACATTCTCCTGGCGGTCGTCGACTTCGCGACCCAGCTCGTGCTGGTCGTCCTCGGCTTCGTGCTCATCTTCAGCCCGCACGTGCTGAAGGCGAACATCCACCTCGGCATCGCCCCGTCCTGGCCGAATTTCCTGCTCGCGATCCCGGTCGCGATGATCGCCTACACGGGCATCGAGACCGTCTCGAACCTGGCCGAGGAAACGCGGGACCCCTCGCGCGCGGTCCCGCGCTCGATCAGCTGGGTGGCCGTGGCCGTCTTCGCCATCTACTTCACGCTGCCCTGGGTCGCGCTGTCGGCGCTCCCGGTCTACCTCGACAAGGCCGGGCACTACGTGACGAAGCTCGGCTTGACGCCGGACAAAGGCGGTTTCCAGAACGACCCGGTTCTCGGCCTCGTCGAGAACCTCGGCCTGCACGGGTTCGTGCTCACCGCGGCCAAGGTCTATGTCGGCGTTCTCGCTGCCACGATCCTCTTCATCGCGACGAACGCGGGCGTGATCGGCGCTTCGCGGATCACGTACGCGATGGCGAGCTACCGCCAGCTGCCGGAGGTCTTCCGGCGCCTGCACAGCAAGTTCAAGACGCCCTGGCTCTCGCTGATCGTCTTCGCCGGACTGATCTCCAGCCTCGTTGTCCTGAGCGGCCAGACGACCTTCCTCGGCGACATGTACGCGTTCGGGGCGATGCTCTCGTTCACGATCGCGCATGCCTCGGTGATCGCCATGCGCTATCGCCACCGCGACGAGGAGCTCATCTTCCGAGCCCGTCCGAACTGGCGAATCCGCGGCATCGACTGGCCGCTGTTCGCAATCTTCGGCGGCCTCGGGACCGCCCTCGCCTGGCTGTCGGTGGTGATCCAGAAGCCGGCCGCCAGGTGGGCCGGTCTCGGCTGGCTCGCGGCCGGCCTCGTGATGTACGCCGTCTACCGGCTCCGCGTGGTTCGCGAGCCTTTGAGCAGAACCGTCCGCGCGCCCGCCTACGTCCTCGGCCCGTCGCTGACGATCGAGTACCGGACGATCGTCGTGCCGGTCCTGCGCACCGCCGAGTCGGAGGAGGCGCTCGTCGCCGCTGCGCGCCTTGCCGCCGACCGCGGCGCTGTCGTCGTCGCGGTGACGGTGATCGATGTCCCGCTCGATCTGCCGCTCGATGCACCCATGCCTGAGGCGGAGGAGGAGGCGGAGCGAGTGCTCGACGACGCCCAGGCCTTCCTCGAGAGCTACGGCGTGCGGGCGGTCACGCGGCTCCTTCGCGCCCGTCGGGCCGGCCCGGCGATCGTCGAGGAGGCGGCGCGCAGGAATGCCGAGCTGATCGTGATCGGTGCGCCGCGCCGTCGAGCGCCCGGCGGCGGCCCGGTCTTCGGCCGGACGGTGGACTACGTGCTGAAGAACGCGCCGTGCCGCGTGCTGGTCGCGGCCGGACGGCGGGCAGCTTGATCAGACGCCACGCAACGGCTGCGGTGTCGGCCCTGGTCGTCGTCCTCGGCGTCGTCCTGCTGGTGGAGACGGCGGCGGTCGGCGGTGGGACGACCGGCTACGTGCTCGGCGGCCTCTTCATCGTCGCCGGCATCGGCCGGTTCTATCTTTCCTCCCGCTGATGGCTCGCAAGGTCCCAGGCCTGCGCCGCGCCCTCGACGCCAGCTCGCTCGCGGCGGTGGCGTATGCGGAGATCGCGTCGTCGATGTACTTCGCTCTCGGCATCGTCGCCGTGCACGCACTGGGCTTCACCCCTTGGATCCTGCTCTCGGTCGGCGTTCTCTTCCTGCTCGTCTCCTTCTCCTACGCCGAGGGCACTGCGGCGATCCCGGAGACGGGCGGGGCCGCCACGTTCGTTCGCCGCGCGCTGAACGACCCTGCCGGCTTCGTCACCGGCTGGCTCCTCTTCCTCGACTACCTGATCGTGATCGCGCTCGCCGCGCTCTTCGTGCCGTCGTATCTCGGGCACGCGCTCGACTGGGCCAAGGTGCGCCAGAGCCCGTGGAACATCGTCGCGGCGATCGGGGTGATCGCGGCGATCGGCGCCGTCCGCGTGATCAGGCGGCCCGGCCTCTACCGCATCGCCGTCGCGGTCTTCATGTTCCTCGTTCTCGCCCATCTGCTGATCATCTGTCTCGGTTTCGCGCTGCTCTTTTCGACCTCGGCGCTGACCAAGGGGACGCATCTCGGCGTCGCTCCGAGCTGGGACTCGATCGCGTTCGCTCTACCGCTTGCGATGCTCGCCTTCACCGGCCTGGAAACGGTGGCGAACTTCGGAGCCGAGGCGCGCGAGCCCGGCAAGGCGCTTCCGCGCAGCCTCTTCGCCGGTGTGGGCCTCGCAGTGGTCGTCTCCGTCCTGATCAGCGCGATCGGCATCTCTGCCTATCCCGCTCATTCGGACCCGCGCGGCCCCGGCGGCTACGCCACCGATTTCGGGACGAGCTGGCTGCGGGCGCCGCTCGTCGGGATCGCGGTCGCCTTCCACGGGCATCTGCCGAGCGGCGTCGTCGATGCGATCCGCATCTTCGTGGGGCTCAGCGGGGTCGTGATTCTCGTGGCAGCGGTCTCGACCTCGATCTCGGGAGCCGGCCGTCTCGCCTACTCGCTCGGCCAGCACAACATGCTCCCGCACCGCTTCGGGGTGCTGAACCGGAGGACGCTGATCGCGCCGGTCTCGATCGTCGCGAGCGTCGTGATTGCCAGCGCGCTCCTCCTGATCGCGCACGCCGTCGGCACGGAGGTGCGCTTCCTCGCGAGCCTCTACAGCTTCGGAGTGCTCGTCGCCTTCACGGCCGCGCAGCTCGCCGTGATCCGGCTGCGCTTCACCGAGCCCGAGCTCGACCGGCCGTACCGTGCGCCGCTGAACGTCCGGATCCGCGGCGTCGAGCTGCCCGTTCCGGCGCTGATCGGCGCACCGCTCACCTTCGCGATCTGGGTCGCGGCGCTCTTCACACACCCCGCGGCGCGCATCGCCGGACCGATCTGGCTCCTGCTCGGACTGGCCGTCTTCGTCGGCGTGCGCAGGTACGAGCGGCAGCCGCTCACCAAGCGCGTGTCGGCTCCGGTTCCCGACCTCGTGCCGGAGGTGGAAGGCGTCTACGAACGCATCCTCGTCCCGATGAAGCTCGGCCTGATCGGCGAGGAGGTGCTGGCCACGGCGATCAAGCTCGCCGAAGAGCAAGGAAGTGCCATCCGAGGGGTCCACGTGATCCGCGTTCCGCTCTCCCTGCCGCTGGACGCTGCGATGCTGGAGGAGGAGGAACGGGCCGGCGCCTCGCTCGTCGAGGCCCGCATGCTCGCCAAGGAGCACGACGTCGAGCTGGAGCGGCAGACCGTTCGAGCCCGCTCGATCGGGCACGCAATCGTCGCCGAAGCCAGGGACTGGGGAGCCGACCTGATCGTCATGGGCTCGGCGCCCCGCTGGCGCCGCCAGTCGCGGTTCTTCAGCCCGACGGTCGATCACGTGCTGCGCCAGGCGCCCTGCGAGGTGATGGTGATCGCCTACCCGCAGGGAATCCTCGAGGAGGACGCCTGAGGCCCCGAACCGGACGCTCTCGAGCGCATTTCGGCATGCTCTCTTGACGGACGGCCACATCCCGTTCAGCCATGTCGGGGGCCAGACCCCTGACGTGGCCCCCGGAGGCCTGTCCGCGGGAGGCCACGGCCCCCGAGCGCCAGTCGCTGAGCTAGATTGAGCGCAATGAAGGCGATCGTGATCGGTTGTGGGCGCGTCGGTTCGAACGTGGCCAAGGCGCTCAACCGCGACGGATGGGATGTGACCGTCGTGGACGAGAAGGAAGAGGCCCTGTCCCGTCTGGGCGAGAACTGGCCGGGAAGGTTCATCGTCGGCCACGGCATGGACATGGGCGTTCTTCGGGAGGCCGGCATCGACGATCGCGACGACCCGCCGGCGGCGATGGTCGTGGCGACCGACGGCGACAACACCAACATCGTCATCGGCCAGGTCGCGCAGAAGCGCTTCGACATCAACTGCGTGGTCGTCCGTCTGCTCGATCCGGCCAGAGCCGAGTTCTACGCCGCCCGCGGCCTCCGCGTTGTCTGCCCGACCTCGAACGCGATCTCCGTCCTCACCGATGCCGTTCGCTCCTGCCAGCCGCGCCCACGCGAGCCCGTGGCGGTCGACGCTTAGTGGCCCTC
Organism: Gaiellales bacterium; assembly: GCA_038237665.1. Classification (GTDB taxonomy): domain Bacteria; phylum Actinomycetota; class Thermoleophilia; order Gaiellales; family Gaiellaceae; genus JBBRYK01. The sequence continues at coordinate 11,061 of JBBRYK010000064.1, read as the reverse complement.
GCGGCAAGATCCGGCGGCGCCTGGCCCGCTATCACGCGGCGCCATGCGGCGTCCTCGGTCGCCCCCGTATCTACCGATACGAAGGCTCCCTGCGTTCTTGCCTGGCTTGGTGCTAGCGACCCAGGCATCCACCAATCTCACCGCGAGAGCCACTGATGTACGTCCTGATCGCAGGCGGCGGCAAGGTCGGAGCGAATCTGGCGCGCGTCCTCCTCGCGCCGCACCGCGGCCATCCCGGCCACGAGGTGACGCTGATCGAGCAGCGCCGCGATCGCTTCGAACAGCTCGAGGCCGAGTTCGAGCACCAGGCGCTGCACGGCGATGCGACCGAGCTGTACGTGCTCGAGCGCGCGGGCATCGCGCGCCCGCCGGACATCGTCGTGGCGGCAACCGGAGACGACGAGGACAACCTGGTCATCTGCCAGATCGCCCGCGAGAAATACGGCGTCGCCAAGGTGATCGCCCGCGTCAACGACCCCCGGAACCAGGCCCACTTCGACCTGCTCGGCATCACGCCGACGGTCTGCGCGACCTCGAACATCATGGCCCTGATCGAGCACGAGGTGCCCGAGCACGATCTGATCCACCTGCTCGAGCTGCGCAAGGAGAACCTCGAGATCGTCGAGGTGCAGATCGACAAGAACGCGCCCTGTGCGGGCAAGTCCCTCGACAAGCTTCGCCTGCCGGAGGGCGCCCTGGTCATCTCGGTGCTCCGAAACGGTCAGGCCGAAAGCGTCAACGGGAGCACGAAGCTCGAGCCCGGCGACCAGGTGCTCGCGATCCTCCAGCCCGGCAAAGAGGACGAGCTCCGGGAAGTTCTCCTCAAGGATTGAGCTGAGGATGCGCTGGGGGGCGCTCGCGCTGGTCTGCACCGGCCTCGCGGCTGCCGGCGTCGCCTGGGCCGCGGGGGCCGGCGACTCGGCCCGCATCGGCGGCGACTGGACGCGGTTCGGCTATGACGCCGGCCGCTCGAGCAGCGGACCGGCGGCGACCGGAATCACCGCTGCGAATCTGAAGAACCTTCGCCGCATCCGGGTGGGGCTCGACGGCACTGCCGACTCATCGCCGGTCTACCTGCGCGGGGTCCGGGTCTCTGGGGCCACTCGGGACGTCTTCTTCGTGACCACGTCGTACGGGAAGACGATCGCGGTCGACGCCGATCGCGGCCGGATCCTCTGGCGCTTCACGCCGTCCGGGTACGGCTCCGTCGCCGGCTCGTACCAGATCACCCAGTCGACGCCCGTCGCCGACCCGAACAGGCGCTACCTCTACTCGGTGTCGCCCGACGGGCGCGTGCACAAGCTCTCCGTCGCCACCGGCCGTCAGGTCTGGTCGACGGCGATCACGCGACTGTCCAGCCGGGAAAAGATCGCGCCGTCGCTCAACTTCGCGCGCGGGCTGGTGCTGGCCGCGACCGGGGGCTACATCGGCGACGCGCCGCCGTACCAGGGTCACGTCGTCGCCCTCAACCCCGTCAACGGGCGCATCGTCAACGCCTGGAACTCCCTCTGCAGCGAGGTGCGTGGACTGCAGACACCCGCGGGTTGCCCGGAATCGGGCTCTGCGATCTGGGCCCGTTCGGGTGTCGTCGTCGATCCGGCCGGCCGCCTGCTCGTCGCAACGGGCGATGGTCGCTTCGACGGGCGCCGCTACTGGGGCGACAGCGTGCTGATGCTCTCGGCCAACGCGGGCGAGCTGCTCCAGAACTGGACACCGGGCTCGCAGTCGTCGCTCGAATCCGGCGACGTCGACCTCGGCAGCACCGCCCCCGCCCTTCTCACGTCGACACTCGCCGTTCAATCCGGGAAGGACGGAAAGCTCCGCCTGCTCGACCTGCGGAAGCTGAACGGGCACGGCGGGGCGAGCTCGCAGACGGGCGGCGAGCTTCAAACCCTCGACACTCCGGGCGGGAGCGGCCTGTTCTCCGCTCCGGCCGTCTGGCGGAACCGGGGCCAGACGTGGCTCTTCGTCTCGACGTTCTCGGCCACGGGCGCCTACCGGGTACAGGGCGGTCGCCTCCACCAGGTCTGGGAACGCGGGGAGGGCGGAACGAGCCCGGTCGTTGCCGGGGGCCTGCTCTACGTCTACGACCCGGGTGGAGCGCTTCGCGTCCATGATCCCCGTACCGGTCGCGTGCTGGCGACGTTAGCGGCCGACACCGGGCACTGGAACAGCCCGATCGTCACCGACGGCCGGATCGCGCTTCCAACCGGTGACGCGAACGACCACGGAACGACGGGCGCGCTCTACATCTGGCGGCTGGGCTAGCCGGCGCGGCGGCGGCGAACCTGCGGGCCTTGCTGGCCCAGCGCTGCGTACGCCAGGGCAGACAGCGATTCGTTCAGGTTCCGCAGTTCGTGCACAACGGGAGCGAAGCTCTCGCCGTGGTCGAGGCGGCGGTTGAGGCCGTGCACCTCGGCGATCAGCCGGTCGAGCCGTTCGAGGAGCGCATCGAGTTGCCGGTCGGCGAGTTCCGTCCGTTCCATGCCGCAATTCTAGGTGCGAGAGCCCTCACCTCAGCGCCGGACCCGCGCGACCAGCACGATGCCGAGGAGAACGCCGAACGCGTCGATCGCGACGTCGAACGGCGAGCCGTGGCGGCCACGGACGAAGTGCTGGTGAAACTCGTCGGTGACCGCGTAGGCGACCCCGGCCGCAAAGGCGGGCAGCTCTCTGCCGAGTGCCCGCAGCAGGAGCGCTCCGAGCACGGCGAACTCCGTCGCGTGCGCGCACTTGCGCAGGACGAGATCCCAGCTCCCGAGCCCGGACGAGAGGCTCGGAATCGACGAGAACGTGAAGATCACGGCCGCCCAGACGACGACCGGAGCCCACACCGAGACGAGACGGGAGGCCGGCACCCTCCGATGATAGGGTCCGGCCGAAAAGGCGAGCGGAGAGGGAACCCGGTGCGAAACCGGGACGGTCCCGCCGCTGTAAGGGGAGATGCTCCCCGCCGGCAGTCCCACTGGCCCACGGGCCGGGAAGGGTGGCGAGGAGGGAGCCCCGAGTCAGAAGACCTGCCGCCCGCCGCGCAAACCCGAACCCCTCGCGGAAGGAGGATTCGTGTTCAGACGCCTCATCGTCCTCATGGCGGCTCTCGCCGTCGCCGCCGCAGTCGCGGGCGGCGCCCTCGCCGCCGTCGTCCACGTTCGCGTCGAGGGCCGCAACGCGACGATCTTCGGATCGACCGAGCCCCGCGCGAGCGGTGCCAACGCGCTCGAGGTGCTCGAGTCGGCGAGCATCGCCGGCGAGTTCTACTACCACGTCGCGACGACCTCGTTCGGTCCGTACGTCGACCAGATCGGCCGCTACCCGGCCACGGCGTCGTCGGGCTGGGTCTTCAAGGTGAACGGCGCCTCGCCGCCCGTCGGTGCCGACAAGGTCGAGCTCAAGGACGGCGACGTCGTGCTCTGGTACTGGGCCACGTTCGGCGCAACCGGCGGGCCGCCCACGCTTTCGCTGGCACGGAGCGGGGCGGGTTGTTACCGGGCGACGGCGCTGGACGATGCCGGAAAGCTCGTGTCGGCGGACGGTGTCTTCCTCCAGGTCGACGGCCGCGTCGTCAAGACCCAGGGGGCGACCCAGGGGGCAGTCGCCTGCCCGGGCCTGCACCGTGGGCTCGTCCGCGCGGTCAAGTTCGGCTACGTCCGCTCGAACTCGTTGAAGTGAAGCGACTCGCCCCGCTTGCGCTTGCCGCGGTCCTCGCCGCCGGCTGCGGGGCGGGGGGGACGAAGGGGACCGCCTCGGTCTGGATCACGCGAGACCGAGGCGCCCACGTCCTTCTCGTCAAGACGGTTCCGGCGGGAACGACCGCGATGCAGGGGCTCGACCGCGTGGCAGCCATCAAGACCCGGTACGGCGGCCGCTTCGTTCAGGCGATCAACGGGATCGAGGGGAGCCTGGCCGGCCGGTACGACTGGTTTTACTTCATCAACGGCTACGAGGGCGACCGGAGCGCGGCGGAATACGTTCTGCACCCGGGCGACGTCGAGTGGTGGGATTTCCGGTCCTGGCAGGGCGGTGCCAAGCAGGTGCCCGTCGTGGTCGGGGCGTTTCCCGAGCCGTTCCTGCACGGGTACGGCGGGAAGCGCCTCGAGACGCTGGTCGTGACCACCGATCCGGTCGCCGGGCGGGTGCTGGCCAAGTTGCTCCATTCGTCCTTCTGCCTGCCGGTCGGTCGCGGTGGCTGCGGTCGTCGGTGGCGTGGCAACACGCTCGTGATGAATGCCGGCTATCCGAGATTCCTCGCGGAAAGCGCGGGTGCCGGAAAGCCCGTTCATTTCACCTTCGACGGCGACTTCCGGGACCTTCTGAACGGCAAGTACCGTTATCGCTACGACGTGAAGCCGTGAGCCCCGGCCCGGCCGCTGCACTCCTCGCCGCGCTCGGCGCGGCCGCGCTGCTCTCCCATCACGCCTGGACGCCGGCGGCGATCTGCGTCGTCTTGCTCGCGGTGTGTCTGCAGGCGCCCTGGAAGCGGCTTCGCCTCTACTTGCTCGCCGTCGCCATCCCGGCGGTCACGATCCTGGTCGCCACCCCGTTCGTCGAGTCGATCGGCTGGCACGTCTGGTGGAGCGGGCCGGTGATCCCGGTCCTGGGACGGCTGGACGTCACCAGCGAAGAGGTTCGGAACGGGGCGACGCAGGCTCTGCGGCTCGCGGCCGTCATGCTCGCGTTCCTGCCCTACGCCCTGCTGCTCGACCACGACCGGCTCGCGAGCGGAGCCGGGGTCTTCCGGCGATCGGCCCTGGCGGTGGCGCTCGCCACGCGCCTCGTCCCGACGCTCGAACGCGACGCTTCGGGGCTGCTCGACGCGCTCCGCGGCCGCGGCTTGGAGCCGCGAGGTGCGCGCGGCTGGGCGCGAATCGTCTCGCCGCTCGTCGCCGGATCGCTGGAGCGTGGCCTGAATCTGGCCGAGTCGATGGAAGCGCGGGGCTTCGGGCGGCCGGGGCGGACCCGCGCGCCAACGCCGCCGTGGAGAGCCCGCGAGTACGGCGCGCTGGCGGCGGCGGCACTCCTCGTCGCAGGGGGCGTGCTGTGGCTCTAGCTTGCGTCGAGGAAGTCCGCTTCACGTATCCGGGCGCGTCCGCTCCCGCGCTCGACGGGATTTCGGTCGCGATCGAGCCCGGGGAGGTCGTTCTGTTGCTCGGAGCGTCCGGCTCCGGGAAATCGACACTGCTCCGCTGCCTGGGCGGGCTCGTGCCGCACTTTCACGGAGGCCGCTTCGAAGGAGCCGTGAGCGTGTCTGGGCTCGATACGCGCACGCATCGTCCCTCGGAGCTCGTGGGCGCGGTTGCGACCGTCTTCCAGGATCCCGAGGACCAGGTTGTCCTCACGCGCGTTCGAAACGAGGTGGCGTTCGGCCTCGAGAACCTCGGCGTTCCGCCGGCTGAGATCTTCCCGCGCGTCTCGGCAGCCCTCGACGCCGTCGGCGCAGGCCATCTGCAGGGTCGCCTCGTGCACGAGCTCTCGGGCGGCGAGCTCCAGCGCGTGTGCGTCGCGTCGGCGCTCGCGCTCGAGCCGCGCCTGCTGCTTCTCGACGAACCGACCTCGCAGCTCGATCCGGAGGGCGCCGAGCTCGTGCTCGAGCTGGCCAGGCAGCGCGGCCTGGCCGTGGTCGTCGCCGAGCAGCGGCCCGCGCAGGTGCTCGAGCTCTGCGATCGAGCGCTTTTCCTCGAAGCAGGGCGGATCGTCGACGGCATCCCAAAGGCGTGGACGACCGAACCGGATCCTCCGGCGAGGCGTGTGGCGGGGGCGCTGGTCGCCTCGCTGCGGCAGGCAGCTTTCGGCGGCCGCCTGACGCCGTTCGACCTCGATCTGAGGCGCGGCGAGATCGTCGCGGTCGTCGGGCCGAACGGGTCGGGAAAGACGACGCTCGCGAAGCTCGCGGCCGGGCTCGTCGCGCCCACGTCCGGCGTCGTGCACCGGCAGGGGCGAGCCTCGTACCTTCCACAAGACCCGGGCCGCTATCTCGTTCGCGAGCGCGCCGACGAGGAGGTCGCTCTGGGCGCCGACCTGCAGCGCGCACTGGCGGCCCTCCGGTCGGTCGGCCTCGAAGGTCTCGAGCACCGCCACCCGCGCGACCTCTCGTCGGGGGAACGGGAGCGGCTTGCACTCGCCGCCGTCCTCGTCACGGAGCCCGACCTGCTCGTCCTCGACGAGCCGACCCGGGGCGTCGACCCGGAGCGCAAGCTGCGACTCGCGGAGCTGCTGCGGCGCCAGAGTGACGACCGGGCGACCCTGGTCGTCAGCCACGACCGGAGCTTCGTCACGGCGGTCGCCGATCGCGTCGTCTCGCTCGCCTCTCGGGTGGAGGCACTCGTTGCCTAGGCTCGTCGGCCTGCTCGCCGTCGTCTGCGCGGCCGCGGCCGCCGCCTGGACGGCGCTCTCTCCACACGACTCGGGGCTTGCGCTGCTGCTCGTCGCCGGCGCGCTGATCGTGACCGGCGCGGCCTGGTTCGAGTCGAGCGTGGATTCCACGAAGCTGCTCGTCGTCGTCGCGACCCTCGGCGGGGTCGCCGCGATGGGCCGGGTCCTCTTCCGCGTCGTCCCGGGCGTCCAGCCGGTGACCGTGATCTGCGTCGCGGCGGGCGTTGCGCTCGGGATGCGCGCCGGGCTCGCGGTCGGCGGGATCGCCGCGCTCGCATCCAACTTCTTCCTCGGCCAGGGGCCGTGGACGCCCTGGCAGATGCTGGCGTGGGGAGGCTGCGGCGCGTTCGGCGGCCTGGCCGCGCCGCTCCTCCGCCGGCGCGTCCCGTTCGCGATCGCCTGCACGGTGCTCGGAGCCGCTTTCAGCGCCTTGATGGACGTCTGGGAGTGGTTCGCCTTCTACCCGCACACCGGGGCCGCGTTCGCCGTGCAGATGGGGCGCGGAGTCTGGTTCGACGTGGCTCACGCGTCGGGGAATCTCGTCCTCGCGCTCGTCGCGGGCCCGGAGCTGAGACGCCTGCTCGAGCGCTACAGCCGGCGGCTGCGAACGGAGGTGATCTGGGCGTGATCGCTCTGCTCGCCGCGCTCGCGCTCGCGATCACGCCGACGCAGTTCCTTCAGGGGCGCCAGGGCTCGGACGGCGGTTTTGCCGAACCGGGCGGCACGTCCACGCCGGGTCTGACCGCCTGGGCCACGCTCGGGCTGGCGGCGGCCGGGACTCCGAATGCCGCCGGCGTCTCCTTCCTCCGGGCAAACGAGGACGGGCTCGAGAACCCGACCGACGCCGAACTCGCCCTGGCTGCAGAAGCGGCTGCCGGCCGTCCTTCCAGCACGCTGCTCGGACGCGTTCAGGGGCTGGTGCGCCAGAACGGCGCGATCGGGCCGACACTGAACTCGACCTACTGGGGCGCGATCGCCCTGCGTCAGGCCGGCTCGACCGTCTCGGTTCGCACGCGTGATTTCATCCTGACCCACCAGGCAAAGAGCGGAGGCTGGGCCTGGGCGGCCGGATCGGCGCCGGACTCCAACGACACGGCGGCCGCGATTCAGGCGCTCCGCACGTTCGGCGTGAAGGGGGCACCGGTCAAGCGTGGTCTCGCCTACCTTCGGAGGCTCCGGAATCGCGACGGCGGATATGAGCTGACCGAGGGTCGAGGCTCGGACGCCCAGTCGACCGCCTGGGCGATCCAGGCGTTTCTCGCGGCAGGTGAGCAGCCGGGCCGCGCTGCATTCGCGTATCTCGGCCGGCTCCGCCGCACCGACGGCAGCTACCGGTACTCACTCCGATATGCGGTCACGCCGGTCTGGGTGACGGCCCAGGTGCTCCCGGCGCTCGCGCGCCGCTCATTCCCCCTCGGCTAGAGAGACCCACCCGGGCTCGGGCCGTTCGAGCCGACCCTCTTCGACGAGCCGGTCGACGAGCTCTGCGTCGACCAGCCACTTCCAGCTGAACCAGCGGCGGAGCTCCGCTTCGGGTGCGACGACGGCTGCCCGAACGCCCGCCACGATCAGGTCCTCGATCCCGCCTCCCGGCGACGCTTCCGGGAACACGTGGTCCCAGCGCGCGAGCCGGCTTTCCTCGAGCCGCAGCGACAGGATCGCGCCGCACCGCTCGAGGGGCGAACGGATCGCCTTCAGCTCGCGCGCCTTCAACCCGAGCTCGACGCGGAGGTCGTCGGCGCTGGACGGCCCGGCGTTTCCGAGCTGGCGAAGCAGCAGGGCGGAGTCCGGGTCGGCGGCGTCCATCCGTTCGAGCTCGGATCGGCAGATCGGGTCGGCGAGGGCTGCGGTGTCGTCGGTGAGGTAGAGGGTCTTCCCCGCGTGAACCTTGGGGCCGTGGATCCCTTGGCGTTCGAGGAGCGCGCCGGACCACCGCCACTTCGTCTTCGGCCACTGCCCGAACCCGGCCTTGTCCGCGCCGTAGGGCTCCTCGTGGCACGCCTCGAAGAGGCTCGGCAGCGCGCAGTCGGTCGTACGGGTCAGCAGCCCGCGGTCGTGGAGAAACGACTCCGCCTCGTCGAGCGTCTGGAGCGCCCGGTCGGGGCTCAGGCGGCAGTCGTGGGCGCGACGTTCCTGAAGGTGCTGAAGACGGCTCACCGCGGCCTATACTCGCCGCCGGTGGGAGACGCGGCAATCGTGACCATCGGAAACGAGCTGCTCTCCGGGGACGTCCTCAACACCAACGGCGCCTGGCTCGCCAGCCGACTGGAGGAGATCGGTGTCGACGTCCGGCTGATCGCCGTCATCCCCGACGAGATCCAGACGATCGCGGCCTTCGTCCGCGAGCAGGCGCAGACATTCGCCGTGGTCGTCGTCACGGGCGGACTGGGGGGGACGCCGGACGACCTGACCCGGGAGGGCGTCGCGGCGGCGTTCGGAGTGGGCCAGGTCGAGGACGCGGTTCAAGCGGCTCGCCTGCGGGAGCAGTTCGCGGGCAGGAATCCCGAATACGCTCTACGCTGGGCGGCGCTTCCCGAGGGCAGCCGGGCGATCGCCAACCCGTTGGGCGGCGCACCCGGCTTCGCGATCGAAAACGTGTACGTCCTTCCGGGCCTGCCGCGCGAGATGGAGGCGATGTTCGAGTTGATCGCGGAGAAGCTCCGCGAGGCGTCGCCGATCGGCAGCTGGCGCCGGCGCTACCGGACGACCGAGGGCAGAATCGTGGCCGTTCTGGAGGAAATGGGCACACGTCACCCGGCGGTGCGCGTCGGCTCCTACCCCAGCTTCGAGCCGGAGCGTGAAGTCGAGGTCGTCCTCAAGTCGAGCAATCCGGAGGCGCTCGAAGCTGCGGCCGCGTGGATCGAGCGGGCGCTCGAAGAGGCGACGCGCTAGCCGCGGCGACGGAAGGCCGCTCGCCACTGCGCGAGCGGGAGGGCGAAGAAGACGGCGATGGCGAGGTAGGCGGCCGCGCTCGTCCTCGGGCTGACCAGCCCAAGCAGGGCCGAGCTTCCGTAGACGAACGGCCCGAAGTAATAGGCGCGGGTGATGTCGTCGACGTCCTCCTGCGGCGCGGCCGGGGCGAGCAGGCGGCGGTCTGTCGCGGCGTAGCGCCAGACAGCATTGAAGAACACCGCCGTCACGGTCAGCGTCGCGCCGTAGAGCACGGCCGCGGCGCGAGCGTCCCCGGTCCGCACGTACTGCGCGAGCACCGCGGTCGGGAACGGCACGAAGGCGATGCACATCAGCAGCAGCGTGTTCAGCAGCAGGAAGGTGCGGTCGGCCCTGTCGATCAGGGTGAAGAGATGGTGGTGGTTGATCCACATCACGCCGATCGTCAGGAAGCTCGTCAGGTAGCCGAGGTACGAGGGCCAGAGCCGAAGCAGGTCGTCGCCGAGGTCGTGCCCGTGCGGAACGTGCACCTCGATGATCAGCAGCGTGATCGCGATCGCGAAGACCCCGTCGCTGAAGGCCTCGATCCGCCCGGTCTCGCTCACCCGCCCTCGCTCGGCGTCAGTCGCCACGCGCTGAATCCTGGCCGTCGCGACGGACGTGTCGCCCGCGCGCCTTTCGGCACGAATCCGTCACCCACGCGTGCGTTGCGCGCGGCTACGCTCATCAGCGGGGGACAGAACATCGGGGGTCCCCCGGGGGGAGCCGATGGGGCCGACACCCAGCCCCGGCTCCTCGAGCCACGGCCGCCGGGGCCGGTTCGGAAGCTCGCTAGCATCGGAGCAGTGGCTACGACCCTCTCTCCGGAGCGTTACCTTGCCGATCTGAACCCCACTCAGCGGGAAGCAGTGCTCGCGACCGAAGGGCCGCTGCTCGTCATCGCGGGGGCCGGCTAGGGCAAGACGCGAGTCCTCACGCATAGGGTTGCCCACCTGATCGCGGCCTGCGGCGTCAAGCCGAACGAGATCCTGGCGATCACGTTCACGAACAAGGCGGCGGGCGAGATGCGGAGCCGCCTCGACGACCTGCTCGGCCCGACCGCCCGCGGCCTCTGGATCCTCACCTTCCACGCGGCCTGCGGCCGGATCCTGCGGCGGGAAGCAGCGCGCCTCGGCTATCGCTCCAACTTCACGATCTACGACCAGGCCGACCAGGTCCGGGTCGTCAAGCAATGTCTCGAGGAGCTCGAGCGCGACCCCAAGCGCTTCGTCCCGCGTGGCATCCACGCGCAGATCTCGAACGCGAAGAATCAGCTGATCGGGCCGGAGGAGTTCCGCGACCGCGTCGCCTCGTTCTACGACCAGACCGTCGCCGACGTGTACGAGCTCTACCAGCGCCGCCTGTTCGGGTCGAACGCCGTCGACTTCGACGACCTGCTCTATCTCACGGTCGAGGTGCTCGAACGGTTCCCCGAGGCGCTCGAACGCTGGCAGAAAGCCTTCCGCTACGTCCTCGTCGACGAGTACCAGGACACGAACCACGCGCAATACCGGCTGCTCCAACTCTTCGCCGCGAAGCACCGCAACCTCTGTGCGGTCGGAGATCCGGACCAGTCGATCTACGCCTTTCGCGGCGCGGACATCCGCAACATCCTCGAGTTCGAGCGGGACTTCGGCGAGACGCGCACGATCGCGCTCGAGCAGAACTACCGCTCGACGAACACGATCCTGCGAGCGGCCAACGCGGTCATTGCCCACAACCGCGAGCGCAAGGAGAAGAACCTCTGGTCGGAGCTCGGCGACG
>JBBRYK010000063.1:0-16228 GCA_038237665.1 Gaiellales bacterium | reverse complement strand
TCGTCGACAGCGGGCAAGCGGTGATCGTCGTCGGCGCCGACACGATCTTTCGCGACGGCTCGATCGTCAACGCCACGGGGACGCGCGCGCTCGCGGAGTTCGCAAAGGCCGCCGTTCCCGTGCTCGTCGCAGCAGAGACGCTGAAGCTCGTGCCGACCGATCCGCAGGAGCCTGCCGAGCAGGGCTTCGAGCTCGTTCCCGCCGACCTCGTCGACCGAATCGCGACCGAGGACGGGCTTTTCGCGCCGGGCGAGATCGCCGCCCTGATCGACCGCACGCCGTTGCTGCGCGAGGGCTATGCGCTCGTCGCGCCGGCAACGGTCGCCTAACAGAACACTAGCCCGGCAAGCCGGTCGCCGAGCGGGCGGCCCGGCGCGTCGGCATCGACGATCTCACCCGAGCCAGCGAGCACCGGGTGGGTCATCAGCTCGAACTCGTCGAGCCGCTTGGCGCCGTGTGCCCGCGCCCACTCGTAGTCCTCGACTCCGCCGAACCACCGGGTTCCGGCCAGCCCTGCCGCGCGCAGCCGCGCGTTGTAGAGCGTCTTGTACGCGCGGTTGGCAATCCCCCGGCCGGAGCCGCAGTTCCGCCCGAGCCGAACCCGGGGAGCCCCGGAGGAACGGGCGATCGCGATCACGATCGGGCCGATCGCCGGCTCCGTGTGCACGTGGTGGTGCGAATCGAGATGGGCGGCCTCGACGCCGGCGGAGCGGCAGCGGTCGACCTGAGCGCCCAGCTCAGCGGCCACGACGTCCCGCTCCGAGCGGCTCAAGCGGAACGCCCGCGCCGCCCCGCGCCATTCGAAGAAGCGTCCGTCCTCGTCGCAGAAGCGGCGGCAGCGACGGATCGGCTCGGTCAGCGGCTCGCCCTCGGTCAGCGAGAGATGGACCCCGATGCGGCCGGGGTAACGACACGCGATCTCCGCCCCTACGTCGAACCCCGGGGTCACCGCGAGCAGGCTCGCGCTCGTGACCAGCCCGGTCTCGAGCGCCCGCGCGATCGCCGCGTCGACCCGTTGGCCGGCTCCCAGATCGTCTGCGTTGACGATCACGCCGCGCGTTCGAGATCGGTCTCGAGCGCAATCACGTCGCCGATCGGCGTCGGCGGCTCGAGCGGCAGCTCGAGCAGCACCTGCGAACCCTCCCGTTCGACGGCTCGGAACGGCAGCTGCTCGAACACGCGTCGCAGCGCGACGTTCCGCGGCGTCTCGACGAGCCCGGCCCGTAGCAGCCTGGCGCCGCGCCCGGCCTCGCGGACGCCGAGCCACTCGAAGAAGGTCTGCTCCACCCGCTTCTGCGCGACGCGGCACGAGAGGACGTAGTCGAGGACGAGCGGCGGGTCGGTCCGCTCGTCGACCGCGGCGAAGCCGACGATGCCGTAGTCGCCGAAGCGGTCCGAGCACTCGACCGCAACCGCGAGGATTCCCGGGGTGGCAAGCAGCTCGCGGAATTCTTCCCCCGTGTACCGCCGGGTCGAGAGGTTGAGCTGGTTCGAGCGCTGCACCAGCTCGAGGCAGCGCTCGACCTCCTCCCCCGACCGCGGGACGAACACCCGCATGCGCATCTCGCAGCTCCGCAGGAAGGTCTCGTAGTCGCCCGCGAAAGAGGCCTGCACCTGCTCGCGCTCCGCCTCGACCGCGTACAGCCGCCGCCGCTGCCGGCTCGTCTCCGTGACCGGGACGTCGAACTCCGGAAGCCGGAGCAGGCCATCGAGCCCCGACTCGCTGTAGACGCGCACCATCGGTAGCGCGGCCTCGACCTCTGCGCGCTCGAAAGGCGAGTCGTCGATGAACGCGAACGAGTCGAGGCCAAGGTTCAGCTTGGCGGCGACGGAGCGGAGGCTCTCGCTCTTCTGGCCCCAGCTGATCGCCGGATGGAGGAAATATTCGCCCACGCCGCACCGCTCGACGACTCGCCAGGCGTCCTCGTGGGTGTTCTTCGAGACGACGGTCTGGAGAATGCCGCGCTCGTCCAGGGCGCGGACGAGGTCGGCGGCCGGCTCGTTCAGAACGCAGGCGTCGGGCCCGTCCTCGATCAGCGTCCCGCGCCAGAGCGTGTTGTCCAGATCCCAGGCGACCACCTTCACCTTCGGCGCGGGCTTCGGGATCTCGCCTCCGGCGCTTGCAGAGGCTCCGTACCTGACGAAGTCGAGCCATGTGAAGACGAGCCGCCGCTCGGCGTCGTTCTCGGGATAGAGCAGGATGCGGCCCTGCTCGAGGTCGCCGAACCGCTCGGCCGGCAGCGTGTGGAAGTTCGCGCCCGGCGCGATGTCGAAGGAATGCCGGAAGACGGCGGCGTCGCCGCGGACGAACTCGAGGACGAGCCTGAAGGGCTCATCGTCGGGCGCGAAGCACTCGAGCACGAAGTCGTCGTACGAACCGTCCGTCGCCGGGAGGCGGCGGAGCACGACTTCGCGCGCCGCTGTCAGCGCGCCGTTCAGCCGCCGCCGCGGGTTCAGCGCCTCGAGAGGCCCCGCGACGGCGTTGACCGCTCTCGTGACGCCGTGGTCCGCGGAGGCGAGCTGCCGGTGCCGGTCGACGGAAACACCGCCACCGTAGAGCTCGGTCTCCAGCTTCGCCCAGCGGCGGAACCGGACGTCCGCGCCGAAGTCGAAGAGGCCGGAGAACCGCTCGTTCGGATAGAGGCCGTAGACGAAGCGCGCGCATTTCCGGTCGGCGCGCGGGACGTAGAGCGGGCAGATCTCGTAGCACTGCGGCGGCGCGCACTCGATGCAGTGCTCCTGCCAGTTCAGGAGGAGGGTGCGCTCGACGTTGCCCCGCGGCAACCGGGAAGCGCCCGGCGTTTCGAGCTCGCGCTCGGCAGCAAAGCGAACGCGGTTTGCCCAGTCGAACTGGTACACGGCCCCATTTAAGCCGAGGTATGGACCGACACCGCCGGGGCACGCCGCTCTTCACACAATCCTTCCGTTTCCGGGCTAATGTGGCCGTCGGGTGCGCGTCCGGGCTCTCTTCGTCGTCGCGGCTGCGACGTTGGCGCTCATCTGCGCCGGGAACGCTGCTCACCCGGCGAGCGCCGGGTTCCGTGGCGACAACCCGATCGTCGCCGAGAACGCCAAGCCGGGGGACAACGGCTGGGCCGCCGAGCAGGCGCCCTTCCGCTACGTCGAGGGTTACACCTCCGAGGTCAGCGCTGCTCCGGGCGACAGCGTCCATTTCCACGTCCAGACCACGCCTGCGGCCCGGTACCGGATCAAGGTGTACCGCCTGGGGTGGTACGGCGGGGAGGGCGGCCGCCTGGTCACGTGCCTGCCGAGTTGCACGAGCGACGAGCAGGGACAGCCGCAGTCCCTTCCGCCGTACGACCAGACGACTGGTCTCGTCCGCGCGGGCTGGCCGGTCACCGACACCCTCCAGATCGGCAGCGACTGGGTGAGCGGGTACTACGTGGCCAAGCTGACGCTGACGGGCGGCTCGGCAGCGGGGCAAGGCTCGACCGTGCCGCTGATCATCCGCGAGTCGCCACGCCGCGCGTCGACGATCCTCGTCCAGGCCCCGGTCGCAACCTGGCAGGCGTACGACAGCTGGGGCGGGCGGAGCCTCTACTCGTCCTTCAACGGCGTCGGCTCGAACCACGTCTCCTTCGACCGGCCGTACGTGCACGGCGAGCAGGACCTGTTCGAATGGGAGTACCAGCTCGTTCGCTTCCTGGAGCGTGAGGGCTACGACGTGTCCTACACGACGAGCGTCGACGTCGACGCGAACCCTGGCGAGCTCCAGCGCCACCGTCTTTACATGACCGCCGGCCATGACGAGTACTGGACAAAAGGGGTTCGCGACGCGCTGGAGGCGGCGCGCGCGGCCGGGACGAACCTCGCTTTCATGGGCGGGAACACGGGCTACTGGCAGATCCGCTACGAGGACAACCGCCGAACGGTCGTCGAGTACCGCGTGCGCGGAAACGACCCCGAGCCGAACCCGGCGCTGAAGACGACCCTGTTCCGGCTGCTCGGCCCGCCACGCCCGGAGTGTGAGCTCCTCGGCGTCCAATGGCAGAGCGGGATCGGCCTCCAGAGCGATCTTCGGGTCGTCGACGCGTCGCTCGGCGATCCCTGGTTTCGTGGAACCGGCTTCACGGGAGGGAGCACGGTGGCGCGGCTGATCGGCGGCGAGTGGGACGGGATCCAGCCGGGCTGCACCACGCCGCCCCTGACCGTGTTCTTCCACTTCGGCGGCTCGGGAGACAAGGGGCCGGCCGACATGACGCGATACATCGCCGACAGCGGCGCCCGGGTATTCGACGCGTCGACGCTTCGCTTCGGCTGGGGCCTCGACAGCTACGGCACCGGCCTGCCCGGGGCGGACACGCGGCTCCAGCAGTTCATGCGGAACGCGCTCGACGACCTGACGCGGCCGGCCGCACCGGCCACGCTCGTCGCCCGGAAGGGGCGGCGCGGGGTCTCCCTGCTGATCACACGGCACGGCGACACGCGGGTGCGTTGGGTCGCGGTGTACCGGCATGTCGGTGCAGAAGCGTTCGGGATCAACGATCCCAACGCGGTCCTCGTCTGCGCGACGAGGAAGACCCGCTGTGTCGACCGGCGGCCGCAGCCCACGATCGTGCGGTACGCCGCGATCGTCCGCGACTCCTGGCGGGCCTCCTACCCGACGCTGTCGGATCCGCTCGTAAGGTGACGCGGGGGCCGCGCGTTTGCGCGGCCCCCGCACTCTCCATCTACGCGGCGTCGAGCGCCGGCGCGCGGGCCTCGGCGCGCTGTTTCCGCTGCGGTCGACGAATGGCGAAGGCCGCGGCGGCGCCGACCAGCACGAGGGCCGCCCCGACCCAGATCGCCGGAGTGAGCCCGTGCACGAACGACTGCGAGGTGCCGTAGCCGCCGTAGCTCGCGAAGATCGAGGCGAGCACGGCGACCCCGAAGACGCCTCCCAGCTCGCGAATCGCGTTCGTGGCCCCGCTGGCCTGCCCCTCCTCCTCCTGCCGCACGGCGCCGAGAACGACGTTGGCGACCGGGGCGAAGAACAGGGCCATGCCGACCCCGGCGAGAACGAAGGGCGCGACGAGCTCGCTGTAGGCGACGGTCGGGGTGGAGACCGCCGCGATCCAGCCGAGCCCGACAGCCTGGAGCGTCAGCCCGACCGCCATGATCCGGGCGCCGCCGATCCGGTCGGAGAGCGCACCGGCGATCGGCGCCACGAAGATCGGCATCGCCGTCCAGGGCAGGATCCGCAGGCCGGAGCCGAACGGCGAGTAACCCTGCACGGTCTGGAAGAACTGCGCCAGCAAAAAGATCGAGCCGAACATCCCGAAGAACATCGCGAGCGACGCCACCTGCGTCAGCGAGAACGTCCTGTTGCGGAAGAACCTCATCGGCAGCATCGGCGCGGGCGCGCGGAGCTCCCAGGCGACGAAGGCGACGAGCACGGCCGCGCCGGCGAGCAACACGCTCAGGACCTCCGCGCTGGCCCAACCCTGGCCGTTGCCGCGGACGAGACCCCAGACGATGCCGAGCAGCCCGATGCTGGCCAGGCCGAGGCCGGGCAGGTCGAGGCGAGCAGACGGGCCGTGGCTCTCACCCAGGCGCCTGAGCGCCAGGGGAACGAGGACGACGCCGATGGGAACGTTCAGCCAGAAGATCCACTGCCAGGAGATCCCCTGCACGATCGCGCCGCCGACCAGCGGGCCGAGCGCGACGGCGAGACCGCCGATTCCTCCCCATGCCCCAAGCGCGAGCCCACGGCGCTCGGCCGGGACGGCCGCGCTGAGCAGCGTCAGGGTCAACGGGGTGACGATTGCGCCGCCGACGCCCTGCGCTGCGCGCGCGGCGATCAGCGCTTGGATGCTGGGGGCGAGCGCGGCCGCGGCCGAGGCGAGCGTGAAGATCGTGAGCCCGATCCCGAACATCAGGCGGCGGCCGTAGCGGTCGCCGAGTGCCGCTCCGGTCAGGAGCAGGACGGCGAAGGTCAGTGTGTAGGCGTTCACAGTCCACTCGAGCCCCTGGAGCGACGCGTTCAGGTCGCGCCGGATGACCGGCAGCGCCGTCGTCACGACGAGGTTGTCGAGCGTGACCATGACGAGTGCGATCGAGGTGATCGCAAAAGTCCAGAGCGTCCGGGCCTTGTCGGTCATCTCACCCTCCTAAACAGTGAGTAGTTACTTCCTACTAACGGAAAAAAGAGAGGAGTCATCCCTTCTCCTGGCAGCCCTCGAGCAGCCGCACTGCCCAGGGCTCATCCGATTCCCTCAGGTCCATCGCAGCCATCACGTTGATCAGCATCCCCGTGGCAAAGAACCGGCTGACCTCGGCCTTCGGCAATCCAGAAACGCGTTCGACGTAGGAGACGAGGTCGCCGAACCCGTTGCGGACGACCTCACCGATCTCGGGGTCGTCGCACGCGACGTAGGCCTCCAACTGCGCCTTCAGCCGCGTGCGGTCGGAGATCAGGTTCTCGACGTACTCGTTTCCCATCGCCTCCAGCGCCTCCTGGCCACGCTTGCCCTCGGCCGCCCGCTGGAAGGCCTCCAACGTCTCGCGCAGGCAGCGCGCGACCGACGCCTTGAAGAGCTCCTTCTTCGTGCCGAAGAGCCGGAAGACGTAGGGCTGCGAGATGCCGGCCGCACGCGCGATCGTCTCGGTCGACGCCCCGTGGAGGCCACGGGCCGCAAACTCGGCCAGCGCAGCCGTCAAATCCGCGAGCTAGCGGCCGGGAACGAGGAGGCGCAGCTCTGCCGCAACCCGGTCGAGCTCCGGCTCGGTCAGCTTCGTGTGGAACGGGAGCGCCAGCGCGCGCTCGAACGCCCGGTCGGCGCCGGCGAACGGCCCCTGGTCGGCGTATGCCCGCAGTCGGTTGAGGGCGTAGGTGCCCACCTGGGCCTCGATTCCCCGCTCGCGTAGCCCCGCCAGTACCTCGTCCCGGCCGTCCACGCGCACGACGTATGCCTGCCAGCCGTGCCGGTCGCCCTCGTCCGCCGCCGGCGTCTCGACCACTCCGTCCAGGCGCTCGGCGTACGCGGCCGCCAGCGCTTCGCGCCGCACGAGCAGCTCCTCGAGCCGGCGGACCTGCGGTAGCCCGAGCGCGCAGAGCACGTCGGAGAGCCGGTAGTTCGTCGCCGGCACTGCGATCTCGAACTCGGCCTCGGGCTCGATCCCGTGGTGCCGCGACCGGCGAATGGCGTCGGCGATCTCGCCGTTCGAGGTCGTGACCGCGCCGCCCTCACCGGTGGTGACGATCTTGCGCGGGTGGAAGGAAAGGCAGCCGAGGAGCCCGAGGCCGCCGCACGGCATCCCCTGCCAGCGGGCGCCGAGCGCGCCGGCCGCGTCCTCGAGCAGCGCCACCTCCGGCGGAACCGCGTTCTGCAGTGCCTCCCAGTCGAGCGGCCGGCCGAAGAGGTGGACTGCGAGCACGGCCTTCGTCCGGGGCGTGACCGCCTCGTACACGCGCTCGACATCGACGTTCATCGTCTCCGGATCGACGTCGACGAGCACGGGCCGCGCGCCGGCCAGGACGACGACGTTCGCCGTCGCCGGGAACGTGTACGCGGGGACGATCACCTCGTCGCCCGGACCGATGCCGAGCGCCAGCACGGCCAGGTGGAGCGCCGCCGTCCCGGAAGAGACCGCAACGGCATGCTCGACGCCGCAGGCGCGCGCGAGCTCGGCCTCGAACTCGGGCACCTTCGGGCCCATCGTCAGCTGGCCCGACTCGAGCACGCCCTCGATCTCGGCGAGCTCCTCCTCGCCGAGCTCCGGAAACGCTAGGCGGATGCGAGCGCCCTGGTCCGATACCACGCGATCGTCCTTTCCAGGCCGTCATCGAGCTCGACGCGGGCCTCGAACCCGATTTGCTCGCGAGCCTTCTCGACGTTCGGGATCCGGATCTCGACGTCGGCGTAGTGCAGCGGCTGGAAGACGATCTCCCCGGGACAGCCGCTCAGCCGCTTGATGCGCTGGGCGAGATCGAAGATCGTTACGGCCGAACGGGGGTTGCCGACGTTGAAGGACTGTCCCACCGCCTCGGGCCGCTCGAGGCAGAGCAACGTCGCCTCGGCCATGTCGTCGACGTAGCACCAGGCGCGGATCTGCGAGCCGTCGCCGTGGATGGTCAGGTCCTGCCCGGCGAGCGCGGCCTCGATGAACGCGCGGATGGCGCCCCCGCCGATCTGGCCCGGGCCGTAGACGTTGAAAGGCCGGACGGTGACCGTGGGCAATCCGAGCTCGTCGTGGTACGCATGGGCCATGTGCTCGCCGGCGAGCTTGGACACGGCGTAGGTCCAGCGCGCCTCGCCCACGGAGCCGATCGTCGTCACCTGACCCTCGCGCGAGTTGATCGCGTGCGTCCCGAACACCTCGCTCGTCGAGAAATCGACGAAACGCTCCAGCGTGTCACGCGTGGCCAGCGCGGCCTCCAGCGTGTTGTACGTGCCGATCAGGTTGACGCGCATGGTGCGGACCGGGCTCGCCAGCACCGTGTCGACCCCGGCGATCCCGGCGCAGTGGACCAGGTGCGTAGCGCCGCGCGTAACGTTCTTCAACGTCTCCGCGTCGAGCACGTCGGCCTGGACGAACGTCAGGTTGGGGTGCTCGGCCAGCTCGGTGCCGGTCAGCGCGTCCCGGTGCAGGTTGTCGACCGCGATCACCTCGTTCTCGTCGAGGAGGCGCCGGGCGAGGGTCGTCGCGATGAAACCGGCGCCGCCGGTCATCACAATGCGCTTTCCCTGCAGGGACATCGCGCTCGAGTCTAGTCTCAGGCCGATCGTGCGCGCCCTCGCCTGCCTGGCCCTCTCCTTGCTCGTCCTGGCCGTGGCCTGCTCGGACTCGGGCACCGCCAAAGACGTGTCCGTCAACCTGAAGATCACCGTCTGGCCCGAGGGGCAGGACACAGGTGCTCGAAGGCTGAACTGGCGCCTTGACTGCAACCCTCTCGGCGGCAACCTCCCTCACGGCGATCGCGCGTGCTACATGCTCGCGGTGATGTCGCGGCCGTTTGCGCCGATTCCCCGCGATGCGGCGTGCACACAGGTGTATGGCGGTCCTGACATCGCCCACGTCGTTGGAAAGCTCCGGGGCCGCCGGGTCGATGCCACGTTCAGGCGCACCGACGGCTGCGAGGTCGCCCGCTGGGACCGCATCGACTTCCTCTTTCCCGAGCGGCCGTGAAAACCGTCCTCTTCGTCGGCGCCGGCCGGCATCAGCGGCGCGCAATCCAGCGCGCCAGGGAGCTCGGACATCGCGTGATCGGTGTCGACCGAAGTGCCGACGCGCTTGGTCTTCAGGAGGCCGACGTCGGTGAGGTGGTCGACTTCCGCGACGTGGACGCGGTGACCGAGGTCGGCCGTCGCCATGCTGTCGACGGCGCGCTGACGGTGTCGGCCGACCGGGCCGTCCCCGTCGTCGCCGCGGTTGCCGAGCGTCTCGGCCTGCCCGGGATCGGCACTGCGACCGCCCATCTGATGACGAACAAGATCGCGATGCGGCGCAGGCTCGCCGAGGTGGGGGTGCCGCAACCGCGCTTCGCGGCAGTGCGCAACCTCCACGAGGGAAGGGCCGCGCTCGAGACGGTCGGGCTCCCGGCCGTGCTCAAGCCCGCGGACTCGGGGGGGCAGCGTGGGGTCTTTCGCCTGAACTCGGCGGGCGACCTGGAGCGGCACCTCCATGCCGCGCTGGCGGAGTCGTCGGCCGAGGAGGCGATCGTCGAGAGCTACCACGAGGGAATCGAGCTCAACGGCCTCGCGATCGCCCGTGGGGGCTCAGTGGAGCTGCTCACGCTCTCCGACCGGCTGCGGCCACCGGGGATCGGCTTCGGGGTCGGCTGGATCCACGTCTATCCGTCCACGCTCTACGGACACGCCCTCGAGCAGGCCGAGGAGGCGGCTGTCCGCGCCGTTCGCTCGCTCGGAATGCGAGACGGGATTGCCTTCCCGCAGGTGATCGTGTCCGATCCGGGCGAGGCGAGGATCGTCGAAGTCGCCGCCCGGATCCCCGGCGGCCAGATGGCGGATCTGGCGCGCCACGCCACGGGTGTCGACCTCGTCGAGGTCGCCGTGGGGCAGGCTCTCGGTGAGCAGATTCCGGACGAGCTGGCCCGGCCGAGCTTCCAGCAGCCACTCGCGATCCGCTTCCTGACGGCCTCGCCGGGCCCGCTTCCGACCGGGCGTGTCCGCTCGGTCGGCTCGCTCGAGCGCGTGCTGGCTTTTCCCGGCGTGGTGCAGGCGGACGTGTTCCTCACGCGAGGCGAGACGATCCGCCCCGTGCGCCTGGACGGAGACCGGCGCGGGTACGTGATCGCCGTCGGCGACACGAACATCGAAGCGCTCGAGCGCGCCGAGGCCGCGGCCGGGCTCCTCGACGTGGAGATCGAGCCCGAGTGACCTGCACGTTCGACCTCGCCCACTACGCCGAGCTGCTGGGGGCGGCGAAGGCCGGCGGCTACCGCTTCGCGTTCTTCGACCGCGATCCAGAGCCCGGAGACCTGCTGCTCCGCCACGATGTCGACCTTTCGCTCGCAGCGGCCCTGCGGCTGGCCGAGGCCGAGGCCGAGACCGGAGCCGCCGCCACGTATTTCCTGCTCACCGAGAGCGTTTTCTACAACCTCGCCTCCGAGGAGGGACGAGCGGCGATCGAGCGGCTGCGGGCCTTGGGCCACCGCGTCGGGCTGCACGCCGTCTGGCCCCGGGCGGCGTTCGACGATCGCTTCGATCCGGTGCTCGCGTGGCACAACCCGGATCCGCCGTACATGAGCGACCCCGTCGCCGGCGCCGCGAACGTCATGGAGTCCCGCTTCTTCTCGCCGGAGACGTACCGGTCGGATTCGAACCAGCGGTGGAGGCACGGCTGCCCGCACGAGGACCTGGCCGCCGGGCGGTTCGAGTGGCTCCAGCTCCTCACCCATCCGGAGATCTGGGTCTATCCGGGCGAGACGATGCGCGAGACGATGCTGGCGATGCTCGACGCCGAGAAGGAGCGGCGCCTCGAGCAGCTCGCCGCCGACAGAATCGACCTGTCGTGAAGCCGATCACCGTCCTCGTCTCGGCCTGCGGGGCGCCGGGAACCGCTGCGCTCCTCCGGGCCCTGCGAACGAACGGCGAACGCGACGTGCGCCTCGTCGGAACGGACATGTCCGAACTGGCGGTTGGCCGTCATCTGTGCGACTCGTTCCACCTCGTGCCTGCGGGAGCCGATCCCGGCTTCGCCGATGCGGTGCTCGAGGTCTGCCGGCGCGAGCAGGTCGACGCCGTGCTCCCCCAGTCCTCCTTCGACCTGCCCGGGCTGGCCGCGGCGCGCGAAAGCTTCGAAGACGTCGCCGTGCTCGTCTCCTCCCCGGACACGATCCGGCGATCGAACGACAAGGCCGAGACCTATGCGCTGCTCGACGGGATCGGCGTCAGAGGACCGGCCTGGCGCCGTGTCAGCGGCGGCGAGGCGGTCGCGGCCGCCGCGAGGGAGCTCGGCTACCCCGAGCGCGACGTCGCGCTGAAGCCGATCTTCTCGTCCGGGTCCCGCGGCTTTCGCGTGCTTTCGGCGTCGGCCGACCGGCGCGAGCAGTTGCTGACGAACCGCCCGGGCATGGCCGAGGCGCTCCGCCTGGAGGACCTGCTGGAGCTCCTCGGAGACGACCGGACCGAGCTTCTGGTCATGGAGCTCGCCACGGGGAAGGAGCGAACGATCGACGGCATCGCCGACGGGAGCCGGATCCTGCTCGGCCACCCGAAAACGCGCGAGGCGATGCGCGCGGGCCTGGCCATGTACTTCGAGACCCTGGAGGACGCGGCCCTCATGGAGCTGGCCGGTCGCATCGTCGCCGAGCTCGAGATCGAGCACTTCTTCAACATCCAGCTCGTCGGCGAGCACGTGATCGAGGTCAACCCACGAATCTCGACGATCGTCTACCAGGAGGACCTGAACCTGCCGTACCTCGGCGTCAAGCACGCGCTCGGCGAGATCTCGGCCGAGGAGCTGGGCGCTCTGGCTTCGCGGGTACGCCCGTCTCGCCGAGCTTTACGCTACTTCGACCAGGTGGAGTGGGACCAGTAGGCCCCCGGCCGCTTCGCGTCGTCCACACGCCGCTCAACATCGCCGGCATCCCCTGGACGAACGTGCTGGCGCTGCGGCGCAAGGGCGTCGACGCGAAGCTGGTCGTCGTCGAGCGGCAGAAGATGCACCCCGAGGCCGACGTCGACCTCGCCCGCCGGCCCGGCCTGTCCGGCCAGGTGCGCGCCCAGTGGCCGGCCTTCGCCCGCCTGCTGCCGCAAACCGATGTCTTCCACTTCTACTTCGGCTGGACGCTGCTGCCGAAGTTCCTCCAGTTTCCGATTCTGCGGCTCGCGCGGAAGAAATCCGTCTACCACTTCCTGGGCTCGGACATTCGCGGCCGGAGCGTTGGGGAGCTCGCCTACCGGCGCCAGGCGGATGCCTGCATCGTCGGCTCCTACGATGCGATCCGCTGGGTGCCCGAGGCCGAGGTCGTCCCCCCCGGCATCGATCTCCGCGAAATCGAGCCGGTTCCGCCGTCCGGCCGGGACCGCCCCGTTGTCGTCCACGCCCCCTCCCATCGGGGCCGCAAGGGAACGGAGCACGTCGTCGCCGCATGCGGGGGGCTGCCCGTCGACCTCGAGATCCTCGAGGGCCTCCACCACGACGAGGCCTTCCGGCGCTATGCGGCCGCCGACGTGGTCGTCGACCAGCTGAACGCCGGCTGGTACGGGATCTTCGCGATCGAGGCGATGGCGCTCGGCAAGCCGGTCCTGACCTTTCTCCACGAGGAGGCGGTCCGGCGAACGGAGGAGGCCTTCGGCGTGCGCGTTCCGCTCGTCTCCGTGACGAAGGAGACGCTGCGCGACCGGCTCGCCGAGCTGGTGGCGAACCCGGACGAGCTGCGTCGAATCGGCGCAGAGAGCCGGGCGTACGTCGAGGCGGTCCACGATGCGGACCGCGTCGCCGACCGCCTGATCGAGCTCTACTCTCGGATCTAGCCGGTGCCCATTTCAGGCCAGATCAGGCGGCTCACGCGCCATTCGGCGATCTACGGGCTCGGCGGGATCGTCTCGCGCATCCTCGCCGTGCTCCTGCTCCCGCTCTACACGCGCTACCTGAAGCCGAGCGACTACGGGGCGATCGAGACGCTGCTGGCCCTCGCCGCCGTGCTCGTCACGGTTCTCCGGCTCGGGATCTCGAGCGCGTTCTTCCGGTACTACTTCGACGCGAAGGACGAGGCCGGCCGTACGCTCGTCGTGCGGACCTCGTTCTGGTTCACGATGGCGAGCGCGACTGCGGGCCTCGCCCTCGGAGTCGCCCTCGCCTCACCGATCTCGCACGCCCTGTTCGGCACCGGCGACCGCGCCGGGCTCGTCCGCGCGGCCTTCGTCGGCCTCTGGGCCCAGATGAACTACGAGCAGCTGACCTCGCTCTTCCGGGTGGAGGAGCGATCCGTCAGCTTCGTGCTCGCGACACTCGCCAATCTCCTCGTCACCGTCGCGGCAACGCTGGTCCTCGTCGTCGGGCTGCACAAGCACGCGCTCGGCGTCGTGGTCGGCAACTTCACCGGGACGCTCACGGTCTACCTCGTCCTGCTCGCCTATCGCCGCTACCAGCTCGGCCTGCAGTTCGATCGCAAGCTCTTCCGGCAGATGAACCGCTTCGGGATGCCGCTCGTCCCCTCCGCTCTGGCGCTCTGGGCGACGAACTTCAGCGACCGCTTCTTCCTCGTCAAGCTCGCCGACGTCCGCGAGGTCGGCCTGTACTCGATCGGCGTGCGGATCGCGTCGGCCCTCGTCCTCCTGCTGACCGCGTTCCGAATGGCCTGGCCGGCCTTCGCCTACTCGATCGAGGACGACGACGAGGCGCGCCGGACGTACGGGTACGTGCTCACGTACCTCGTCTTGATCTCCTCCTGGCTGGCACTCGGGCTGAGCTTGCTCTCACCCTGGCTCGTCCGCCTGCTGACGACGGCTCCGTTCTACTCCGCCTCGCGTGTGGTCGCGCCGCTCGCCTTTGCCGGCGTTGCCTTCTCCGGCTACATCGTGATGGCGATCGGAGTCGGGCGGGCTCGCCGCACCCAGTTCAACTGGGTCGTGACCGGGATCGGCGCCACCGTCAACGTGGCGTTGAACCTGATCCTGATCCCGCCCTACGGGATGATGGGCGCGGCGATCGCGACAGTCGCCGCGTACTCGGTCATGTTCCTGGGCATGATCGTCAACGCTCAGGCCGTGTACCGCGTGCCGTACCAGTGGCGGCGCGTCGTGACGGCGGCCGGGGCGGCAGTCGGGCTGACGGTGCTCGGGAAGCTCGTGGATGCTCCACTGGCCCTCGCGATCGCACTCGCGGCGGTCTACCCGCTCGTCCTCCTCCCGCTCGGGTTCTACAACTCGCAGGAGCTCCGCAGGCTGAGACGCCTCCTGCCGGCGCGCTAGGGAAGCGCCGCAGCACGGCGATCAGCGTGTCAATCTTGTACAGCGAGTTCCGCAGCCCTGCCGGGGAGTCCACGTCGAACTCGAGGTAGACCCGGCGCGAGCAATCGGCGATCTCGAGCTCGATGTCGGGCTCGAGGTTCCTTTTGCCGAGCACGCGCCTGCTCGTGTCCTCGACCTCCGCGCGTACGCCCCAGCGTGGAAGTCCGGCACGGTCACCGCCCCACTCTGCCAAGCGCCACCGCTACCGTAGGCGCATCGGGGCCAACGACTCTCCGCCGCCCGCACCCGGGCCGTCGAAGCGGGCGAAGCGACTCTTCGCGGCCGGTTTCGCGCTCCTGTTCGTCGTCGGCCTCGGCTTCGGCGCGGTCTACGCGTGGACACATCGCGAACCGCCCCAGCAGAAGGCGTTCACGGCGCCGTCCACGCGCGAGTACGTGACGACCCAGAAGCCGGCCAGGCCTCGGCCGAAGAAGGTCGTCCTCGAGGAGCCGTGGCCCACCTACGGCTTCAGCATCCAGCGAACGCACCTCGCCGACCTCCGGCACCGGCCGCCCTACCGCCGGCTCTGGACGGCCAAGGCCGAGGGTCTGATCGAGTTCCCGCCGGTCGTCGCCTACGGGCGGGTCTACCTCGCGCAGGAGTTCGGCCGCTTCTTCGCCTACGATGCGAAGACCGGGAAGCGGCTGTGGCGGAAGAAGTTCGGACACTGCGCCGCCTCCTCGCCGACCGTCGACAAAGGCGTCGTCTATCAGGCGTACATGCAGCCGTTCCCCTGCAGCCGCGGCGACCGCAACGCACGCGGCTTCGTCGTCGCGATGGACGCGAAGACCGGGAAGGAGCGCTGGCGCGTCTGGTTCGGGGCCGTCGAGTCGAGCCTGCTGCTCGTCAAGGGCGTCCTCTACTTCGGCTCCTGGGACCACCACGTCTACGCGCTGAACGCGAAGACGCACAAGGTGCTCTGGAGCTACGCGACCGACGCCGAGGTGAACACGTCCGCCGCGTACGCATCCGGCACCGTGTACATCGCCACCGACGGCGGGACGCTCTACGCCCTGAACGCACGCACGGGGAAGCTGCGCTGGCAGTTCGACGGAGGCCGGGAGTACTTCTACGCAACGCCCACCGTGGCGTACGGCCGCGTCTACATCGGCAACACCGACGGCACGCTCTACTCGTTCGGGGCGACGACCGGCAACCTCGTCTGGGCCCAGCACGCCGGCACGTACATCTACAGCGCGGCGGCCGTGTACGCGAACACGGTCTACGTCGGCTCCTACGACGGCAACCTCTACGCGTTCAACGCCGCCACCGGCGCCGAGCGCTGGCGGTTCCCCTCGGACTCCGCGATCCACGGCGCCCCGACGATCATGGACGGAGTCGTCTATTTCGCCGACTGCGCCCTCTGCGGCAGCCGCGCCTCCCGCTATGCGAAGCAGGGGCCGGTCGGAACCTACGCCGTCGATGCCCGGACGGCCAAGCTCCTCTGGAAGTTCCCGGACGGGGCGTACTCGCCGATCGTCGCCGACAAGCAGCGCGTGTACCTCGCGGGGCTCTCGAAGGTGTACGCGTTCCTCCCGAAGAACGGGCGGAAGCCCGGCTGATTCAAACCTGACGGAGGTGCTCGGCGCGGACGCCGGGGTGGTGTGCTGCTTCGGAGGCCCGGAGCTGCAGGTCGAGCGCCAGCGCCGCACCCGACTCGCTCAGGGACACGCACGCCGCAGAACCTGCTCTCGACGTCGGCGTTTCCGGCCCTCCGGCCGACCCGCAATCGAGTGAAAAGACCCCTGAAAATGCCTAGTCCCTACGAACCCGAGGGCCCGCAGGGACTTGGCAAACGGGACTCTCGT
>JBBRYK010000062.1:0-16633 GCA_038237665.1 Gaiellales bacterium | reverse complement strand
GGCACGGGACGCACCGCTTCTATCTGGGCTTCGACGTGCAGGACGGGACCTGGATCAAGCTCGACGTGGTCACCGAGCTGGCGTTCGGCCCCTACCAGGCGTTCGGGACCCGGGCCGAAGGCCCGCTGCTCGCGCGCGCCGGGAAGTTCGGCCCGATCCGGACGCTCGCGGGCGACGACGCCTTCTGGGCGCTGCTCCTGCACTGCCTGCTCGACCGCGGGGACATTCCTCCGCGCCACGCTGCAGCACTGACCGAGAAGGCGGCCGAGGCCACACCGGAGAGCCCGCTCGCAAAGGCGGCGCCGCTCGACGCCGCGCGCGTCGTCGACGCGGCCCGGGACGGCCGCTGGGACGACCTGACCCGGTTCGCGCCCCGCCTCGCCTCCCGCTGGTGGAGACGCCGACCGCTTCAGGGAGCGCGGCGGAGGGCGGTCGGCGCGGCACTGCTCAGGCTCACCCCGCTCCTGGTCCCGTTTCGCGCCCGTGGTAGGACCGTCGCGCTGCTCGGTCCCGACGGAGCCGGGAAATCGACCGTGTCCGACGCGCTCGAGCAGGCCTTTCCGTTTCACCGCGTCCGGCGGCTGTATCTCGGTCTCTACTCGCCGAAGACGCGCTTTCGCGGGCCGGGCATCCTCCGACTCCCTGCGCGCCTGGTCTGGCTCGCAACGACGAGGGCGCAGATCCTGCGCCACCGGCTTCGCGGACGGGTGATCGTGCTCGACCGGCACACCTACGACGCACTCCTGGAGCGTCCGGCGCGGCCGGGCCTGCTCGCACGGATCAGGCTCGCGATCCTGGCCCGCGGCGCCCCGCGGCCCGATGTGCTGGTTCTCCTGGACGCGCCCGGAGCCGTCATGGCCGAGCGGAAGCCGGAGCACACGGCCGACGAGTTGGAGGCCGAGCGAAAGCGCTATCTCCAGCTGGCCGAGCGGCTCGGCGACGTGCTCGTCCTCGACGCAACGGCGCCGGTGAGCTCAATCGTTCGAGGGATTGTGAGTCGCACGCGAATCGCCCTCCACTGAGTCCGCGGTTGGGTGACCCCTTTCGGGGTCGCACGGGAGTCCTGGGAGCGGGAGGAACAGAGTGTGCGGCGGTAAGAGACCGGCAGGCATCACGGTGCTCGTGGTCAGCCTTCTGGCGGTCGCGTTCGCCAGGCCAGCTGGTCGCGCTCAAGCCCGCGTAGGAGCGGCAGCTCCGGCGCGCCTGCGCAGGCGCTGCGCGACCGCGAGCGCGGCCGCTCCGACCGCCCCGCGCCCTACGGCGATCGTGGCCAGGCCGGCATCGTCGGTCGCGAAGCGGTACTTGAACGGCTCGCCTCCACGCAGGAAGCGGTACTCGCTCATCCCGTCGGCCATCGCCTCGCGAAGTGAGTGCATGAGAAGCACGAAGCCGACCGACTGACGATCGAACTCCGGGTCGCGACCGGCCTGGTAGTACGAGTCCGTCCCGGCATAGCGCAGGCCGTACCAGGCCGCAACCGGCCGGCCGTCGAGCTCGAGGAACCAGAGCCGGAGCCAGCCACGCTCCAGTGCCAACACGGCGAAGTCGCGATGGAAGGCCTCGTTCGGCCCACCGAACGACGACCGCTCTCCGCTCCAGCGCCTTCCGTGGAGGGCGAACAGGAGGTCGAGATCGTCCTGGAGTCGCACCGGATCTTCCGTGAGTCGATAGGTCAGCTCGTGGTCGCGCGCGAGCCTGCGCTCGAAGCGCCCGATTTGGTCGCGCAGGTTCTTGCTCACCGAGGCCAGGAAGTCGGGCCAGGTGAGCCCGTCGAGCCGGAGAAGGGGGTTGCCGGCCGTCTCCAGGACGCGGCCGTCCACCTGCCGCTCCCAGTGCTCGTCGGCGGGAAGCTGGTCGCCGACGAAGAGCTGCCATTTGCTGTCGGCGAGCAGGCGACGCAGGGCCACTGCCGCCGTCGCCCGCGCTCCCGGCGCGTAGATCGGACCCAGCCTGTCGCTCGGGCCGTGGCCGAGAAAGCGCAGCACGGTGAGCGCTCCCAGACGGCTGCGGTAGACCGGAAGAATCACCGCAGGACCACCGTCGTCGGCTTCGACGCGGCCGGCGATCAGCTGCCCGTTGCGGCCGAAGTGCCGCCACCAGGTCGACAGCCACTCCCACGTGGCGAACACGTTGCCGGTTCGTTCGGCGAGCTCCGGCCAGCCCGGCCGGAGAGCGTCGAGCGAGTCGGCGACCACGAGAGGAGCCTCGGGGGCGCTCATTCGCCCGCCTCCTCTGCCAGCGGCCGCCTCCGCCTGGCCCGGCGCAGCCGTTGCCGGAGTGTCCAGGCCAGCTTTCCCGAGGCCAGGGCGGCCTCACCGACCGGCCCTCGGGCCAACGCCAGCGTTTCGAGGCCCGGCGGAGTGGTATCCGTAATCTCAGGCGCGCGTGAGCGGACCACTACCATCGGCGGCGGCGTGCCGTCGCGATACAGGCGGCTCAGCGCGTGGTCTCGGCGTTCGATCGCCGCCTCCGACGCTAGCCCTTCTTCGGTTCGCGGAGCGCCGGGAAAAGAACTACGTCACGGATCGTGTCCGCGCCCGTGAGCAGCATGGTCAGCCGGTCGATGCCCAGGCCGAGCCCGCCGGTCGGCGGCATGCCGTACGAGAGCGCCTCGACGTAGTCGGGGTCGCCCGGCTCGCCCTCGGCGAGCTGCTGCTGGAGCTCGAAGCGGGTTGCCTGCTCCTCGGCCTCGTTGAGCTCCGTGAACGCGTTGCCGAGCTCCATCCCGCCCGCGAAGTACTCGAAGCGCTCGACCACGGTCGGGTCGTCGGGCTTCGCCCGGGCGAACGGCGAGATCTCGAGCGGGTAGTCGTAGACGATCGTCGGCTGGATCAGGCTCGGCTCGACGAAATGGCTGAACGCGTGGTCGATCAGCTGCGGCCAGTCGCGGTTCTCGCTCGTGTCGACCGACTTCGCCTCGAGGGCTGTCCGGAGCTCGTCGGCTCCCCGAAGCCAGAGCCCGTGCTCCTCGAGCGACTCGACGAAGGACAACCGCTTCCAGGGTAGAGCGAGGTCGATCTCATGTTCGCGAAACCGCACCTTGGTATCTCCGACCACCTCCCGGGCGACGGTCGAGATCAGGTCCTCGATCCGGGCCATCGTGTCCTGGTAGTCAGCATAGGCCTCGTACCACTCGACCATGGTGAACTCGGGATTCCGCTTGTAGGAGACGCCCTCGTTGCGGAAGTCCTTGCCCAGCTCGTAGACCCGTTCGAGGCCGCCGACGATCAGTCGCTTCAGGTAGAGCTCGGTCGCGATCCGCAGGTAGAGGTCCTGGTCGAGCTCGTTGTGATGAGTGACGAAGGGCCGTGCCGCCGCGCCGCCGTAGCGCGGCTGGAGCACGGGAGTCTCGACCTCCACGAAGCCGTGTGCGTCGAGATAGCGGCGAACGGCCGAGACGATCCGCGTCCGCGTGAGGAAGCGCTCCCGTGTCTCCTCGTTCATCAGCAGGTCGAGGTAGCGCTGCCGGTAGCGGGTCTCGACGTCGGTGACGCCGTGGAACGTGTCCGGAAGCGGCCGCCGGATCTTCGCGAGGAGCTCGAGCTCGTCGACGGCGAGGGAGGGCTCCCCCCGGCGCGTGCGCGTAGGCGGTCCGACCGCGGCGACGATGTCACCGAGGTCGAGGTCGACCGGCCCGGCCCGGCCTTCCTCGCACAGCAGCTGGATGCGGCCGGAGCGGTCGACTAGATCGAGGAAGACGAGCTTGCCGTGGCCGCGTCGCGCCATGACGCGCCCGGCGACGCGCCGTGTCTCCCCTCCCTCGGCGCCGGGCTCGAGCTCTTCGGCCTCAACGCGGACTGTCGCGATCTCGTCGCGGTCGGGGAACCGCCTCCGCAGCTCGTCGCTCATGTGCCCGAGTCTAGGGTCTGGCGGAGGCGGGCCTCGCCGCCTCCGCCCTCAGCACCTCGAGCTCGATCTAGCTGCGAATGAGGTAGTTGTGCACGTCGTAGAACGTCATTTCGGGCGGACCCTCGATGCCGGCCTCCTGCGAGAACGGCCCGATCTGCTCCTGTGAGAAGCGATCGAACTGCTCGCGGGTCTCCCAGACGTCGACGACGCGGATGCCGCCGTCGGTCGCGGCGACCCAGTGGGAGATCCCACCGTCAGGCATGGGACCGCCCTGCACGAGACCCATGCGCTGGATGACCTGGTCGTACTGGTCGAGCGTCGCACCGTGAAAGGCCATTTCGACTGCGATCGGCATGCAAAACCTCCTGGAGTTTGGGTGCGCCTCCAAGCGGGCGCCGAAACCAGCTTCGCACGGTCCGCCGCACTTGTTCGGCTGAAGGAAACACTCACCATGGACGCTCTGCCTGAGAACTCGAATCGAAATGAGGGGATCCCCGCGTTGACGACGAGGAGTGTCGGCGTCGCTCGTCAAGCTGGCAGGGGCGCCGCGCCGTGGATAGTGAGGCGCCGAAGGCGCCTACTTCGATCGGGTTTCAGGTTCCGTGCCAGCCACGGTGCCAGGCTTCGTGCCAGGCACGGTGCCAGGCACCAACGCCCTGAGCAGGGGAAATGGCCGGAGCGGCCATGTCCCTACTAGGACAGGTTCGAATCGGCCGCGCTAGCGGCGGAAAGCTAAGCCGCTTTGATCTCGAGGATCTTGAACTTGAACGAGCCGCGAGGCGCGGAGACCTCGACGACCTCGCCCTTCTTCTTGCCCAGGATCGCCTTGCCGACCGGCGACTCGTTCGAGAGCTTGTTCTCGTCCGGGTTTGCCTCGGCGGAGCCGACGATGTGGTACTCGAACGTCTTCTTCGCGGCGACATCGCGGATCTTGACCTTCGAGCCAACGGAGACGACGTCCTTCTTGACGTCGCCCTTGGCGATCACCCGTGCCGCGCTCAGCCGTTCCTCGAGCTGCGCGATGCGATGCTCGAGCATCGCCTGCTCGTTCTTGGCGTCGTCGTACTCGGCGTTTTCGGCGATGTCTCCAAACTCGCGCGCGATGCGGATGCGGTCGGCCACCTCGCGGCGCTTGTCGGTCGAGAGGTATTCGATCTCCTGCTTGAGCTTCTCGAAGCCCTCAGGAGTGAGGATGACTTCCTTCACGTACGGCCCCCTTCTTGCAAAAAAAGCGCGGCGCCCGAGCGCCGTCGCAGGCGGGGATAGTACCCCTAGCGGCAGCGATCGTCAAACCCCTCGGTCGGCTACGATTTCAGGCTCTGTGCAGGTAGATCTTCGCTCCGAATGGTGGATTGGCCCCGTTCGGGTTCCGACCCGCGTGGTCCTCGCGCCGATGGCCGGAGTGAGCGTTCAAGCCTTCCGCCGGCAGGGACGGCGGTTCGGTGCCGGGCTCGTCTGCTCGGAGATGGTCAGCTGCGCGGGGCTCCACCACGGCAACGAGCGGACCCTCGGGTACCTGCGGATCGCGGCGGACGAACACCCGCTCGCGGTGCAGATCTTCGGCTCGGATCCGGCGGTCATGGCCGACGCGGCCAGGATGGTCGAGGCCGCCGGGGCCGACCTCGTCGACATCAACTTCGGCTGCCCGGTCCGGAAGGTGACGAAGACCGGCGCGGGCGCGACCCTGCTCGAGGAACCGGAGCGCGCCTGCCGCATCGTGGACGCCGTTGCCTCCGCGGTCGGCGTCCCGGTGAGCGTGAAAATGCGGCGCGGCCTGGAGGACGGCTCGCGGGCCTGCCTAGACGTCGCGCCGCGGCTGGTCGAGGCGGGCGCCCAGACCCTCACGCTCCACCCGCGCTCGGCCGACCAGATGTACACGGGCGTTGCCGACCACTCGCTCACCGCCGAGTTCGTGGAACGGGTGAGCGTCCCGGTGATCGCCTCGGGCGACATCACGAGCGCCCCCAAGGCGCGCGCCGTGCTGGCGACGACCGGGGCGGCCGCCGTGATGGTCGGACGCGGCGCTCAGGGCAACCCGTGGGCGCTACGGGAGATCCTCGACGGCGAAGTCGAGAGTCCCGCGCGCGAGGAGGTCGCTGCCGAGCTCGTCGTCTTCATCCGCGAAACCGTGCGGGAGCTCGGCGAGCGGCGCGCGACGAGCTTCCTGAAGAAGTTCTACGGCTGGTATCTCGGACGCGGCCGTTTTCCGCGGCCTTTCAAGCAGGAGCTCGTGCAGTGCGCAACCGTCGCGGAGGTCGAAACGCGCCTCTTCGCCGCGGCCCCCGGAGCGATCGAGCTCGTCGAGCAGCTCGAGGCCGACAAGCCGCTCGAGGATGAGGTGCTTCTCGACCTGCCCATCTCCGTGTACGGAGGCGGCTAGGTGCGGCTGGCGCCGGTCGGGGTCGTGGCATTGCTCGTTGCATCGCTCGCCGCCGGCGCGCCCGCGCACGGCCAGGCGTCGAACAAGATCGACGCGCGTGTCCTTCAGGACTCGCGGGGCGGCGCGCAGGCCCACTTCCTCGTCGTGCTGCGGGCGCAGGCCGATCTGCGGCAGATCGCCAGGATTGCTCCGAACAGGGAGGCGCTCGGAGAGATGGTCGTCGACCGGCTCCGCTCGAGCGCGGCGGCACAGGCATCCGTCCAGGCGGAGCTTCGCCGGCTCGGCGTGCCCTTCCGGTCGTTCTGGATCGTGAACGCGTTGGCCGTCACCGGAAACCGAGCCCTCGCCGAACGTCTGGCCGCCAGGGCTGACGTCGAGCGCATCGACTCGGACCGCGCCTTCCGTGGAATCGAGTCGCAGGTCGCAGTGCGCGCCCCGGCGGGCAGGACGGCTGCCGAGCCGAACATCGAGAAGATCAACGCACCCCAGGTCTGGGCACAGGGCTTCAACGGGCAGGGGATGGTGTACGCGACCGCCGATACGGGCGTCGACTGGACGCATCCGGCGCTCAAGGCGCGATACCGGGGCTGGAACGGGTCGACGGCGACCAACGACTACAACTGGCACGACGCGATCCACAGCGACATCAGTGGAAACGGGGCCAACCCGTGCGGCTTCAATGCGACCGCCCCGTGTGACGACGCCGGCCACGGCACACACGTGACCGGGACCGCAGTCGGCGACGGCGGGCCGGGAAACCAGATCGGGGTCGCTCCCGGAGCGCAGTGGATCGGGTGCCGGAACATGGACGAGGGTGTTGGCCAGCCGAGCACCTACATCGAGTGCCTGCAGTTCTTCGCCGCGCCGACCAATCTGGCCGGAGGCGCGCCGAACCCGAATCTCCGGCCCGACGCGGTCGGCAACTCGTACGCCTGCCCGCCCGAGGAAGGCTGCGGCGCGCTGAGCCTGCAGACGGCGGTCGACAACGTGCGGGCGACCGGCATCTTCATGGCGGTCGCCGCCGGCAACGGCGGGCCCGCTTGCTCGACGGTCGTCGACCCACCCGGGATCTACGACTCGGCCGTGACGGTTGGAGCAACCACGAACGTCGACTCGATCGCCTCGTTCAGCAGCCGCGGCCCCGTGAACGTCGACGGTAGCGGCCGGCGCAAGCCCGACCTCGTCGCACCGGGCGTCAGCGTCCGGTCCAGCGTCCCGGGCGGGTCGTACGGCACCCTCAGCGGAACGTCGATGGCGACGCCGCACGTGAGCGGCGCGGTCGTGCTCCTCTGGTCGGCAGTCCCGAGCCTCCGTCGCAACGTCGACGCGACCGAGACCCTCCTCGAGCAGAACGCCGTCAAGTTGACGACGGCGAACGGGTGCGGCGGCGATTCGTCCACTCAGGTGCCCAACAACACCTTCGGCTACGGCCGGCTCGACGTCTTGGCTGCCTACCTGGCAGCGCAACCGCCGACGACCGTCGCGACGCTCGGCGCGCGCGACACGACCGTCCTCGAAGGGACGGTTCACCCGGTCGCGGCCGTGCTCAAGGTCCGGCTCACCGCGGCGGCGACCGTCCCGGTCGAGGTGCGTTTTCACACGTCCGACGGGACCGCGAAGGCCGGAAGCGACTACGGGCGTGCGGCAGGGACGCTGACGTACCCCCCGGGGACGGTCGAGCGTGCGATCTCGATCCGCATCGTCCGCGACCGGAAGCACGAGTCGACCGAGCGCTTCTACGTCGTCTTCGAGAAGCCCGTGAACGCGTCGCTCGACCGGAGCCGAGCCGCGATCACGATCCGCGACGACGATGCGCGCCGCCGTAAAGCTAGTCCTTGAGCGCCCAGATCAGGCGCAGGCCGTCGAGCGTCAGATAGTCGTCGACGCGGCCGATCGTCTTCGAGTGCGGGGCAATCAGGCCGGCGAGGCCGCCGGTCGCGATCACCGAGGCCTTGCCGCCGAGCTCCTCGCGGATCCGCGCCACGATGCCGTCCACCTGCCCGGCGAAGCCGTAGACGAGACCTGACTGGAGCGCCTGAGCCGTCGTCTTCCCAATCACGGAGGGCGGTTCGGAAAAGTCCACCTTCAGGAGGCGTGCCGCACGTTGGAAGAGCGCGTCCATCGAGATCTCGATCCCGGGCGCGAGCACCCCGCCGACGAACTCGCCCGCAGCCGAGACGATGTCGAAGTTTGTGGAGGTGCCGAAGTCGACCACGATGCACGGCGCGCCGTAGCGCTCCCGGGCCGCGATCGAGTTGGCGATTCGGTCGGGGCCGACCTCGCGCGGATCGTCGTAGCGGATCGGGAGACCGCTGCGCGTGCCCGGGCCGACGACGAGGAGCTCTGCCGAGGTGTAGAGGTCGGCAAACTCCTCGTAGGCGCGGACGAGTTGAGGCACGCTCGACGCGAGGCAGATGCCGTCGACGGCGCTGAGATCGATCAGGCTCCGGTAGAGAACCCCGAGCTCGTCACCGGTGCGCTGCGCCTCGGTCGCGACCCGCCGATGCTCGCGCAGCTCCTCCCCTTCGTAGAGCCCCAGGGCGGTCTGTGTGTTGCCGACGTCGACGGCGAGCAGCACGCCTACGAGCCTAGATCACGGCGGCGCTCAGGCGGCGCGTCGCCGGGCCGCGTACCAGGCTGCGAACCGGCCCTGCGGGGTCTCCAGATAGTCGCCGAACTCGCACTCGAGCCCCTCCAGCTCCGGCCGAAGCCGGACGATGTCGTAGTCGAGCAGGCGCTCCCGGTCGCACTGGTGCTCTGCTCGCTCGGCGCGCGTAACCGAGCCCCCGCA
Source organism: Gaiellales bacterium (assembly GCA_038237665.1). Lineage (GTDB taxonomy): Bacteria > Actinomycetota > Thermoleophilia > Gaiellales > Gaiellaceae > JBBRYK01. The sequence continues at coordinate 7,613 of JBBRYK010000062.1, read as the reverse complement.
ATCGGGGCACGGCATGAACTCTGGTTCGGGAAGCTCGACTGCCATAGGCACCTCGGCGCTCGAATGCACCAGAGGTATCGGCACGCAGGACCCGTTGCTGAACGGGCAAAGCGCCGGAGGGCCGCATGTTCGCGGCCCTCCGGAGAGGCTAGGAGCTACGAAACCTGGGCGCCTTCGGCGGTGGGAATCGCCCCGAGCTGCTGGAGCATCCCGAGCGTGTCCCAGACGGTCCATTCCTCGGCGATCTTGCCGTCGGAGACACGAGAGATCGTGATCCCCGTCACCCGCACCTGCTTTCCGGTCGGCTGAATCCCCATCAGTTCGCCCTGCTGTGTGCCGGCGCCGGTCCACTTGGAGATGACATAGTCGCCGTCCTCGAACTGCTGATCGATCGTCACCCGTCCGTCCGGATACGCGGCGCGGAACTGGTCGAAGAAATCCTTCACGCCCTGCGGCCCGTTGGTCTCGGGCTGCGATGGGTCATGCCCGACGTAGTCCGTGGCGAACAGCTCGTCGATCGCGGAGTAATCGCCGTCCCACGGTTCCTCCGCGGCGCGGCGGACGATGTCCTTGTTGGCCATGCTCGAATCCCCCTTCGACCCCTGGATTACACACCCCGATCATCCTCCCACGGGAGGCGGTAAACAAGGGGTTACAGATCGTCGTCCGTCGAGAGGGTCTCACCGATCCGTTCGGCGAGTGCCTCGGCCGTCAGCTTGGGCTCCTCACCCTCGCCGCGCAGCTCCTCGACGGTCACGTCGCTCGACGTGTAGATCTGCGCCCGCGGGATGATCCGCGTGGGCCGGTTCTTGTCCCAGACCCAAACGTCCTCCATCTTCAGCTCGAAGAACGGGTAGCTCTGCTGGGGCGCGTAGTTCAGGTCGAGCTTGTTGCAGAGGTACGTGGCGTCCTGCGTCAGCACGCAGTAGCGGAAGAGGCCGAAGACGGCCGTGTACTCCTTCTTCAGCGCCAGCTCGAGCTCCGCCTCGAATTCGTCCAGCTCGTCGAGGTGCGACATCGGATTCTCAGTCTAGCGCCGCAAGTAAGGCCTGCAGAGAGCCGCGCCCAGGCACCTCGAGGTCGGGCTCGAGCTCGAGCAAGGGCTCGAGCACGAACCGGCGCTCCTGCAGACGAGGGTGCGGGACCTGCAGGCCAGGCTCGTCCACCATCCGGCCCTCGTAAAGGAGCAGGTCGAGGTCGATGGTTCGCGGGCCGTATCGCTCTCCGCCGCGGATGCGCCCGAGACTCTGCTCCACGGCCAGCAGACGCTCGAGCAGGTCGCGCGGCGAGAGCTCCGTCTGGAGACGCGCGACCGCGTTCAGGAACGGCGGCTGATCGAGGAACCCTACGGGGTCGGTCTCGCTGATCGCCGACACCGCCCCGACCTCGATTCCAGGCTCGGCGGCGAGCCCGGCCAGCGCGCTCCGGAGGTACCCCTCGCGGTCGCCGAGATTCGAGCCGAGGCCGATGTATGCGGACGCCATCGGGTCAATAGTCGCGGCTACGCTGGGTCGATGAGGGCCTTCGCGGTCGTCCTCGCGCTCCTCGCCGTCGCTGCGCCGGCCGCCGCGGCGCACCGCGAACGCGTGACAGCTTCGCCCGCGCGCCTTCCAGTGGCGGCAGGCGCCGACGCCCTCGTCCAGATCGATCGCGCCCAGGTAGGTTCGGCCAGGAGGCTCCTGCGCCAGAGCGGCGCCGAACTGATCTCCTCCGAGCTTCGAATCTGGCGGGTCCGCGCCGCCACCGCCTCGGCGCTACTTCCGCTGCTCCGGTTGACCGGCTCGGTCGAGAGCGTCGAGCCGGATCGCACACTCCATCGCCCCGAGACCCACATCACGTCAGGGGACCCCCTTCTGCCGCAGGAGTACTGGCTCGCGAAGGTCGGCGCGGACAAGGTCGAGCCGCCCGGGCCGGGTAAACCGGTGACCATCGTCGACACGGGCCTGGACGTCACCCATCCCGAGTTCGCCCAGAGGCCTGACACGATCCAGCTGAACGCGCCGCACATCACGGGCAAGGACGACGACCATGGCACCGCGGTCGCCTCCGTCGCCGCCGCGCCGGCGAACGGCGTCGGCCTGGTCGGCGCCTATCCCCAGGCGGTCTTGCAGGCCTGGGACGCCAGCCCGACCGGGAGCGCGAACCTGACGATCGGCGACGAGATCCGGGGGATTCTGGCCGCAGCCGCTCGCGGCCCGGGCGTGATCAACCTGAGTCTCGGAAGCGAGGCCTACGACCGGCTGGAGGAGCAGGCCGTCCTGGCGGCGTTCCGCCAGGGCTCGATCGTCATTGCCAGTTCAGGCAACGAGTTCCAGGAGGGGAATCCGGTCGAGTACCCGGCGAGCCTCAACCACGTGCTCACGGTCGCTGCGACCGACCAGCAGGACAAGCCGGCGTTCTTCTCGAGCTCGTCGCTCTCCGTGGACGTCGCCGCGCCCGGCGTGGACATTCCGATCGCCGAACCGCTCACCTACAACAGCTCGGGCTACACGCTGGACGACGGCACGAGCTTCTCCGCCCCGATCGTCTCCGGGGCCACTGCCTGGGTCTGGACGGCGCGCCCGGAGCTCGACAACACCCAGGTGTTCGAGCTGATGCGCCGCTCCGCCCGCGACGTCTGGGACAAGGGCTACGACGAGGACACCGGCTTCGGCGTGATCGACATTCCCCGCGCGCTCACGCTCGCTGCTCCGGCCTCCGACCCCCGCGAGCCGAACGACGACATCGATCAGGTCAAGCCTCGCGGACTCTTCGCGACGGGCACCTCGCCGGTGAACTCGGCACGCAAGCCGCAGGCGACGCTCTCGGCACGTCTCGACAGCTCCGAGGACCCGGACGACGTCTACCGCGTCTATGTCCCGGCCGGGCGCTCGCTCACCGTGTACGTCTCGGCAGACCGCGACGTCGATCTCGACCTGTGGGGTGTCAAGACCCGCTCGGTCTTCGAGAAAGGGAAGGCCTTGAAGCGAGATCTGCTGGCGTTCTCCGAGCGTCCCGGCAAGCCCGCGGAGCTCGTTCGCTGGGTGAATCGGAACCCCGGCGGCGTGACGGTCTACGCAGACGTGTTCCTCGGCGAGAAGACCCGCTTCGCGAATTACGCGCTGTCGGTCACGGTCGGGAACGGACAGCGGTAGCGGCTGTCCATTCGACGGCCAGGTCTGCCGGCCGCTTCCGCACCCGCACGCGCACCGACCCGACTCCGAAGTCCGCCACGATCCTGTCCGCCACCGCGGCGGCTAGCGCCTCGAGCAGCGCGAACGTCCGCGAGTCCGAGACCTCGCGCACGCACGCGGCCACCGCGCGATAATCGACCGCGTCCTCGATCCGGTCGGAGAGGCCGGCGTCGCCCACGTCGAGCTCGAGGTCGAAATGGAACTGCTGGCCGTCTCGTCGCTCGTCTTCCAGGACACCGTGCCGGCCGAAGACCTCGAGGCCCTTGACCTCCACGATCACGCGGTCACCGCCCGCGCGACCGCGAGCGCCTCCACGTGCTCGCGGACGTCATGGGCCCGGATGATGCTTGCCCCCCGCTCGTAGGCCACGACGGCCGCGGCGATGCTCGCCGCCGTCGAGCCGGTGAGTGCCGACGGGTCGCCGGCCACGCGGCCGAGCGAGCTCTTGCGCGAGAGACCGATCAGGATCGGCCGGCCGAGGGCCGCGAGCTCGTCCAGGCGACGGACGAGCTCGAAGTTCTGCTCGACCGTCTTGCCGAACCCGATCCCCGGATCGAGGCAGACCAGCTCCTCGCGGACTCCGGCTGCGACGGCGAATGCGAGGCGCTCCTCCAGGAACGCGGCGACCTCGGAGACGACGTCGTCGTAGCGCGGGTCGAGTTGCATCGTGCGCGGAGTTCCCCGCATGTGCATCAGGCACAGATAGGCGCCCGACTCAGCGACGACGTCCGCCAGCTCGGGGTCGCCCCGGAGCGCGGTCACGTCGTTGACCAGCTCCGCACCGAGGTCGAGCGCGCGCCGGCCGACCATCGCCTTCGCCGTGTCGATCGAGACGGGAACCTCGCCGGCAAGGCCCTCGAGCACCGGGACGACGCGCCGAAGCTCCTCGTCGAGCGTTGCGGCCTCGGAGGCCGGGCGCGTCGATTCTCCGCCCACGTCCACGATTGCGGCTCCCTCCGCGACCATGCGCCTGGCCGAGGCGATCGCGACCGCAGGATCGAGGTTCGCTCCCCCGTCGGAGAAGCTGTCGGGGGTCACGTTGACAACGCCCATCACCGACGGCCTGGGGAAGCGTTCGGCAATCGATTCGCGCCGTCCGCCCACACGGGCAGGGTAGTGGTTGACCGGCAAAGCGATTTCGTGATTAGGTCAAATGTCCCCGCCTACAAGGAGTAACGAATGAGCGAAACAGCAGCACCTGCGGCACCTGCAGCCGCAAGCGCCCCTCTCGGCCAGCTCCGCAGCCCCGCCGCCGTGATCCTGCTGACGATCTTCACCCTCGGCATCTACGGCTTGGTCTGGAACTACAAGGTCGGCAACGAGATCAAGAACTATTCCGGTCAGGGGCTCAGTGGAATCCTCTGGCTCGTCATCGCGATCGTCGTCGGGCCGGTGATGTGGTTCGTGGCGCCGTCCGAGGTCGGAAACCACCTGTACAAGAAGGACGGCCAGGAGCCGCCGGTCAGCGGTAAGACGGGCTTCTGGATGCTCCTGCCGCTGGTCGGCTTCATCGTCTGGGTCGTCAAGATTCAGGGCGCGCTCAACCGCTTCTGGGAGAGCAAGGGCGCGAGCCGCTAGGTCGAACTGTGAGGGAGGGGCGGCGGGCCTCTCCCTCGCAGACCCAGATCGCCATGACCAGCACAGCTCGATGCAGATAGCCGTCCTCGGCACGGGAATCATGGGCGCGCCAATGGCGCGCCGGCTCGCCGAGGGCGGCCATGGCGTCACGGCCTGGAACCGAACCCGAGAACGAGCCGAGGGTCTCGGCGTGCGGGTGGCGGACACCCCGGCTGATGTCGTACGGGACGCCGACGTCGTCTTGACGATGCTCGCCGACGCGGGGCCCGAAGAGGTGCGGCCGCGCTGCGAGGAGGTCTTTGCGGCGATCAGCCGGGCCACACTTTGGGTCGGTGACGGCGCGCCCGCCGGACAGGCTCTGAAGCTCGTCGTCAACTCCTGGATCCTGAACACCGTGGTGAACATCGGTGAGACCGTTGCGTTCGCCGAAGGACTGGGCCTCGATCCTCAGCAGTGGCTCGACGCCATCTCCGGCGGCGGGATGGACATGCAGTACGCGCACCTCAAGACCGAGGCGCTCCGCAGCGGCAACCTCGAGCCCGCGTTCAAGCTGGCGCTCGCGCACAAGGACGCGGGACTCGTCGTCGAGGCGGCCGAGGACGCCGGCCTGAACCTGGCGCTCGCGCGCACGACTCGAGAGCAGATGGCAGAGGCCATTGCCCTCGGCCACGGGGCCGAGGACATGGCCTCTGTCTAATTCGCCGCGCGCCCTAGGCCGTAGCGGCAGGCGGTGCCGTGGCAGCCGGCGCCGTCGTCGTGGTGTGCGCCGCCGTTGTTGCCACCGACTTGCTCAGCATCACGACGCCGATCGCCAACAGGAGGCCGCCGAAGAACCCGAGCCACGCTCCAGCCCGCATTTGACCGAGATCGTTGAACGCATCGCCCACGGGGATGAAGATGAACAACCCGCACGCGATTAGGCCTCCCAGCGCCGCGAGACCTGCGGCCGGCGCCATTCTCATCATGACGACCCCGACGAGGCCGACGGCCGAGAGGATTAACGCAATCAACATGACGACGCCGAGGGAATGGCCGAGATTCGGCGCGTTCCAGTAGCTCCCCCCGCCGTTGTCCACCTTCACCCAAAGCGCGATGAAGCAGAGAACGAGGCCGAGACCGGCCAGCATCGCACCCATGGGAGGACCGGCCGCTGCGGCCATCGTTCTCGTTTCGCCGCGTGCCGGCATCAGCATGATCAGCGCGCCGACCGTGATCAGCGCACCGCCGCAGAGGCCCAGCCAGCCCCCGGCGTCGAGGATGCTCCACTGGTCGGTCGCGAGCGCCGCTGGGAAGAAGCCGTAGAAGCCGACCAGGACAGCGCCGATCGTGAGCAGAGCGCGGTACGCGCCGGCGGCCTGCCCCATGAAGGCGCCGACCAGAGCGAGCCCGGCGAGGATGACCATGATCAACAGGAACGCGCCGACGGTTCCGTCCACGTCCCAGTAGCTCTGGCCCGCAACCGCGTCGATCCAGATTGCTATGAGAGCGAGCACGACCCCGACGGCCGCTATTGCCCTGCCTACCTGTGCGTCCACGTTCCGCTCCTTTCGGATGACGTCAGCGGAGGCGTAACAGGCCCGCCGGACGGAGGGCGGGCTCCGAAGCTACGGTTTCGCGGCTTCGGGCGGCGGCGGCTGACTCAGCGCGCCCGGGAGCGGGAACGGCCGCGGCTGCGGCTTGGGGGCACGCTTGCGCTCGTCGGCCGGCGAAGGCTCGGCCGGCGGCGGGTCCGGCTCGACGAACACCTGATCCTCGGGCTCGCCTGCCAGCAGCCGTTCGAACTGGTCCTTGTCGATCGTCTCGCGCTCGATCAGGATCGCGGAGAGGTTGTGCAGCTCGTCCATGTGCTCGCGGAGTACGACGATCGCCCGCTCGTGCGCCTCCTCGATCACCCGGCGAATCTCGTCGTCGATCTCACGTGCGATCTCCTCGGAGTAGTCGGGCTCGCTCGACATCTCGCGCCCGAGGAACGGCAGGTCGTGGTTCCGGCCGAGTACCCGCGGCCCGAGCTTCTCGCTCATTCCGTAGCGCATGATCATCTGCTTCGAGATGTGGGTCACCTTCTCGAGGTCGTTGGCGGCGCCGGTCGTGACCTCGTTGAAGACGAGCTCCTCGGCGGCCCGGCCGCCCAGGGTCATCGCGAGCTGGTTCATCAGGTTGGTCTTCGTCGTCAGGTACCGGTCTTCACGCGGCAGCGAGATCGTGTAGCCGAGCGCCTGGCCGCGGCCGATGATCGAGATCTTGTGGACCTCGGTCTCCTGGTCCAGGTAGTGGCCGACGATCGCGTGCCCGAGCTCGTGGTAGGCGGTGATCTTTCGCTCCTGCTCGGAGAAGATCCGCGTCCGCTTCTCGGGGCCTGCGATGACGCGCATGATCCCTTCCTCGAGCTCGTCCTGCTCGATCATCTTCTTGCCGCGGCGGGCGGCCAGGAGGGCAGCCTCGTTGACGAGGTTCGCGAGGTCGGCGCCTGTGAAGCCGGGCGTCCCGGCCGCGAGCGTGTCGAGGTCGATCTCCGGCGCCAGAGGCTTGCCCTTGGCGTGCACCTCGAGGATCTTGCGGCGGCCGTTGCGGTCGGGCCGGTCGACGACGATCTGGCGGTCGAAGCGGCCCGGGCGCAGCAGTGCCGGATCGAGGATGTCGGGGCGGTTCGTGGCGGCGATCAGGATGATGTTGTCCTTCAGCTCGAACCCGTCCATCTCGACGAGGAGCTGGTTGAGCGTTTGCTCGCGCTCGTCGTGGCCTCCGCCGAGCCCGGCGCCACGATGGCGGCCGACGGCGTCGATCTCGTCCATGAACACGATGCACGGCGCGGCCTGCTTGGCCTGCTCGAAGAGGTCGCGGACGCGGCTCGCCCCAACGCCG
>JBBRYK010000061.1:0-16750 GCA_038237665.1 Gaiellales bacterium | reverse complement strand
GCGGCGACCGCATCTCCGGTTCCTCGCGGCTCGGCCTGCACGGCGATTTGGACACCGTCGAAGCGCTCCTCGGAGGTTGGCGCGACGACGAGCACGATCCTCTCCGGTTCGAGGCCGCCAGCCGCGTCGAGCACCCAGTCGACGACGCGACGGCCGAGCAACGGGTGCAGGTGCTTCGGCAACTCCGAGCGCATTCGGGTGCCGAGGCCCGCGGCCATCACTACCGCTGCGAGTTTCGAATCGGTCAAGGGACGAGCAGGCTCCGCGACGTACCGGCCCCCCAGCATACGTCGCGCCAACAGGCGAGAATGCGCGCCAGGAGGTGAAAGGGCATGAGCACCGGGTTCACGGGACAGGTGGGGCTCGTCACCGGCGGCGTCCGGGGCATCGGCCTGGCGATCAGCGAGCAGTTGATCGAGCATGGCGCCCGCGTCGCGGCCGGCTACTCGCGCAACGTCGCCGCGGCCGATGACTTCCTCGCGAGGCACGGCGCCGCCGGAGCGACGGTGCACCAGGGGAACATCGCCAGCGACGCCGACTGCGAGCGCGTCGTCGAGGAGGTGATCGGTCAGCACGGCCGACTCGACATCCTCGTCAACAACGCGGGCATCACCGTCGACAAGACCGTCCGCAAGATGACGCCCGCCGAGTGGAACCACGTGATCGAGGTCAACCTGAACGGCGCGTTCTATATGTCGCGCGCCGCGCTGCAGCACATGATCGAGCAGGGATACGGGCGCATCATCAACATCAGCTCGGTGATCGGCGAGACCGGCAACATCGGCCAGGCGAACTACGCCGCCGCGAAATCAGGCCTCTTCGGCCTGACTATGAGCCTGGCTCTCGAGAGCGCCAGCAGGGGGATCACGGTCAACTGCGTCGCACCCGGATTCATCGAGACCGAGATGGTCGCGGCCGTCCCGGAGGCGGTCCTGGCGAGCATCGTCGACCAGATTCCGGCGAAGCGCCTGGGCCAGCCGGAGGAAGTAGCCCGGGTGGTCGTGTTCCTGGCCGACCGTGACTCGAGCTACATCACCGGCCAGGCCTACTCGGTCAACGGCGGCCTGAACATGTAGCGATTCGGCCTCGAGTGGGCTGCTACAACGCAGGCGACACGCTGTGTAGGAAAAGCGTACAAACGGTGGGGCGTAGCCAAGTGGTAAGGCAGCGGGTTTTGGTCCCGCGATCCCAGGTTCGAATCCTGGCGCCCCAGTTAGTGAGAGGAAGACTCCGGGGCTAGCCGCGTGCTGCGCTGCGCTTGTCGCTGAATAGGTAGACCAGGGCCACGACCGCGAGCGCGGCGACCGCGATGATCGCGATCACACGCGTCACGAACCACCAGATCAGCGGCACGAGCGCGACCATCGCCTGCGAGGCCGCGATGATCCACATGATCTGGTAGCCGGTGTCGGACTTGATGCTCCGGCCGCCGAGGAGGTAGGCAACGAGGATCGCGCCCGCGACGATGATCGCGGGCCACCGTCCGATCGCGTGGACGACGATCAGCAACCCCTCGACCGCTGCAATCCAGAGCGCGATCTTGATGCGGCGCTCTCGCAGCCAGCTGTGTGAACGCGAGGGACCCGGTCCAAGGATCTCGCCGCGGCGGACATCGGGCCTGCTGGCCATCAGTTCAAAAGTACCACGCTGGCACGACCAACCAGGTTCGGCCGCGGCCGCGGATCGCCCGGCGGGCGCGGACTGCGTCCGGACGGTGGTGAAAGAGGCCGTAGACGGCCGGGCCTGCGCCGCTGACGTCGGCGCGGAAGGCGCCGAGATCCTCGAGCTCGGCGGCCAGCGGCGAGGACGCGAGGTCGTTCGGCGGAAGCCGGGCGAGGTCGCGCGGCCGGCGAACCTCTCCGAGTCCTGCCAGCAGTGCGGTTCGCCGGTGGTCGTACCCGTCCGCTCCGTTTCGCTCGTCGAACGCCCCGTAGACCTCCGCGGTCGACCCCTTGGTCACGCCGTGCGGAAGGACGAGCAGCACCCAGAAGTCCTGCGGCAGGTCGAGGGCTTGGAGCCGCGAGCCGTCCCCTTCCCCCAGCTGCGGGCCCGCCGCGAGGAAGAACGGCACGTCCGAGCCGAGATGTGCGGCGACCGCCCTCAGCTCGTCGGCGGACAGCGGCGGATCGAGCGTCTCGTTGGCCAGCCGCAACGCGGTCGCAGCGTCCGAGCTGCCTCCACCGAGGCCGGCCGCGACGGGAACGTGTTTCTCGATTCGGGCGGCCCAGCGGGGTTCGGCACCGGCCGCTTCAGCCAGGGCTTCGAGCGCGCGGCGCACGAGGGTGTCGTCGGCGAAGCCGCTGACGGTGAGGCGCGCCGCGGGAGCAACGGCGACGCGGTCGGTCAGGTCGACGCGCTGGAGGACCGTCGTCACCTCGTGTCGCCCCTCCGGCCCGAGCGGCCCGACAACGAGGGCCAGGTTGATCTTTGCGGGGGCCGGAGCGCGCCTCACGCGAGTGATTCCGCGAGCGCGACGAATTCGCGCGGCGCGAGAGCCTCGGCTCGAATCGACGGGGGCCGCCCGATCGCCGCCAGCCCTTGCTCGGCGCGAGCGCGGGTTGCGAGGCCGGCGAGCGCCAGTGAGTTGGGCAGCGTCTTCCGCCGGTGCGCGAACGCTGCCTGCACAACCCTGCGAATCCACGGGAAGTCGTCCGGGAGAGGAACGCGACGGAAGGCGACAAGGGCCGAGTCGACGTTCGGCTGAGGCCGGAAGACCGTGCGCGAGACCGGGTGGAAGCCCGTCCGCTCGGTTGCCAACTGGAGAACGACCGAGACGGCCCCGTAGGCCTTTGTCCCCGGCGCCGCGAAGAACCGGTCGGCGACCTCCCTCTGCACCATGACGCACCACTGGGAGACCGTGGGCAGGCGTTCGAGCGTCTCGATCACGAGCGGAGTCGCGATCGCGTACGGAAGATTCGCGACGAGCTTCGTGGGAGCCGGGTCGAGCGCCCTGAAGTCGAAGGCGAGCGCATCACCGAAGGAGAGGCGCACGCGATCACCGAGCTGGAGATGAGGCTCGAGCGAGCGGTCGACCTCGATCGCATGCACGAGCTTGACCCGGTCGGCGAGGTACCGCGTGAGCACGCCGAGCCCGGGCCCCACTTCGAGCACGACGTCGTCCGAATCGAGCCCGGCCAGGCGCCCGATCACGCCGAGTAGATTCTCGTCGACCAGAAAGTGCTGCCCGAGCTCCTTCTTCGGCTTGACCCTCACGGCAGGCCGAACACCACGGTTGCGTTGGCGTCGATCTGCTGCTCGAGAGCGGCCGGGTCGTCACCGCGGGCGGCGGCGAGGCCGGCGAGCGTGTGAACCACGTACGCGGGCTCGTTCGAGCGGCCGCGAACGGCCTGCGGGGCGAGATACGGGCTGTCGGTTTCCACGAGCAGACGCTCGGCCGGCACCTGGGTCGCCGCGAGTCGCAGCTCGCTCGCGTTCGGGAACGTGACGTTCCCGGCGAAGGAGACGTAATAGCCGCGATCGAGCGCGGCCACGAGCAGGCCGGGGGAGGAGAAGCAGTGCAGAATCACCGGCCCCTCGAAGCCCTCGAGCGCGGCCGCCGTCTCCTTGTCGGCCGCCCGCGAGTGGACGACGACCGCCTTGCCGAGCTCCTGGGCCAGCTCCAGGTGACGCTCGAACAGACGGAGCTGAGCGTCGCAAGGAGCCCAGTCGCGGTAGAAATCGAGGCCGGTCTCACCGACGGCGACGGCCCGATCACTCGCGAAGAGCCCGGAGACCTCTTCGAGATTCCCGGCCTCGGCGGCGGCCTGGTGCGGGTGGATGCCGAGCGCGGCAAAGACGCCCTCGTGGCGCTCGGCGATCGCGATCGTCTCGCGACAGGACTCGAGGCCGGAGCCCACCGAGACGATCCTCCTGACCCCGGCGGATTGCGCTCGGGCGACGACCTCGTCAGCGCTGTCGACGCAGGCGTCGAGATGCGCGTGCGTGTCGATCAATCGTCGTCGGCGCGCATCCTGGCGAGCTCCTCGTCGACGATCGCCGGATCGAGCTTCCGGAAAAGCGGCCGCGGCTCGAGCAGGCGCTGACCCACCGGCAGCTCCGTCGGGGCCCAGGCGCCGGCCGAGCTCGCGTAGTCGCCCGTCAGGACCTCGTGCGTCTCCCCGTCCTCGGCCAGCGTCCGAAACTCCAGCGGCCCCGCCAGATCACCCTCGTAGCCGAGGAGCTCGTGGACGGTCTGGGAGCTGAAGGGCAGAAACGGTGCGAACAGGAGCTTGAGGTTGTCGATGCAGCGAAGACAGACGTTGAGCACGGTCGCGGCCCGGTCGCGATCGGTCTTGATCGTCGTCCACGGTGCCTGGTCGCTCGCATAGGCGTTGACCAGCGCGGCGAGACGCATGGCCTCCGCCAGCGCGGCGCGGAAGCGCACCCCCTCGATCTGCTCGCCGACGGCTTCGAAGCCGCCTTCGACCGCCCGAAGAACTGCTTCGTCCTCGGGCTCGAGCTCCCCCGGGGACGGAACCTCGCCGAAGTTCCGGTACACGTTCGTGAGCGTTCGGTTGACGAGGTTGCCCCAGGCGGCGACGAGCTCGTCGTTGTTTCGCCGGACGAACTCGGACCAGGTGAAGTCGGTGTCCTGGGTTTCAGGCCCCGCCGCCGTGAGGTAGTACCGCAGCGGATCCGGGTCGTAGCGGCTCAAGAAGTCTCGGACGTAGATCGCGTGCGCGCGACTGGTGGAGAACTGCCTCCCCTCCATCGTCAGGTACTCGCTGGCGGCGACGTTGTAGGGCAGCTGGAGGTCGCCCCGGCCGGCGCCGAGCTCGCCGCCCGAGCCGTAGCCGAGCAGCATGCTCGGCCAGATCACGCTGTGGAAGACGATGTTGTCCTTGCCCATGAAGTAGTAGTGCCGGGAGTCCGGGTTCTGCCACCACTCACGCCAGGCGTCAGGCTCGCCTCTGGCTTGCGCCCACTCGACGCTTGCCGAGAGGTAGCCGACGACGGCGTCGACCCACACGTAGATGCGCTTCTGCTCGTCCTCCTCGTATCCCGCGACCGGGATGCGTACCCCCCAGTCGAGGTCGCGCGTGATCGGCCGCGGCTTGAGCTCCTTCACAAGGCTGAGCGAGAAGTTGCGGGCGTTCGGCCGCCAGTGCTTTTGCTCCTGGATCCACTCTCCCAGCCGCTCGGCAAAGGCAGGTAGGTCGAGGAAGAGGTGGTTCGTCTCGCGGAAGACCGGGGTCGTTCCGTCGATCTTCGAGCGAGGGTTGATCAGGTCGATCGGGTCGAGCTGATTCCCGCAGTTGTCGCACTGGTCGCCGCGCGCCTCGGGATAGCCGCAGATCGGGCAGGTGCCCTCGATGTAGCGATCGGGCAGAGTGTGTCCGGTCGTGGCGGAGAACGACACGAGCTGCTGACGCTCGATGATGTAGCCGCGCTCGTACAGCGTGCGGAAGATGTCGCGGAGGACGACGGCGTGGTTCCGAGTGGTCGTCCGCGTGAACAGGTCGTACGAGATTCCGAGGTCGCGGAGATCCTCGCGGATCGACCGGTTGTAGTGCTGGGCCGTCTCAGCGTACGAGCGACCCTCCTTGTCCGCGGCGACCATGACCGGCGTGCCGTGCTCGTCCGTCCCGCTGACCATGAGCACGTCGCTGCCGAGCAGCCGGTGATAGCGGGCGAAGATGTCGGCCGGCACGGCGAAGCCCGCGACGTGGCCGATGTGGCGCGGGCCCGCTGCATACGGCCAGGCAGGCGCTACGAGGATCTTCCGGCGTCCGTTCGCTGTCGACATTGTCTTCAGAAGAGGGTGGGGCGCTCATGATCATACGAGCGGGCTGTGGCCCGGCCGGACGGCGCCGGCGACGACAGGCGACGCCGATTGTCCCGATCACCAGGGTCGCCGCGACCCCGAGCGCGAGCAGAGCCAGGAGGAGCACCCGGTAGGGGAAACGCCCGGGAGCAGGCACGGGCACCCGCGACCGGATCCGATCGGCGAGTGCGGCTCGACGGTGAGCGGGCCACGCGCCGGCCGACCGGGCCGGATGGATGGCGCGAGCGCCGAGGCTCGGGCGGGGAAGGGCGAGCCTGGGCCGGACAGGATGAGGTCGGGAGGCAAACCGAGCGGCGCGCGCATCGCCGGAACGAGGCAGCGCCCGGTGTCTGATCACCGGCTCTCGCCCGCCTTCGCGCTGGTGGGACAGCACGGGCGAGGGCGCTCGGATGGCGCGGTCGACGCTGATCGCGGTCACGCGAGCTGCGCTCTTTGCCGCCGGCGCCCGGGTCGCCGCCGGCCGGGCGGCAGGGAGAGCCCGGACCGGCGACGTCGTCACGGCCGGGGACCCGCCTCTGAGCGGCCGTGCGGCAGCCGTGGGCGAGGGCGTCGGCAGCGGCTCGAGCGCCGGCACCGGTGGGGGCGCGTAGGCCCCGGTCGGGGCTGCGACAGGCTCCTCGGGTGGGCCGGCGGGGGGCTCGGAGGGCTGCTCGGTCGCCGGAGGGGGTTCCACGGGCGCTGGCGGCGGCGCGGGGCTCGGAGCCGGCACGGGCACAGGGGCCGGCTTCGGGGCCGGGTCGGCAACGGGGTCCGGCGGTGCGGCGCGCGCCGGCAGCAGGGAGACGGGATCGACATACCCCTCGGAGTCCGAGGCCAGGCGGACTCCTAGGTAGACGTAGGGCTCGCCGGGAACTGCGTCCCCGCTTGGCCCGATCGTTCCCACTTCTGCACTCTCGGCCACCGCGTTGCCCTTCGCGACGGAGATCGAGCCCAGATGGAGGAGGGTTACGGCATAGCCGTCGGAGGTCTGGATGGTGACGGTCTTACCGCCCGAGGGAACCGTGCCGGCGAAGCTCACCACGCCGGCGGCCGGCGCGCGGACAGCCGAGCCGGTTACACCCGCAACATCGATTCCCCGGTGCTGGCCGGCCGCATACGGATCGCTTCGCGAGAAGGAGAACGGTCTCAGCACCACACCGTCGGTCGGCCAGGTCCAGGCACCCCCGGTGGCCGGCAGGGCAAGAGCGACGACCCCTGCAGCGAGAACCGCCCCGGTTCTTCCCCGGCCCTTGATCCTGGTGGTTGTCGTGAGAGACAACATGACGCGATCGAACATAGCGCCGCGGTCATGTGTTGTCAATATTGACTACAGCGGTCGTGTCCGATCGGGACGAGTGTCGGCCTCGACTCCCCCGAGCGGCCAAAAGGTCAGAGCGAACCGCCGTAGAGCCGGTTCCGGGGGAGCCCCGTGAGCCCGCCCACGAGCTCGACTGCCCGCCGGCGCGGCAGGCCCGCTGCGACGAGCTCGGCCACCGCCGCGACGGCACGCTCCTCCTCCGGTGCGGCCGCCTCGTCCCCGGCCGGGCCGATGACGAGGGTGATTTCGCCCTTCGGAGCCTCCGCAAAGCGATCGGCGACCTCCTCCGCACTCCCGCGCACCACCTCCTCGAACTGTTTGGTCAGCTCGCGGCAGACCGCGACGCGCCGGCCCGGCAAGGCAGCGGCCAATGACGCGAGGGTCCGTGGAAGCCGGCGGGGGGACTCGAAGGCGACCGCCGCTTCGCGAACCGGCGCCAGTTGCGCCCACACCTCGGCGAGACCAAGGTCCGAGCGTGGCAAATAGCCGAGGAAGCGATACCCATCGGAGCCGAGGCCGCTCGCGACGAGCGCGGTCTCGACCGCCGAGGGACCTGGCAGCACCGTGACCGTCACCCCTGCCTCGAGCGCGGCGTCGATCAGCCGCGCGCCCGGATCGCTGATGCCGGGTAGCCCGGCGTCCGACGCGAGCGCGATCCGCTCTCCGGCCTTGAGCCGAGGCAGCATCTCGGCGGTACGCGCGGCCTCGTTGTGCTGGTGGTACGAGATCGTTCGAGTCCGAATGCCGTGCCGGTCGAGCAGGATCCGCGTCCGGCGTGTGTCCTCGCACAGGACGACGTCCGCGAATGCGAGCTCCGCGAGAACACGCAGGGTGACGTCGTCGAGGTTTCCGATCGGGGTCGCGCAAACCGCGAGAGGCATGGTTCCCTAGCGATCCACGACCGGGCGCTGGTCGAGCGCCTCGAACCCGATCAGCCCGGCCCCGACGAGGCCCGCCTCGGGGCCGAGCTCGGCCGGCACGATCCGGACGTGTCCGCGCGCCGGCGCGAGCACTTCACGTGTCACGACCGCTGCGGCAGGACCCAGGATCAGATCGCCGGCCGCCGCCCCGAACCCGCCGCCGATCACGACCAGCTCCGTGTTGAAGATGTTCACGAACGAGCCGATCGCCGCGCCGAGATAGCGGCCGATACCCGACAGGGCCTCGACCGCGGGGGAATCTCCTTGCCGCGCACGCGCGACCAGATCGTGGGCGTCGGCCATCGCTCCGAGCACCCTTTGCGCCACCCTCGCGGCCGCGCTGCCCGAGACGAGCGCCTCGACATGACCGAGCCCCATGCAGTCCCCGAAGCACGGCGGCCCGTCGAAATCGAGCACGACGTGCCCGAGCTCGGCCCAGCCGCGAAAGAGCCGGCCGTCGACGACCACGCCCCCGCCTACGCCCGTGCCGAGGGTGAGCATCAGCATGTCGTTCGAGCCGCGGCCCGCACCGAAGGTCCACTCGGCGAGCGCGGCGGCGTTTCCGTCGTTCTCGAGCCCGGTGGGCAGCTCGAAACGCTCGTGCATGAGCTCGCGCAGCGCGAGGTTCTCGAGCGGGATGTTCACGGACCCGGTCGCGATCCCGCGCCGCTGGTCGATCGTCGAGGGAACTGCGAGACCGAGCGCGGCCACCTCGGGCTCGCTCAAGCCTGCGATCACCTCCTCGAGCGCGGCGACCAGATCCTCCTGGGACGAGACCGGAGTCGGACGCTCGACCCTCCGACCGACCGATCCGTCGCGCCCGACGATCCCGGCCAGGATCTTCGTCCCGCCGAGATCGACACCGATGGCCCGTTCCGCCGCCACACCACGAGCTTAGTGAGGGCTTCGAGGGGAAGTCGACCGAACGAGCCGAGCCGCCCGTTGGGGGTTGACGCGACGGAGACCCCGACCCGCTCTGCTACAACCGGGAGCCGTGCCTCCCGAGGACGAGCACCAGCCGGACAAGCCGTACCGGGTGTACAAGGGCGGTCGTACGAAGGGCCGCGTCCCGCTGGAGCGAAGCAGGCGCGACGCGCCCGCGCAGCCTGCCCCGGGCGGTACGAGCGACGGCGCCAGACGGTATCGAGGCCCCGGTCCGGCCCGGAAAGCCGGCAACCGCCGGTTTCGCCCGAACCTCCGAGGCTCGACGTTCTGGCTGCGCCTCGCAGGCCTCTGCTTCCTCCTCGCCTTCTGCTTCGCGATCCTCTGGAGCGTCCTGGCCTATTTCGCCGTCCGAGGCGGCGTCCAGGAGGCGAACAAGCGGCTTCCGAAGGGGGCGAAACGAGCTCTCGTAGGGCAGGACGGGCTCCTCTTCTTCCACGGCACGACGATTCTCTACATGGGGCTGGACCATTCCCGCCTCTCCTCCCGGAGCGGCGAGCGCCACTCGGACACGATGCTCCTGATCCGTACCGACCCCGACCGCCACCGCCTGGCCTACCTGTCGATCCCTCGCGACCTTGCGGTCGAGGTTCCGGGCTACAGCGTCCAGAAGATCAACGCTGCCTACCAGATCGGCGGCGCGTCGCTGGCCCTGCGGACGATCCGGAGTTTCACCAGCCTGCCGATCAACCACGTCTTGATCGCCGATTTCAACGACTTCAGGAAGGTGATCGACAAGCTGGGCGGGATCGACGTCTACGTGCCAGCGAAGATCCTCTCGAACCCGTTCGACTGCCCGTTCTCTTCGGTCGAGCGCTGCCATCGGTGGAAAGGCTGGCGGTTCGCCAAGGGCTGGCAGCACATGAACGGCTGGCGTGCATTGATCTACTCGAGGATCCGGGAGAACCAGTTCGATCCGACCGAGAGTGACCTGACGCGGGGCGAGCGCCAGCAGGCGGTTCTCCAGGCGACACTGCGGAGGATGACGACGTTCCACACGTTCCTTCGCCTGCCGTTCATGGGCGGCGACGTCTTCCGCCCGCTCGCCACCGATCTCTCGGCCGGGCAGATCCTCCAGCTGGGCTGGAACTTCAAACGCGCGGACGCCAACCGGACGCTGCACTGCCGGCTCGGCGGCAGCCTGGCCGACGACCCAACGCTCGGCTCGGTGATTCGGTCAACCGAGGAGAACTTCGGCGTCATCCACATGTTCAGGGGCGATTCCGCGCCCCAGCCGCCGCTGCCGGGGTCAGGCCCGTACGGGCCAGGCTGTGTGGTCGGCTCGGCGAAGTTCCGCAGATGATTGACGAGAGATCGCCGTCAATCATCGAGTAGATCTCAAACCGAATTGATCTCGGCCCGAAACCATTCCGCGCCTACGGCGCGTGGCCGATCAAGCAGCTCGCCGGCTCTGAGAATCGCTTCATCGCCCAGCGCGCCGCAGGCGCGCTAATGGTTTTCCGGGCGAGCAGGAGCAGGTGTTCGACCGAGGATTGGCCTAGCCGATTGACCTCGGTCAATCGGCAGCTTTCGTCTTCTTGTCCTCGGTCTTCTTCTCGGGCTTGTCGCTCTTCTCGGTCTTGGTCTCGGAGCCGCCCTCGCCGGAGCCCTCCTTCGCGGCGTCCTTCTTTCGCCCCCCGCGGCCGTAGTCGGTCGAATAGAAGCCCGAGCCCTTGAAGTGCACCGCCACGGGATAGAGCACCTTCGTCACCGGGGACGCCCCGCAGATCTCGCAGACCTCGATCGGCGCATCGTCGAAGCGTTGGAAAACCTCGAAAAGGTGTCCGTTCGGACAACGGTACTCGTAGATGGGCACGCCAAAAGGAGGCTACCAAGGGGGTGGGAGTGATAGCCTCGCCCCGCGCTTCCCGGCGCCCCCTTTCCGCCTCAGTTGAACACGAGCGACGCGCACGCCACGACCTCCGCTCCGGCGCTGCCGTCGGCTGACTGGCTCGCGCTCGAGCGGCTCAAGTCGGCAGGCCCGCGCATCGCCCGGGCTGCCGCGGGGCTTCCGGACCGATTTTTCGGCTTGGGCGTGGCGGCCTGCACGGCTGCAGTCGCGTCCTTCCTGCTCGTCCAGCTGAACGCGTGGCCGCCGCACGAGGACGAGACCCTGGCCCTCTTCGTCGGCCGCTCCTCCGTCGGGAGCCTCCTCGACATCGTCCTCGGCCAGCGCGGCGGCGCGCCTCTGCACTTCCTGCTGGCCTGGATCGTCGCGCACACCGGCGGCGGGCTGACCGCGCTCCGCCTCGTCTCGGCCGTCTTCGCCGTCGGCAGCGTCCCGCTCGTCGCGGCGCTCTGCGCCCGCCTTTCCGACCGGACGACCGCGCTGGCGGCAACGGCCGTGGTCTCGGCGAGCTGGGTGCTCCTCTTCCACGGTATCTACGGCCGGATGTACAGCCTCTTCCTGTTCACCAGCGCGCTCTCGTACTTCACCCTCCTCCGTGCCCTCGACCGGGGCGGCCGCTCCTGGGCCTGGTGGGCGCTCGCCATGCTCGCCACCGTTGCGACCCACCCGTACGGCGTGCTCGTACTCGCCTCCCAGGGCCTCTACGTGCTCATCCTGCGCCGGCGGCAGCTCCGTGAGCCGGTGATCGCGTTCGCCGCCGTCCTGGTCGCCGGGATCCCGTTCTGGAGAGCCGACTTCGTCCTCGCCGGCCGCTTCGACGTCGGGGTCGGCGGACACGGCCAGAAGCTCAGCGGGCCGATCTCGGTCGTCCGCTATCTGCGGCAGGTCGCCGGAGACTTCACGGCCGGTTACGGCGTGGTCCTCTGGCTCGTCCTCGGCGCCGCGGTCATCGGAGCCTGGTACCTGACCCGCAGGCGCGATACGTCCGCGCTCCTCGTCGCAGCCGTGATCGGGACGCCGACCTTCGCCTTCCTGGTCGCAAGGTTCGGCTCCTCGACGGCCCCGGAGTCGCGGCACCTGATCTTCGCGCTGCCTTTCTTCGCCCTGCTCGTTGCCGCCGGCGGGGTCGCTGTCGGCCGGCTTCTTCCGTACGGAACGGGCGTCGTTCTCGCGGTGGCGGGCCTCGCCGCGCTCCTGCCCTCGGAGGTCGCCTGGGGCTGGCACAAGACACCGCCGCTCTTCACCGGCGAGTCGCGTGTCAGGATCGAGACACGTGAGGCCGCAGCCGCCTGGCTCGCGAGCACGAGCCGCCCCGATGACGTTCTCTTCGCCTATGACCCGCTCTACCTCCAGGCCTGGGAGCGGTCGAGCCGCGTCTCCCGCACCGTCGTCCCCCGGGCAGACGCCGGCCTCGCGCTTCGTGTGCTGCGGTCGCAGAAACACGCGCTCGGCCGTGGCGTCTGGGTCTTCGACCGCAGCGACACCAACAACTTCGTCCGCCGGCTGTACATGCCCGTTCGCATTCCCGAGCCGCGATCGGCGTACGAGGTGCGCGCCTACGGGCCCTTCCTGATCATCCGCACCCGGCGGCCGACCTTGACGCCGCGGCGGTTCCTGGAGGACACCCGGCGCGTGATGCTGGTCGGCAAGGACCTTTATCTCGGCGACGCCGACATCAACTACGGCACTGCGATCAGAGCGCTCGCCTCACTCGAAGAGAAGTAGCGAAGAACCAGCCGAGGCTCCTTCGGGTACACCGGTGGCGATGCGCCGAACCTTGCTCGTGCTCGCCGTCTGCCTGTTCGCCGCGATCGGCGCCCCGGCCGCCTTTGCGCACGCGACCCTGATCCGCTCGAGTCCCGAGCCGGGTGCGGTTCTCTCCCGATCGCCCGGTTCGGTGCTTCTGTTCTTCGACGATGCCGTGCGACCGGCTTCCGGCACGGAGGCGATCCGGAACGGCGGGAAGTCGGTGCTCGGAGGCCGGCCGCACAGGGCACGTGACTCCGGGCGCGAGCTCGTCGTCCCGCTCGAGCCCGGCCTTCCGGCCGGTGACTACACGGTTCGCTGGCGGGTCGTCTCGGACGACGGTCACCTGATCTCCGGCGTGCTCGCCTTCGCGGTCGGGTCGGGGAGGGCGCCGCCGACGCCGGCGCTCTCGGCCGGCGAGGTCGGCCCGACCGCCGGCGACGTGTTCCGTCGCTTCTTGCTCTTCGCCGGCGTTCTGCTCGCCGCCGGTTCGCTTTCGTTCCAGCTGCTCGTGCGGCGCGCCCCGCCTCGGAGCGCCGCGTTCCTTCCGCTGGTGGGGTTCGCGCTCGCGCTCGCGGGGTCCGGGCCACACCTCTCACCGGAGACGCGCTTCGAGCGGTTCAACGACGTGGCGGCGATCGCCGCCGCAGCGGGAATTTTCGCGGCAGGCGGCGCCGTGTGGCGGGCTCGGCTGCTGCCGGGGTGCGCGCCGGCGGCGCTCGCGCTGCTGGCGATCCCGGCGTTGCGGGGGCACGCACTCGACCCGGGACACTCGCAGGCGCTCGCGGTAACCGCCGACATTGCGCACGTTGCCGCGGCCGCGTTCTGGGCGGGCGGGCTCGCCCAGCTGACGCTCGTCCTGCCCGGGACACCGCGCGTGGGGCGAGGCGGGATCGTCCGGCGATTCGCGGCCGGCGCCGCCGTCGCGGTGCTCCTGATCGGAGCAACCGGAGTCCTGCGCGCACTCGGAGAGCTGTCCGGCGTCGAGCAGCTGTGGCGGACCGGCTACGGCCGCGCGATCCTCGTCAAGTCGGCGCTCCTCGTAGGGCTCCTCGTGCTCGGCTGGCTGAACCGCACACGTCTGACCGCTCCGAGGGTCGCCGGTGAGCTGCTGCTGCTCGCCGGGGTCATCGCGGCGGTCTCGATCCTCACCGACCTCCGCCCCGGAAGGCAGGCCGCCACGTCGGGCGGCGAACGACGCACGAGCAGTCCATTGCGGCTCCCCCCGCGCGGTGCGGTCGTGCTCGCCCACGAGGCCGGCGACCTGGCTCTGGCGCTTGCCGCTCGCAGCGCCGGGTCGGGAGTCGAGCTGACCGCCTCCGTGCTCGGCCCCGACGCGCGGGGCGTCGACGGGCTCGATCTCACGTTCGAGGTCGGCGGTCGGGTCGTCCGTCCACACCGGTGCGGCGGCGGTTGCTACCGGTCGGTAGTCGACGGACGCCCGAAGCTCGTCAGGGTGCGGCTACCCGGATCGGCGGTTTCATTTGCGCTTCCCGCTCGGTTCGAGCCCGCGGGCTCGATCGTGGCGAAAGCGGAGCGCGTCTACGGTGGACTGCGGACGCTCGTGCTCCACGAGCAGCTGGCCTCGAGCCCTCGAAACGGGATCTCCACCGTCTGGCGGTTCGTGGCCCCGGACCGTCTCTCGTACCAGATCCTTGGCGGCGCGGCAGGGATCGTAATCGGCTTGGTCAGGTGGGATCGGGACGCGGCGGGCAAACCGTGGATTCGTTCCGACCAGTCGCCGATTCGGGAGCCGGTGCCGTTCTGGGCGTCGGTCTCGAACGCGTACCTCCTGCGATCGACTCCCGGCGCGTGGATCGTCTCGTTCCTCGACCGCGGGACCCCGGCCTGGTTCACGCTGACGATCGACCGGCGGAGCTACCGAACGCTGGGGCTGGAGATGACCGCCGCCGCGCACTTCATGCGGCACCGTTACGGGCCGTTCAACGCGCCGGTTTCGATACGGCCGCCTCGCTAGCCTCCCGTGCCAGCGTCTCCTCGAAGCAGGGCGCGCTCTCGAAGGCGGTCAGCCCCTGCGGAGTTTTGCGTCGGGGCCGAGGGCGCTTTCGCCTCGCGGCCGCAAGAGCCGCGGACGCGCCGAGCAGGCCGCCCACCAGGAAGGAGCGGAAGCGGCCTCCTCTGTCCTCGGCGTCCATCGCCGTCCATGATTGCACCGCGATGAAGATCTGCACGCTCGGCGACCTGCTCCTCGACGTGATCGTCCGGCTCGACCGGCCGCTCGTGGCGGGCGATGACGTCTTCGCGAGCTCACGAACCGCTCCCGGCGGGCAGGCGGCGAACGTTGCGGCGTGGGCGGCGGCCCTGGGGGCGGACGCCGCCTTCGTCGGCCGTCGCGGAGACGACGAGGCCGGGGGGCTGGTGACCGCCGCGCTCGGGGCCTACGGCGTCAGCGTCCTCGGCCCGGCCGAGGGTCGCAACGGCATCGTCGTCTCGCTCGTCGACCCGGATGGAACGCGGTCGATGGCATCCGATCGAGGAGTCGCGCCCGACCTGGCACCTGCCGACCTCGACGCCGCCTGGTTCGCGTGCAACTGGCTGCACGTTGCCGGCTACAGCTTGCTTCGAGACCCGATCGCCCAGGCGGCGCTCGCCGCGATCTCCTGGGCGCGCGCCGCCGGTGCACTGGTCAGCGTCGACCTCTCCACGTCGACGGCGATCGAGGACTATGGATCGGAGCGGTTTCGATCGCTCCTGGAGGTTGCCGAGCCCGACCTGCTCTTCGGAACAGCCACCGAGCTCGAAGCGCTCGGTGGACGGTTCCCGTCTCGCCACTGGGTGCTGAAGCGGGGCGCCGAGGGGATCACGATCGGCCGGTCAGACGGAGCGCAGGAGCTGCCTGCCCTGGCCACGGACGTCGTCGACAGCACCGGCGCCGGCGATGCCCTGGCCGCGGGCTACCTCGTCGGCGGGCCGAGTCTGGCCCTCGAGGCAGCCGCGCGCTGTGTCGGGAAGCTGGGGGCGATGCCGTGAAACGGCTCGTCACGATCGCCCGCGAGGTGGAGGAGGCGCTCCGTCACCGCAGGCCCGTCGTCGCACTCGAGACGACGCTCGTCGCCCACGGGTTCTCGGAGGGCCGGGGTCTCGAGGTCGCCCGCGAGTCGGAGCGACGTGTCCGGGAGGGCGGAGCCACGCCGGCGACGATCGGGGTCCTGGACGGTGCCGTCCACGTCGGGTTGCAGGACGCGGAACTCGAGCGCTTCTCGGCCGAAGGGGAGCACGCGCGAAAGGTTGGGCCGCGCGACCTCGCCGCCTGTGTGACGCAGGGGGCGCTCGGGGCGACGACTGTCGGCGGGACGCTGGCCGTTTGCCGCATCGCCGGGATCGGCTTCATGGCGACAGGCGGGTTGGGTGGCGTTCACCGCGGGTTTCCGGCGCCGCCCGATGTGTCCGCCGACCTGGCCGAGCTCGCGCGCACCGAGGTCCTCGTTGTGTCCTCCGGAGTGAAGTCGCTTCTGGACACGGCGGCGACTGCCGAACTGCTCGAGACGCTCGGAATCCCCGTGCTGGGCTGGCGAACCGACGAGCTTCCGCTGTTCTACACCGCGCACGGCGGACCGCCCGTGTCCGCCCGGGTCGAGTCGGCCGGAGAAGCCGCACGAATCGCCCGCGCCCACTGGGAGCTGGGACGCCGCTCGGCACTCGTCCTCGCCCGGCCTCCCGCGAAGAGCCTCGACGATGTCGAGCCGCTGATCGAGGAGGCCCTGGCGGAGGCACGCGAGCGCGCTGTATCGGGCCAGGCGGTGACGCCGTTCGTCCTCGGACGCCTGCACGAGCAGAGC
Source organism: Gaiellales bacterium (assembly GCA_038237665.1). Classification (GTDB taxonomy): domain Bacteria; phylum Actinomycetota; class Thermoleophilia; order Gaiellales; family Gaiellaceae; genus JBBRYK01. Next base: position 411 of record JBBRYK010000061.1, on the reverse strand, counting down.
GGCGGGCGCACCGTCGAGGTCAACGCACAGCTGATCGCCGACAACGCCGCGCTCGCGGCCGAGGTCGCGGTCGCCTACGCCGGGCTCGGGTAGGCCGATGGCAGCGACGAGGCCCGCTCGGCGAGCGGCGCCATCCCGAGCTCTCGCGCCACCCCGACCGCGTTCTCGAGATCGACCTCGATCCGCTGCTCGACCGCGGTCAGGCGGAGCTCCTCCAGGCGCGAGATCTCTGTTTGCGCGAAGGGCTCGTAGGCGACGTCCGCCAGAGGCGTCCCCCGCCAGAGTGCGAGCGCCTCCCGCAGGCGCTCGGGGCCTCCGTCCGCAAGGAGAGCCTCGAAACGCTCGAGGTCGAGCTCGCCGGGGTCGATTCGAAGCGCGTAGCCGGGTGGGCGAGTGACGATTCGGTCTGCG
>JBBRYK010000060.1:0-16815 GCA_038237665.1 Gaiellales bacterium | reverse complement strand
GATCCGTGCCGATCCGTCGACGCTGGACGTGATCACGAGCCGCCCGTCCGGGCTGAAGGACGAGCTCGTCAGCCAGTCGGTGTGGCCCTTGAGCGTCTTTAGCTCGGCCCCGCCCGGGACGCTCCACACCCGGACGACGTTGTCGTCGCCGCCGGTGACGAGCTTGCTGCTGTCAGGGCTGAACCCCGCCGCGGTCACCCAGTCGGTGTGCTTCTTCAGCACCGTGATCAGGCGCGGGTCGACCGTCGGGTTGGAAACGTCCCAGAGGAAGGCCTTGCAGAGGAACGGGTCCGAGTCGCACTCGGCCGTCGCCGTCGCCGCGTACTTGCCGTTCGGCGACCAGGCCGCCCACTTGACCGGCTGCTTGTGCACGAGCGTCACCAGCGGCGGCACCGACCAGATTCGCGCCGTCCGGTCGCCGCTGGCGCTGGCCAGGAACTGGCCGTTAGGGCTGAACGAGACGTCGGAGACGATGTCGAGGTGGCCGAGGATCTTCGGCAGGCGGTTCTCGGCCCGCCAGTCCCAGAGATAGATCCCGGCGTCCTTGCTCGCGCCCGAGACGAGCTTGTGGCCGGGTCCGGGGCTCATCGCCACGCCGGTCACGCCTTCCCGCGGGCCGAACAGGCGGACGATCTTCTCACCCGTCCGCGCGTCCCAGACCGCGACGGTCTTGTCCTCGCTGCCGGTGATCACGTAGCGGCCGTCGTCGCTCCACGCGACGCCGTTGATCATGTCGGTCTGCGTGTGGTGCCCGTCAGCGTCGGGCTTGTTGATCAGGACGGGCTTGGCCTTCCGGTTCTGCCACCGGTAAATCCGGCCCTCGAGGTTGTCCATCTCGAGCACGCGCGTTCCCGTCGGGTCGATCGCCGCCGTGTGGAGCCCGGGGAACTTCCGCGGGTCGAGCACCTTGCCGGTCTTCGAGTCCCAGATCCGGATGTTGTTGTCGAAGCTCGCGGTCAGCACGTACTCGCTGTGCGGGCCTCCGAACTCGGCGACGTTGACGCAGGTGCTGGTGTGAACGCAGTCCTTGTTCGCCGGGCCGACCCGGAGGATCAAGGGCTTGGCATGGCCGGCCAGGTCCCAGATCCGGGCGGTGCTGTCGCTGGCGGTGATCGCCCGCTTCCCGTCGAAGCTCCAGCTCGCCATGTTGACGAAGCTCGTGTGACCGTTCAGCGCCCTCGTCTCCTTGGCGGTGTGCGAATCCCAGATCCGGGCGCTCTTGTCGTCGCTCGCCGTGAGCAGGTAGCGGCCGTCCGGGCTCCAGCGGACGCTGTTGATCCAGTTCTTGTGCCCGCGCAGCATCGCCCGGACGCGCGACTCCGAGAGGGCGACGCGAAGCGCCTGCTCCGAGTCCGGGATCTGCTTCGTCTTGACCGCCTGCGAGGCGAGCGCCAGGCTCAGCCGCGGCTCGATCGCGAGCTCCGCCGATGACTTCGCCGCGAGCTCCTCCGCGTGCGCCGTCTTCTTCTGGCGCACTGCCGCGTCCTTCTGCCGGAACGCCCAGATCCCGAGGAGGGCGGCGATGCCGGCGACGATGACGGCGATCGCGGCGACCGCCCGGAAGGTGCGGGCCCGGCGCCGTTCGCGCTCCTGCTCCTTGCGGCTCTCCTCGAGCTCCTGCTCGATCTCCTTCTGCCGCCAGCGCGCGCGCCAATCGAGGATGGCGGCGGCGAGGACGTCGTGGAAGATCTCGTAGCGAAGGCCGCCCGGCGAGTCGGGCGGGGGCGCGACGGGTCGAAGGACGCGGACGTCGCTCGAGGAGAGATGCTCGATCACCGGGGAGAGGTCGCTCTCGAGACGCTCGGCGTACTCCGCGAGGTCGGCGAGCGCGTGCGCGATCTTGGTTCCCGAGGGCGTGACCAGCTGGCGGAAGATGTCGGCGGCGAGATCCTGCTGGTCGGGCGGGAGCGTGCCCATCACGCGGTCGAGATGCGTGCGGACGATCCGCTCGGCACCGCCGAGGCGCTCGAGCGTCTCGAGGCGGAGGACGCGTGAGCCGCTGCCCAGCTCCTCCTCCCACAACCGGGTCATGACGAGCTGGAGGAAAGGCGTCTCGATCACGTTGCCGCGGCCGTTCTTCGACTCGGTCGTCGTCGCGGTGCCTGCGCCTCCCGCCCCGAGGAAGAACTGGCCCGCCCGGACCTGCTGGAGGACTGCGTCGACCAGACCCGGCTCGATCGAGACGTCCTCCTCCTCGGGATGGAGCTCGTTCCACCGGTCGATCGGCTTCTCGATCGCCTCGCGCGCGGCCTTCAGCGAGAGGTGGTCGATGCGGAGGTAGTTGTCGAAGAGATTCGGGATCCGGCCCTTGAACGCGTCGAGTTTGGCGAGGCCGTCCTCACGGATCCCGACGAGGAAGCTGGCACGGAGGTCGGCGCGGTTCAAGGACCGTGGAAATTCGACGAAGAACGTGCCCGGCGAGGTCTCGCCAGGGTGGTAGAGGAAGTACTCCTCGAACTGGTCGAGCACGATGATCAGGTCGCCGTCGATCCGCTCACACCATTCGAAGAGCTCCTCGTCGAGCCTTTCCTTGGGCTCGACCTGCTCGACGTCTGGCAGGACCTCCGCCACGGCCGTGCGGATCGCGTCGCGTAGCCCGGTGATCGGATCGTTCTGCCAGTTCCGGAAGGAGACGGCGACGAACTCCGGCTCGCCCCAGTCCTTGATGTTCTGGCGGGCGGTCTGATGCAGTCGGCGCATCGCGCCGGCGTGCAGCACGGAGCTCTTGCCGACCCCGCTCTCGCCGTAGAGCAGCGTCAGCCGCGACGCCATCAGGTTGGCGGTGATGATCTGGGTCTCCGACTCGCGGCCGAAGAAGAACCCGGCGTCCTCCTCGGAGTAGTACGTGAGGCCTTTGTAGGGCGACTCCAGACGGATGACGGTGCTGCTCAAGCGGGTTCTTCGACCGGCTGCTTCACGCGCTGCTCGAGCTGGGCGGCGTACTCGTCGAGCGGTTCGTCGACGATGTCGATGCCGCGCGCGCGTGCGATCTCCTGATCGAGGGGAGAGGGGTTCAGCTGAACTGCCCACGACTTGTAGGAGAGCTTCTGCTCGCCCCAGAGGCGGCGCAGGATCACCTTCAGGTTGTAGTCGCGCAGGGAGTAGCCGAGGAAGAGGAAGTGGCTCTTCTTCAGCTTTGCCGCCAGCGTCACCGGAATCAGGTTGGCAAGGTCGTAACGCGCGAGGTAGTCGAGGTAATGGTCCTCGGTGATGACGTAGCTGTCGAAATCCCAGCCGAGGGTCTTGCGGTCGACGAGCCCGTGGATCTTGAGGACGACGCTGCGCTCCTCGAGCGAGATGTCGCCGTACTCGTTCGGCCGCTCGATCAGCCGCGCCTCCTCCTCGCCGTGCGGCCAGTGGACGAACTTGCCGCGGAACTCGCCGTCGGCGCAGTAGCTGACGAGGTCGTACTCCTCACCCTGGGCATCGAGCGCGCGCTCCATCGCGTCGTCGTAGTTCGTCGTCACGATCAGCTGGTGCCTGGCGGGCAGGTCCCGCTCGGCGCGGATGCCCGGGATCTTCGCGAGGAAGTGGTGCAGCGCGGTCGGCGGGTAGTCCGCATCGAAGATCTCGTGGAGGGTCTCGTAGAGCGGGCCCGAGCCGGTCATGATCGCGACGTAGTCGGCCACACGTTCGAGGTCCCGGTCCTCGTCGGGCGGGTAGTCGAAGTGTTCCGCGAGGTGAGCGGCGAGCTCGGCGCCGCTGGGATAGAACTCGCCCTGCTTCCAGCTGGTTTCCGGTGGCCGGCCCGTGAGGTTGACGCCCGCGCCGAGGAAGGGGACGACCCTTCCGTCCAGGATTCCGCGCGCGACGAGCTTGAAGTGGGTGTCGCCGGCCTCAGGCACCGACCGTTGCCGCCTCCCTCGGCGCCTCGACCTCGTCGGCCGCGGCCGCTACGGGGTCGAGTGAGACGAGCGGGCGCCAGACGGGGGTCTCCCCATGGTTGTCGAGGTACTCGACGCCGACCGGGACGTACGAGTCGCGGTAGTCGGGATCGGGCCGGTCGGTCGGAATGTCGTTGAACCCGCGTGGGCGAAGGTCGCCGGTGTAGTCGTCGGCGGCGTACTCGCAACGCACCGTGCGTGTGATCAAGGCCGAGACGGCGGCGGTCACGTCAGGCTCGGCTGTGTCAACGAGCGTCGTGTAGTTCGTCGCCGGGTTCGCGCGCATCTCCTCGAGGATCGCGGCGAGACCGAGAACGGCGCCGCTCGTCCCGAGGCTGCGCGGGCCTGCGACGAAGGCGCACCAGTGATCTCGGCCGAGCGCCTTCGCAAATGGATTCTCGACCGCGAGGATCATCGCGGACGTTGGGAATCGCCGTTCGTCCAGCTCGAAGCGCCGCGCCTTCTCGAGGCCTGGGATCAGGTGCCGGTTGTGCAGGCTCAGGTTGATCGATGTCGAGCCGTAGAAGGAGAGCTCGCCGGTCGGGTCGCGCAGGTCGCAGGCAAGCGGGATCGTGCTCGGGGGCTGGGTGAACGCGCGGAAAACGGGCTCGAACAGGGCGCCGTGCCAGAAATTGGTATCGCCTCCGCTGACGACGACCAGGTCGTGCGCAGCGAGGAACTGGATGTCGACGCAATGCTCGGGCCACATGAACGGGTCGGCCGGCCGGGTGGGGTCGTAGCCGGCAGCACGGAGGGCGACCGCGAGGTGCGGTAGGAAGATGACGTCCTTGATCGCGATCGAGTGCTCGACGTCGTCGGCAGCTCCGGTGTATTGCCGTTCGAAGCTGTACTTTTCCAGCGCGATCCCATATGCGGTCGGGTCGACGACGCTCTGGGTTCGCGAACCACCATGCCCCCACATGCCGGCGGGAAGCCGATCCTTTCTGGACACATCTCGAGCCGGTGCCGCCGTGATCGCGACGGGGTTCTTCGAGTCGAGCAGAGCCCGTAGCCCGGCCTCGTAGATGCGGTCGGTCTTCCGCCCGACGGCGACCTGCAGAACAGGAGCGTCCCCTGTTTCGCCGCGCAGGTTGAGGAAGTAGGGACGGTCCACCGGGTCGCGCTTGACCGGGCGGCGATAGAGGAGCGAGAAGAGCAGGAACTTGTAGCGCGGGCTCGAGAGGGTGAAGGCGAGTAGGACGAGGAGCCAGGTACCTGCAACGATGCCGACCCACTCGTAGAGAGGCAGGATGATCGCCGCGCCCGAGAAGATCCCTGCGACGCCGAGGGCGATGCTGCTCGCGATGAGGAAGCTGCGCATCCCGTACCGGCGCACAGGGGCGATCAGGCCTTCTAGCAGGCGGCTGCGTTCGTCCTTGCCGGGCATTTCGTTGATTGTAGGGCGAGAAAGCGGCTGCTCTACAGCACTTCGGGAGCCAGGCGATTGGCCAACGCTTCCAGCACCTTGATCTGAATCTGCGGCGAGCGGCGAAGGAGCGAGCGGAATTCAGGGCCGGTGATGACCAGCGCGCGGATCGGGCTCGTCGCGGTCACGGTCGCCGTCCGCGGCGAGTGCGTGAGCAGCGCGATCTCGCCCAGGAAGTCGCCCGGGCCGAGATCGTTCAGCTTCCTGCCCTTGCGCCGGACCTCGGCGGTGCCCTCGACGAGGGCGAAGAACTCACGGCCGCGGTCGCCCTCGCTCGTCAGCTTCTTGCCCTCTTGCAAATTGACCTCGTCCGCCAGCGTCGCGATCGAAGTAAGCTCGCGCGCGGTGCAGCGGGCGAAGAGCGGGACCTGCTTGATCAGGTCGATCTTGGAGTCACGACGGGTGCGCATGGGAGGAGCGTAACCCGGTCGGCGGCGAATCACCAACCGGAAAACCGGTCCGGGTCGTGCTACGTATTAGGGGCTATCGGGGCGGTGATGCGATCACTTCGTTTCGGTCTGGTGCTCGGAGGGCTCGCGCTGGCCGCGTTCTTGCCGCAGGCGGCCACCGGCGTGGGCGCGGCAACGCCTCTAACGGCCACGGTCGGGCCCGGGTTCAACATCCTCATGGCCGACGCGAACGGCGACCGGGTCACACGCCTCGACCCGGGCGCGTACACGATCACGGTTCACGACCGGAGCGACGTGCACAACTTCCATCTGCACGGCCCCGGCGTCGAGAAGTTCACGCAGGTCGAGATCCCGGAGGAGACGGTCTGGAACGTCACGTTCTCCGACGGGCGCCACGACTTCCAATGCGACGCGCACCCCTCCTCGCTCTTCGGCTCGTTCACGGTCGGGACCGTCGCCTCGCCACCCCCGCCGCCGCCTCCTCCTCCCACGCCTCCGCCGCCGTCGACCAAGACGTCGAAGCTGACTGCAACGGTCGGTCCCGGAGCAACGATCTCGCTCAAGACCCGGACTGGAGCGCTGATCCCGCCGGGCCGCGCGACGATCACGGTCAACGACAAGAGCGCGAAGGACAACTTCCACCTCACAGGCCCGGGCGTCGACAAGAGGACCGGCATCGCCGCGAAAGCGACGACGATCTGGAAGGTGAGTCTCAAAGCGGGGAAGAAGTACACCTACCGGTCCGACGCGACAGCCAAGCTGAAGAAGACGTTTACTCCGCGAGGCACGTAGCGCTCCTTAGGGGTCGGATCGGCCGCCTTCGACGGCATTTCTTTTCCGGGGCGCAGCGATTGACCCGGGTCTAGGTCCGCCTCCGAGCGGGCTTGGTCAACCCCGCCGAGGGACCTCCTGCGGCGTGGATGTCCGCCTGGCGGTCGAGCTCGGCGTTCAGCTCGGCGCCGAAGAGCAGCGCAAACGCCGAGTAGTTGAGCCACAACATCAGGATCACGCCAGTCGCGAGCGTGCCGTACGTCTTCGTGTAGTGCCCGGCATAGGTCACGTAGAGGGCGAAGAGACCCGACAGCCCGAGCCAGAGCACCGACCCCACCAGTGAGCCGGGCGTCACCCATTTCCAGCTCCGCTGGTCGCGGTTCGGCGCCAGGTAGTACACGAACGCGAAGAACAGCAGGACGGCTGCGAACGCGATCGGCCACCGGGCGACGTCCCACACCACGTTGAACCCACCGCCGAGCGCAGACGACCGCCTGGCGATCGCCTCGCCGAGTGAGCCGCCGACCACGATCAGCAGGAAGAGCCCTGCCGTCGTCACCCCGCTCACCACGACGAGTACCACAGCGATCCCACGCACCTTCCAGAAGGGCCGGGTCTCGACACGGTCGTAGGCCAGATTGACCGCCTTGATCACAGCGCCCATCGCCCCGCTCGCCGCCCAGACGGCCCCGACGAAGCCGAGCACGAACGCCGTCACCTTCGTTCCGCCGCCGCCCGAGTCCTGGCGCAATGTCTCGATGAACCGGATCACCCCGTGTGGCGCCACGGTGCCGATCAGCGTCTCGACGGCGTCGAAGAGGTGGAAGATCGAGAGGAGCCCGATCACGAACGCCGCCGCGGGGAAGAAGGCGAGGAGCGAGCTGTAGGCGACCTGCTGGGAGAGACCCATGCAGTCGTCCTTGATGAACTGCGACAGCGTCCGCCGCAGCACGGCGAGCCACTCGCCCGGCCGCAGCCGCGTCGGCCCCGACGGAACCCTCCCTACTACCGGCTCGCTTCGTTCAGTCGCGGTCGACAAGGGAGAAGCGTCCGACTCGACCTTTCTCTCTCCCTTCCCTGCCGCGCCTGGCCAGTAGCCGCATGGTCGCGCCGATCCCGCCGGCCAGTAGGAATCCGGCTCCCAGCGCGCCCGCGGCCACGACCGGCAGCTTGTCCTTCAGCTTGGCGCCGACGTCCGTTGCCGCACGCAGCTCCTCGACGGCGCCCGCGAGCTCTTCGCGATGCGCCTCGATCTCGCGACGCACCTGCTCGGGTGAGCGCGCGTTAGACCCGGCCATTGCCATCGCTCTTCAGCGCCGCACTCGTGAGCTTGGCTTCCTCGATTGCCTGCTTCGGGACGGGAGGTGTTCCGCTCCTGATCCGTCCCAGCGCGAGCACGACCAGGAGCGCTGCCAGGAGGACGAGGCCCCCGGCCACGATCAACAGCGCCAACCACGTCGCCATCGTCGTCGCCAGAGCCGCCGCCGCGGCGGCCACGCCGAACCCCAGGGCGAAGAGGAGCAGGACCGCGCCACCGATCCCGAGGCCGGCGCCGATCCCCAGCGCGACGATCTTGCGCTTGAGCTCCAGCGCCGCGAGCTCGAGCTCGAGACGGGCGAGCGCGCTCGCGTGCTCGGCGACCTGCTTCGCCGCGGCGCCGAGCCCCGCTCTGCGGGCCTCAGTGTCGGGGATGGGCATGGCCCCTCCAGTCGACGACCTTCGCCAGCAGCACGCCCGCGGCGAAGGCAACGCCCAGGACCAGGAACGGATTCGGTCCGCCTCGTCGCGAAGGCCGCGGCCCCAGCTGCGGCCCGGACGGTGCCACCGACCCCGACGCGGGGGCCTGGTTTGTGGGGGCCTTCCCCCGCGCCCGCGCAACAATCAAGCTCGGCTTGAGCTTCCGCAGAAACGCCGCGTCGTCGGCCAGCTCCTGCGCGAGCTTCGCCTTCGGCCCTCCTTCTGCGGCGGCGTCGTTCGCCAGCCGCTGAAGCCGATCGGCCCCTTTCTCAATCAGCGCGTCGACCCGGTTCATCGCTTGGTCGGCGGTTCCTCGCCGGTGACGACCCGATACACCTTCGACGCAGCCTTTCGCGCGGCAATCGCCGCCACGGCCGACATACTCGCATAGAGGCCGGTCCAGAGCAATTTGCGCAACATCGCGAGTACGTTAGCCGAGTCGCCAACTGCGCAAACCTTCGCCCGCCACAGTGAATACTTATGCGGGCATGGAGGAGCGCCTTCTCAGCAAGGCCGAACGGCAGCGGCTGGTGGGCAGTGTGATCGCCAGGCGCCGCGTCGGCACGCAGATGGAGTTGCTCGAGGCGCTCGACCGCGCCGGTTGCCGCGTCACGCAGGCGACGATCTCGCGCGACATCCGGGAGCTCGGCCTCGAGAAGATCCACGACCCTCTCGGCCGGCCGCGCTACACGTTGCCTCAACGCGGACGCCGGACGGACCCCGACGAGGCGCTCACGGCGATCCTCGAGCAGTTCGGCCGCCGGGCCACCGCCGCCGAGAACATCGTCGTCGTCCAGTCCGAGCTCGGCTCCGCGCCGGCCGTCGCGCGCGCTCTCGACCGCATCGAGCACGGAAAGATCGTCGGCACGCTCGCCGGGGACGACACCTGCCTCGTGATCGCCCGCAACGCCGCGGACGCCCGCGCGCTAGCGCGCGAGCTCACCACGCGAATCGGCTAGTCGCGCGGACTGCGGAACGAATCCAGAAGGCGGGTCCACCAGGACCCGCCTTCCGGCAAGACGCGCTCGGAGATTCCGGGCTGCTCGTACTCGGACAGGTGCTGCGCCTGGTCGGCCGACAAGCTCAGGGTCACGCGCCCTTCGAAGATCTCGCCGACCTGTTCGGCAGGCACGTACTTCGATTTTCCGACGAGACCGGTCTTGACGGTCAGGCCGTCGAAGATGTCGTGCGAGGAGTCGCCGACGGTCTCGTCGACGGTTCCGATCTCCGAGCCGTCCGCCGCGAGCACCTTCCAGCCCCGCTCGATCAGAAACCAGGAGACGGGCGTCGGGCCGTTGTCGACTGAGCCGTTCACACCGCTTTGCCGCCGACATACCAGACCGGACCCTGGGTCGCCACCGGCTGCGTGTCGGACAGTGCCCAGAGAATCCGCACCTCGCCGCGGATACCCTCGGCATCGAGCCGCTCGAGGCAGCGTCGCACCATCCCGGGAGAGGCGCCGTAGCCGAAACGTCGCGCCGAGCGAAACCGGAAAGCCGGCCGGTCGTCGAACCGCGACGGATTCAAGGGGGCCATCAGCAGCGCCGCGCGGTCGAGATGGTCCGTCGAGGTCAGCTCCACCTCGGCGTACAGGTCGCTCCAGTCCGGCGGAAGGCCTTCGAGCTGCGCGTCCCACGCGCCGGCGAGTGTCGCGCGGGGCTCCGACGGGGCTTCCACGACCGGCGCGGCGCTCTCGAGAAGCTTCAGCTCGGCCTCGACCCGCTCCTCGTCGAGCCGGCCCAGCGCACGCTCGACCGCCGACGGAGCAGGCCCGGCGCCGTGCGCGGAAGCGTAGAACCGGAACCGGTTCCCGCGGCGAACCGGCGTCAGCGGTCCGAGGAGCACGGCGGCCCGGTCGGCCCGCGCGGGATCCCGGACCGTAAGCTCGAGGCGCGCGTCCGTCCACCCATCCCGTAGCCGGCTCTGGATCTCCCGCCATTGGTCGACGAGCTTCACGGGCCGGAGCATAGACTGCCGCGAGTGGCCAAAGTCGAGGACAAAAGGGCTACGCTTTCGCCTGAACGGCTGCGCGAGTTCTACCGCGAGATGCTGCTCATCCGCCGCTTCGAGGAGAAGGTGGAGGAGCGGTTCCGAGCCGGCGAGCTGCCGGGCTTCCTCCATGTCGCGATCGGCCAGGAGGCGGTTGCGGTCGGCGTCTGCTCGGCGCTCGAGGAGGGAGACGTGTTCGCCTCGACGCATCGCGCGCACGGGCACACGCTCGCGCGCGGGACGCACCCGAACGCCGTCATGGCCGAGCTCTACGGGAAGCTCGAGGGCTGCTCGCACGGCTACGGCGGTTCGATGCACCTCTACGACATCGAACGCGGCAATCTCGGCGCGAACGCCGTCGTCGGCGGCGGGCTCCCGGGCATCACCGGTGCCGCGCTCGCCTTCAAGCTCCGTGGCGAGCCGCGTGTCGCCGTGGCCTTCTTCGGGGACGGTGCCACGAACATCGGCATGTTCCACGAAGCCCTCAACCTGGCCCAGGTGTGGAAGGTGCCGGCGGTCTTCGTCTGCGAGAACAACCACTGGGCCGAGTCGACGCCTGCCAGCCGGCATCTGCCGATCACGGACATGCTCGACCGGGCGAAGGCCTATGCGATGCACGCACTCAAGGTCGACGGGCAGGATGTCGAGGCCGTCCATGCCGCCGCGACCGAGGCGCTCGAGTACGCCCGCTCGGGCCAGGGGCCTGTCTTCCTGGACGTGGAGACGTACCGCCTCGTCGGCCACTACGTGGGCGACCCGCAGGTCTACCGGGAGAAGAAGGAGATCCAGGAGCTTCGTGAGACCCAGGATCCGGTCGACAAGCTGCGCGCCAGGCTCGACCTCTCCGACGACGAGCTCGAGGCAATCGAGCATGAGGTGAACGAGCTCGTCGAGGGCTCGGTCGAGTTCGCGAAGAGCGGCACCGACCCCAAGCCCGAGGACGCCCTCAAGAACGTCTACGCGTAGATGGCCGAGCTGAGCTACAGAGAGGCGGTGCGCGACGCTCTGTCGACGGCGATGCGCCGCGACCAGGACGTCTTCATCATGGGCGAGGACATCGCGGAGATGGGCGGCTCGATGGGGGTGACGCAGGGGATGCTCGCCGAGTTCGGCCCCGAGCGCGTCCGCAACACGCCGATCTCCGAGATGGCGCTCGTCGGCGCTGCGATCGGCGCAGCGATGCAGGGGATGCGCCCCGTCGCCGAGGTCATGTACGAGGACTTCTTGACGCTGGCGATGGAGCAGGTCGTGAATCAGGCGGCGAAGCACCGGTACATGTCCGGCGGCCAGGTGACTGTTCCGGTCACGTTTCGCACCCAGGGCGGCGCCGGCTGGTCGCCGGGCGCGCAGCACGCCCAGCAGGTCGAGGCGTGGTTCGTCCATGTGCCCGGCCTGAAGGTCGTGTTCCCGTCGACGCCGACCGACGTCCGCGGTCTCCTCTACGCCTCGATCTACGACGACAATCCCGTCGTCTTCTTCGAGCACCGCACGCTCTACGGCCTCAAAGAGGAGGTCCCCGACGAGCTGGAGCCGATCCCGATCGGCCAGGCGCGCATCCACCGCGAGGGCGAGGACGTGACAGTGGTCGCCACCGGCCGCCTCGTCCACGAGTCACTCGCGGCGGCGAAGGAGGCCGAGGAGAAGGGCATTTCCGTCGAGGTCGTCGATCCCCGCACCCTGCAGCCGCTCGACGAGAAAACGATCGTCGACTCGGTCAAGAAGACGAGCCGGTGCGTCGTCGCGCACGAGGCGGTCGCGCGGATGGGCTTCGGCGCGGAGGTCGCCGCGGTCGTCCAGCACCAGGCCTTCGACTGGCTCGACGCGCCGATCGAGCGCGTGGGAGCCAAGTTCACGCCGATCCCCTTCGCCCCGATCATGGAGGAGTTCGTCGTGCCGCACTCCAACGACGTGCTCGCCGCGATCTACCGGACGGTTAATCGTGGCGACTGAAGTCAAGCTCCCGCGGCTCGGGCAGGGCATGGAGTCGGGGACGATCGTCCGCTGGCTCAAGTCCGAAGGGGACACGGTCGAGAAGGGCGAGCCTCTGTACGAGCTCGACACGGAGAAGGTGACCCAGGAGGTCGAGGCGGAGGCCGCCGGCGTCCTGCTGAAGATCGCCGTCCCGGAGGGCGAGGTAGAGGTGGGCCGGACGATCGCGTTCATCGGCGAGGAGGGTGAGGAAGTCGCCGCGGAGCCGTCCCAGAACGGCAAGGCCGCTGCGAAAGTCGAGGACGACGCGCAGGAGGAAGGCTCATCCGGGCCGGCCCGCGAGGCCGAGCGCGAGGCGGGGCGCGAAGCCTCCGCCGCGCCGGACGAGCCGGCGCCGTCGACACGCGACGGGGGCCGGGTCAAGGCCAGCCCGCTCGCGCGCCGCATTGCACGCGAGCGAGGCATCGACCTCGCCGGCCTGACCGGCACCGGGCCCGAGGGCCGCATCGTCGCCGAGGACGTCGAGCGCGCAGCGACGGCTCCCGCGCCTGCTCCTGCTGTCACCGCCGCGGCGCAGCCGGAGGGCATCGAGATCCAGCCGCTCAGCTCACTCCGCAAGACGATTGCCCGGCGCCTGACCCAGGCCTGGGAGGTGCCCGCCTTCCAGATCTCGATGTCGGCCGACATGACGCGGGCGCTCGCGCTGCGGCAGCGGTTGGTCGAGCAGACGAAGGAAGGCCAGCCGAAACCGACCGTCACCGACGTGCTGACGAAGGTCTCCGCCCTCGCGCTGCTCCGTCACCGGGCCGTCAACGCGCGCTGGTCCGACGAGGGCGTCGAGATCTACCCGACCGCCAACATCGGCATCGCGGTCGCGACGGCGAGAGGCCTGATCGTTCCGGTGATCCCGAGCTGTGAGCGGCGCAACCTTCCCGAGCTCGCCGCCGCACGTGCCGACGTCGTCCAGCGGGCCCAGCAGGGCAAGCTCCAACAGGCCGACCTCGAGGGCGGCACCTTCACGATCTCGAACCTCGGCATGTACGGCGTCGAGCAGTTCATCGCCGTCCTCAACCCGCCGCAGGCCGCCATCCTCGCCGTCGGGGCGAGCCAGGAGCGGCCGGTCGCGCGCGACGGCGAGATCGTCGTGCGCCCGATGATGACCATGACGCTCACGTGCGACCACCGCACGATCGACGGTGCGGTCGCGGCCGACTTCCTGCAGACGGTCAAGGACTTCCTCGAGGAGCCCGGTCTGGCGCTCTGATGAAGGTCGTCTACCGCGTGCGCGATCTGGCCGCCGGGCGCGCGTTCTACCGCGACACGCTCGGCCTGGACGAGGCCTGGGTGGACGAGGAAGGGCGGTGGGCCCGGCTCGAACGCGGCGCGACGGAGATCGTCGTCGCCGAGGGCGAGCCCGAGGACGGAGGAGTGGCGACGATCGACGTCGCGGACGTGAAGGCCGAGGCCGAACGGCTGAAGGGGGCAAACGTCGAGGTCGGAGTGGTGATCGAAATCCACGGGCAAATGCGGTTCGTGGATGTGTTCGACCCGGATGGCAACCGGCTTCAGCTCGCGCAGGAACTGGGGCAATGATCATTCGCTCCGGAGGCCCGCAGGACGTCCGCTTCCTGCGCGACATGCTCCGGCATGCGTACGCGAACGCCTCGCTCGTGGGCGACTTGCCGGTCTCGCGCTACGTCGACCGCTGGGGCCGTCCCGGCGACGCCGCCGTCGTCGGCCTCGAGGGCGCGACTCCCGTCGGGGCGGCCTGGTTCCGCTTCTACCAGGCAGCCGAGCCCGGGTTCGGCTTCGTCGACGAGGAGACGCCCGAGCTGTCGATTGCCGTCGTTCCGAGCCGCCGGCACCATGGCTACGGCTCGCAGCTTCTCGAGGCGCTGCTCGCGAAGGCTCGCGAGGGCGGATATCGGACGATCAGCCTCAGCGTCGACCGCAACAATCCTGCGATCGGCCTCTACGAGAAGAACGGCTTTCGTCAAGTTGCCGCAACGGACAACACGATCACGATGCAGGCCGAGGTTTGACTTTCGGCAACGGCTGCTAGAGGCTTGCCCGGTGCGCAGGCTGTTCCTCGGACTTGGGGGTGCCGCCGTCGCGTCCCTGCTCGTCGTAGCGACCGTTTCGGCGCTCTCGGCCAAGATCATCAACGGCACGGCGAAGAACGACGTCCTGATCGGAACGCCGCAGGCCGACGTCATCAACGGCAAGGCCGGGAACGACAAGCTCGTCGGCAGGGGCGGTAACGACAGGCTGATCGGCGGCACCGGCGTCGACACGTATTCGTGCGGCGCGGGCACCGACACGGTCGTCGGTGACACGCGGGACAAACGGCCTGGCTTCGACTGCGAGGTCATTCGCGGCATCCCGAAGCCGCCGCTTCCCCCGCCGCCCCCACCACCGCCACCGCCCCCGCCCCCACCACCACCGCCCCCACCGCCGCCTCCGCCCCCCGCACCGACGGCCAAGCCCGGTCGCTACTGCGGCTTCACCAACCAGGGTGTCAGCGTCTGCGTCGACGTGACCGCCGACGGCCGAGGGATCACGAACCTCGCGACCGAGGTCGTCGCCGACTGCCAGCCCTCCCAGCAGTTCAAGATCCGCATCACGACGTCCGGGGTTCTGCCCCTCAACTCGGCCCTGTCCTTCACCGACGACTTCCGGAGCCCGGATCTCGACCAGTTCGCCAGCGGCACCTTCGACCAGAACGGCAACGTGGCCGGCAAGCTGCACGTGCGTGCGAACTTCGACTTCCAGGGCACGCGCTACATGTGCGACAGCGGCGGGCTCACGGACTACACCGCCAAGCTCGGCGCCTGACGAAAGAGCTCCTGGCTAGGATCGGGTCAACCGACCTAGGGAGCGAGACCAATGGATTGTGACGTCGCCGTGCTCGGCGGCGGGCCGGGCGGCTACACAGCGGCGATTCGTGCCGCACAGCTCGGTGCCAAGGCCGTCTGCATCGAAAAGGAGACCGAGCTCGGAGGCACGTGCCTTCGGGTCGGGTGCATTCCGACCAAGGCCTGGGTGCAAACGGCCTTCGCGATCAAGGAAGCCGAGGAGACCTTCGCGAAGCTCGGCGTCCAGGTCGGTGAGCCGACGCTCGATTTCGCGACCGCGAACGAATGGAAGGCCGCCGTCGTCAAGCAGATGACGGGCGGTGTCGCCTCGCTGCTGAAGGCGAACGGCGTCGAGTGGGTGAAGGGCACGGGCCGGTTCAAGGACGCGAACACGATCGCCGTCGAGGGCGGGGAGGACGTGTCGTTCAAGAGCGCGATCATCGCGACGGGATCGTTCCCGCTGCGGCCGCCGATCGAGGGGCTCGACTCGGCGCGCTGCGTCGACTCGACCGGGCTCCTGGCGCAGAGCGAGGTGCCGGGCCGCCTCGTCGTCCTCGGGGGTGGAATCATCGGCTGCGAGTTCGCGTCGATCCTGCGCCGCTTCGGGTCGGAGGTGACGATCGTCGAGATGCTCCCCCGGTTGATCCCGCAGGAGGACGACGACGCCTCCAAAGAGCTGGCGAAGCAGTTCGGCAAGCGCGGGATCGCTCTCCACCTCGAAAAGCAGTGCAAGAAGGTCGAGGAGGGCTCGAACGGGTTGATCGTGCACTTCGGCGAGGGCGAGACGGTCGAGTGCGGCCTCATGCTCGTCTCCGTGGGGCGCGGCCCCGTGGTCGAGGGCCTGGGCCTCGAGGAGATCGGCGTCGAGTTCGACAAGCGGAAGGGGATTGCCGCCGACGAGCACCGGCGGACGACGGTGTCGCACATCTACGCCGTCGGCGACTGCGCCGGGTACTGGCAGCTCGCACACACCGCCTTCCGCGAGGGCGAGGTCGCGGCCGAGAACGCGATGGGCCATGAGGCCGTCGTCGACAACCGCGGTGTCCCGCGCCCGATCTACACGGATCCCGAGATCGCCGGCGTCGGCCTCACCGAGACGGAGGCCCGCGAGCAGTACGGCGACGACGTCGCGACGGGCGTGTTCCCGTGGATCGCCAACGCTCGCGCGGTGATGCAGAACGAGACCGTCGGCTGGGTCAAGTCGATCCACGAAACTCGGTACGGGGAGCTCCTCGGGCTCGTCATGGTCGGCCCGCACGTGACCGACCTGATCGAGGCGGGCGTCGTCGCGCTGGATGCCGAGGCAACGGTCGAGACGGTCGCCGACGGCATGGCGGCGCACCCGACGCTGTCGGAGGCGATCAAGGAGGCGGGGCTCGTGGCCCTGGGACGCGCGATTCACCTGCCGCCCAAGCGGCGGGCTGCGGCCAAGGCCTAGATTTCGGTGCACACGGTCGCGCGACTCAGGGTTTCTTGTCGACAAATTCCCGCAAATAGCGACTTTCTCGCGGGGCCGGCCGCAGGCCTCCCTCCAGTTCCAGCCTACGGCGAAATGTGTGCCGCGTCTGGCATGAAACTGCGCCAAAAGAGGAACAACGGATCCACAGGCCGGCGCCGCGACAACCGCGTCAAGCGAGCAGGGGGGATGCGCAAGGTGCAAGCCGCACGGGCATCTAGTGCGGCCTCTCAGAACGTTTGACCTGAAATGGGGCGGGACCTCGTGGTTTGGTGTCGAATTGGGACGCATGCGATCTGAGGAGGTGTGGATGCGTCCCGCGGAGGTGTTTGTGCGCGAGTTGGCCCCGGCTGCGGGG
>JBBRYK010000059.1:0-16968 GCA_038237665.1 Gaiellales bacterium | reverse complement strand
GTGAACTCCGAGTTCGCGGTCCAGAACTCCGACCACGACCCTCAGCTTCTCCGCTACGACCCGACCACGGCTCCAACCACGGCGCTGGTGACCTCGCTGAACGCAGTACGCAGTGGCACATCGGCCATCGTTCGCTGGCGCACGGGAACCGAGCTCGGGCTGGCCGGCTTCAACGTCTACCGCGAGCAGGCCGGCAGGCGTGTTCGCCAGAACCGGCAGCTGATCGCCGCGAAGGGGACCCCTGCCGGCCACCGGTACTCCTGGAGCGCCGGCCGGGCGTTGCGAACCCGGTACTGGCTCCAGGTCGTCCGGATCGACGGAGTGCGTTTCTGGCGTGGGCCGGTCAGCGTGAAGAGTCGACGATCGTGAGCACGATCGACGGGCAGCCAGGCGTCTGAGCCGGCCTCGGTTCGGGCGTGGTGGAGAAGTCAAGGCCCAGGTAGAGCTTGACCGCCGTTCGCGGTGCGACCCGTGAGCCGGCGGCCGGCTTCTGCCTGACGATCCCGCTCCCCTTGCGGTTCCCGAACTCGAGCTCCCAGCAGAGCCCGGATGCCCGGATGGTCTTCGCCGCGGTTGCGAGATCGAGCCCGGCGGCCTTCGGCACCTGGACCGCGTTCGAGGGCGCGCGCGAGCCGCCGCAGCCGGCGAACGCGAGCAGGATCGAGGCGAGCACGGCGACCGCGCCGAAGCGCATCGCCGCAGCTTAGGACGTAGGGTCACTGCCGTGGATGTCACCCTGCCGGACGGCTACCGGATGTTCGTCGAAGAGCTGGGCGACGGCTTCCCGCTGATCGTGCTGCACGGCGGGCCCGGGCTCGACCACGGCATGTTCCGGCCCTACCTCGACGAGCTGGCGGACGAGTTCCGGGTCGTCTACGTGGACGAGCGCGGGCAGGGTCGCTCGGACCGCGTCGACCCGGAGACCCTTACCCTCGACGTGTTCGCCCGCGACGTCGACCGGCTGGCCGAGGCACTCGGCATCGAGCGCTTCGCCCTCCTCGGCCACTCCTTCGGGGCCATCATCGCCACCCACCATGCGATCGAGCTGGCGACGGCGGCTGCCTACGTCATCTCCGGAGGCGGAGACTCGAGCGAGACGCTGATGGCCGACGTCATGTCCAAGCTCGAGTCGCTGGGCGAGGACGGTGCCGCGATCGCCGACTCCTGGGAGCGCGAGAAGACGGTGCAGACCGACGACGAGGTGCGCGAACTGCTCGAAGCGCAGCTGCCGTTCCACTTCCACGGCGAGCCTCCCGCGGGTTACTACCAGGATTTCCATCCCTCCCCCGACGTCCTCCGCCACTTCGCCAACGGCGGCTACGGCGACTTCGACTACCGGCCGAACCTGGCGCGGGTGGGTAGGCCGACGCTCGTGATCGTGGGCGAGCACGACCAGACCACCACTCCGCGCGCCGCGCGGGCCCTCCACGGTGGCATCCGTGACAGCGAGCTGACAGTCGTCCCCGGTGCGGGCCACATGAGCTTCGTCGAAGCGCCGGCCGAATACCTCGCGGCGGTACGCCCGTTCCTCCGCAAAGCGGCTGGCTGAAACGGCTTGGGAAGCGGGGCTATACTGACCGGCCGCTTTTCCATGGCCGAAACCGTCGACACCCATCCAGAAATGATCGCCGAACCGGGCGTTTGGACGACCACGCCCGAGGGCGAGCTCGTTCCCGACTACGACTCGACCTTCCCCGAAATCAACGAAGGGCAGGTCGTGCACGGCACCGTCGTCCGGGTGGACAAGGACGAGGTGCTGGTCGACATCGGCTACAAGTCGGAGGGCGTCATCCCCGTCTCCGAGCTCTCGATTCGCCGCTCGGTCGACCCGAACGACGAGGTCAAGCTCGGGGACGAGATCGACGCGCTCGTGATGACCAAGGAGGACACCGAGGGCCGGCTGATCCTCTCGAAGAAGCGCGCCCGCTTCGAGATCGCCTGGAAGGCGATCGAGGCGGCGGCCGAGAGCGGCGATCCGGTCAACGGCCGCGTGATCGAGGTCGTCAAGGGCGGCCTGATCCTCGATCTCGGGGTGCGCGGCTTCCTACCGGCCTCCCTCGTCGACATCCGCCGCGTGCAGGACCTCGACGAGTTTGTCGGCAAGGAGCTCCGCTGCAAGGTGATCGAGCTCAATCGCTCGCGGAACAACGTCGTCCTCTCGCGCCGTGCGGTGCTCGAGGACGAGCGCAAGGAGATGCGGCAGGCGATTCTCGACCGGCACACCCAGGGCGACGTCGTCGAGGGGCAGATTTCGAACATCGTCGACTTCGGCGCATTCGTCGACCTCGACGGCATGGACGGCCTGATCCACATCTCCGAGCTCTCCTGGAGCCACGTGAACCACCCCTCGGAGGTGCTCGACATCGGCCAGACGGTCAAGGTCAAGGTGCTCGACATCGATCGCGACCGGCAGCGCATCTCACTCGGCCTCAAGCAGACGCAGTCCGATCCGTGGCAGCAGGTGCTCGAGAGCTACGGCGAGGACGACGTCGTGGAGGGCCGTGTTACGAAGGTCGTCACCTTCGGCGCCTTCATCGAGATCCTCCCCGGGGTCGAGGGCCTCGTGCACATCTCCGAGCTCGCGCAGCACCACGTCGAGAACCCGCGCGAGGTCGTTTCGCAGGGCGACGTCGTGAACGTGAAGATCATCGAGGTGGACGCCGAGCGCCGGCGCCTCTCGCTCTCGCTGAAGCGCGTCGAGGAGGGTGCCGTTCCCAAGCCGCGCGCCGACGGCACCGAGTCGCTGCACACGCGGCCGCAGCTGGACCTGTCCGAGGACGTCTTCTCGGACACCGCGGCCGAGGAGGAGATCGAGGTGACGCCCTCGGGCGCGGCCGACCTCGCCGAGGCCGAGCTACTGCCGGACTCGTCCTACGAGGTCGAGGCCACGGTCGAGGCGCCGAGCGACGAGGCCGAGGCTCCTGCGGAGACGGCAGAGCCGGCTCCGGGCGAGGAGCCTGCTCCAGCTACGGATGCGTCGGCCGAAGCCGAGCTCGCGACCGAAGAGCCCGCCGAGGCCCCTGAGCCAGGCGACGGCCCGGTCGACGGCGCTGTCGAAGACAAGTCCTAGCCGGCCGCTCGCGGTCGCGATCACGGGCGGCATCGGCGCCGGCAAGTCGGAGGCGCTTCGGGCCTTCGCACGCCGCGGCGCGGCCACGCTCTCGAGCGACGAGGTCGTCCACGCTCTGATCGCGGACGATCCGGAAGTGCGTGCGGCCCTGAACGAGCGCTTCGGCACGACCGATCGGGCCGGGATCGCGGCGATCGTCTTCGACGACCGGGCGGAGCTCGAATGGCTGGAAGGGCTGCTGCATCCGCGCGTCCAGGCGGCGTACGCCCACTGGTTCGAGGAGCTCTTGGAGCGCCGCGCTCCACCCGAGCTGGCGGTCGTAGAGATCCCGCTTCTCTACGAGACCGGCTCGGACGCGCGCTTCGACGCGGTCGTGGCGATCACGGCTCCGGAGGAGACCCGGGCCGCTCGAACGCGCGTGAGGCCCGACGCGCGTGGTAAGCGTTTGCTCCCCGACGAGGAGAAGATCAGACGAGCGAGCTACGCGTACGTGAACGACGGCACCATCGACGAGCTGGACGCGTTCGTGGCCGGCGTCGTCCAGGCGCTCAGCGACTCGCGCTGAAGCGGATCGCAATTCTGGCCGCGGTCGTCGCGGCCGGCGCAGCCGCCGCCGTGTACGTCGTGCGCACCGAGCCATCCTGGTACGCACGAATCCGCTATCCGCTTCGCTACGAGACGATCGTGCGCGCGCACGCCCGGAACTACAGCCTGGACCCGGCGCTCCTCGCGGCCGTGATCTACCAGGAAAGCAAGTTCAATGCGTCCGCGGTCTCCTCTTCGGGCGCGATCGGCCTCATGCAACTCCTCCCGGACACCGCCCGCGGGATCGCGCTTCGAACCGGCGGGACCCGCTTCCGGGTCGAGGACCTCTACAACCCGGACATCAACGTCCGCTACGGATGCTGGTACCTGCGCCACCTACTCCGGAAATACGGCGACGAGGGGACCGCGCTGGCCGCCTACAACGCCGGTCAGAGCAACGTCGACCGCTGGCTGCGCGAGCACACCGGAATCCGGTTCGCCGAGACCCGCCACTACGTGAAACGGGTCGAGCAGCTCAAGGCCGTCTACCGACGGAGCTACGGAGACCGCTTGAAAGCTTGAGTTGCGCCTGACATTTGACAGGTGCCAAAATGATGTCATAATGACATCATCATGCAACTAAGCCCGTACATCGACGCGCTTCAGTCCGACCTCGACGCGATCGCTGCCGTCGGCGACGACGCGGTCGCGGCTGCCGCCCAGCGGCTTTCGGCGGCGATTCGGGCCTCCGCGGGTCTTCGCCTCCTCGACGCACTCTCCGAGGCGGCGCTCGAGCTCACCGGGCAGCTGCCGTCCGGGCACGTTGAGGTTCGCCTGGCGGGCCAGGACCCGAGCCTCGTCTACGTCGAGGCTGCCGACGAGGAGGCCGAGCCGGTCCCGGGAGACGACATGTCTGCGCGGATCACGCTCCGGCTTCCGGACTCGCTCAAGACCGGCGTCGAGACGGCAGCCGCAAGGGAAGGCGTCTCGGTCAACACCTGGATCGTGCGCGCCCTGGGACGCGCGCTGTCGGCCCCATCCGCGAAACGTTCCCGTCACCGCATGACCGGTTTCGGTCAGAGCTGAAAGGAGTCAGAGATGACGTTCTACCCCACGCCCTTCGGGCACATCGAAATGCGCGTCGATTCGAGGCCCCCGCGCCGTCGCCGCACCTCCGTCAGGAGGCGGCGATGAGAACCGAGACCTTTGAGACACCCGGCGCTCTGAAGCTCGAGCTCAGCGTCCCTGCAGGCTCGATCGAGCTCGAGACCGCCGAAGGCGGAATGACCCGGGTCCACGTCGACGGGCCGCACGAGGACGAGTATCGCCTCGAGTTGATCGAGCGCGACGACCGCGCCGTTCTGACGGTCGCCGCGCCGCACAAGCGGTTCGGTTTCTCCGGATCCGACCACCGCGTCGCGATCAGCGCGCCGCCCGGCGCCGAGGTCGAGGTGAAGGGGGGGTCGACCGACGTGCAGGCCCGCGGCCGGTACGGCTCCGTCGAGGTTCAGACCGGCTCGGGCGACCTCGAGGTCGACGCGGCGGCGACGCTCAGCGTCAAGTGCGGCAGCGGCGACGTCAACGCGCGAGAGATCGACGGCTCGGTGACCGCCGTAACCGGTTCGGGCGACATCGAGATCGGCCGCCTTGGTGGTGGGGGCTCGTTCCGGTCCGGGTCCGGGGACGTGCAGATCGGCGAGTCGGACGGCGACGTCTCGATCGTGACCGCCTCAGGCGACCAATCGATCGGCTCGGTCGGCTCCGGGCGCCTGAAGCTCCGCGCCGCGTCCGGCGACGTGCAGGTCGGGATTCGTCGAGGCTCACGCGTCTTCGTCGATGCGCGGTCGGCGTCCGGCGACATGGACTCGGAGCTGGACCTGGCCGGTGATGCCCCGCCCGGCGACGGCCCGATGGTCGACCTCGACGCGGCCACCGCGAGCGGCGCCGTGAGGATAATTCGGACCGCTACCTAGGGGTCGGCACGGCCGCCTTCGGCGGCATTTCTTTTCCGGGGGGCGTGAGCCTTCCGGAAACTGGGTTTACGCTCCGGGGAGCGGAGCGACAACTTCCCTCTCGTCAGCCGAGGTGTTTCCGCAGGAACGCGAAGATCAGGCTCTTCACGCGGGCTCGAGCCTCATAGGCGACGAGATCGACGCCGTGGTCGAACCCGCTGACGATCACGACCTGCTTGTCGGCTGTGAGGGCAGCGTCGTAGACGATCTGCTGGTCGCCCGAGAAGGCCGTGTCCCCTTTGGCGGCGACGAGCAGGAGCGGAACGTCGACCTTGCCGACTGCTCCGGCCCCGTCCATCGAGCCGAACGCCGCCGGGCCTGAGAGGCTGATGATTCCGGCCGGAGCGGGGGCCAGCGTGGCGGCCGCGAGCGACGCCGTCCCGCCCAGGGACGCCCCGAGGTAGACGACCTTCTTCGCCCCGCCTGCGCGGAGGGCGCGGCCGGCCGCGGCAACGTCGGCGGGGAAGTCCGGGCGCTTCCCGCTCTTGGAGGCGCCGTAGCCGCGGAAGTCGAACGGCAGGACGAGGTAGCCGGCCCGGGCGAGGGTCCGGGCGAAGGGCATCCAGATGCACAGGTCGCCGCGGCTCTGGTGCGCGAGCGTGACGCCCTTCGTGCCCTTCCCGAGAATGACGCCCGCGAGCTTCACGCCGTCCGTGGTCCGGAAGAAGACCGAGCGTGCGTGGTCGGACTTCTTCACGCACTCGGGATGGATCGCCTGCGTCGCGGCGGCGCCCGTCACCATCGCCACCGATGCAACGCCTGCGGCCACCGCCGCGACGGCGGGGGCGAGCCTCATGGCTGTTCCTCGATCACCGCTGTCACTTTAGGGGTCGGGTGGGCCGCTGCGCGGCAAAAAGTTTCCGGGGGGCTCTCGCCCCCCGAGCCCCCCGGTGTTTCCATGGACCGCAGGAATCGCGGAGCAAGCTCCGCTCGAATGGGGGGACTCCCGTCCCCCCATAGGCCCCCCTGGCTGGTATGGCTCCGCGGAGTGATGAAAACCTGCGGAGAGCCTTCGGGCTGCCGTGCAGTTCCTTCAGAGCGCTCTTTGTTCTCCCGCCGGAGGCGGGCGCGACCATTCCGCCGGCGCAGCCGGCGGACAAACTTGATCCGCGCGTAAGCCGCGGTGATCCAGGGGGGCCGTGGGGGGACGCAGTCCCCCCACCGAGCGGAGCGCGGCGGAGCGACAACTTCCCCGAGAAACAAATCCGACCTGAAAGCGGATAGGTGAACGTGAGGCGTTCTCTTGTTGTCTTCGCCGCGCTCGTGATCGTCCTCGCCGCGGGCCACGCGGGTGCCTCGCCGCGGCCGCTGCACGGCGCGAACTTCTGGATCAAGTGCTACTTCAGCCACATCTCGGCGGACGATCCGATCGTCTACCCCGGGCTCCCGGGCTGGTCGCACTCGCACACGTTCTTCGGCAACCGCTCGACGGATGCGTCCTCCACGCCGCGAAGCCTGCGCGCCGGGAAGACGAATTGCCGGACCAAGGCCGATCGGGCGGCCTACTGGGTCCCGACCCTCTACCTGGACGGAAAGATCGTCCGTCCGGCCTCGATCGGCGTCTACCACAAGATCAAGACCGCCGATGTCGTGCACCCGTTTCCGGCCGGCCTGCGGATCGTCGAGGGCAATTCGGGGGCGAGGAGGCCGCAGAGCATCGACGTGGTGCACTGGACCTGCTGGATGAGCCGGGGGCCGTCGAGCGCGGTGCCGACGTGTCCGAGCAAGCCTCTCGGGTTCGACGGGCGGTTGAGCTACCTGACGCTGCACGTGAACTTCCCGGATTGCTGGGACGGCAAGCATCTGGACAGCCCGGATCACCACAGCCACATGGCGTACAGCAATTACGGCACCTGCCCTCGCTCGCACCCGGTTCAGGTGCCCGGCTTGCGCTACGTGATCGCCTACCCGATCCTGGGAGGGCCTGGGGTCACGCTCTCGTCCGGCGGCCAGTTCTCGGGGCACGGCGACTTCATGAACGGATGGGATCAGAGCGTGCTCGCGCGAATCGTCGCCGGCTGCACGGCACCGACGGCCAAGGCGGACTGCGCCCTGAGAGCCGAAGCGCCGGGCTAGGCGTTCGCGCCGCCGTAGCAGGCCGGGCGCCACCGCGGCGGGACGAACTCGTCGCACCTCGCGCGGCGGGCGGCGGTTCCGTTCGCAAAACCGCCGAGGATCGTGCCTATGCCTTCGAAGCAGTACGCGCGCACGTTCGCCGGAGCCGCCAGGCAGAGGCGCGTCGCGCGGCGTGCACCGGCGTCGTTCGCCGTCAGGTCGCGCGCGGCGCCGTAGATGCATTCGCGCTCCATCGTGCCGGCGAACTTGCAGATCGGCAGGATCCGGCTCGGAGTCTGGGTCGTCGACCCCGAGGCATCTCGCCCGAAGGACTGGAAGCAGGTCACGATCCAGGCCTTTTCCGCCCGACGGCACCAGCGTGCCGCCACGTCCCAGCGGTAGCCGACCTCGGGCAGGATCCGTGAGGTGACCATCAGGTAGCAGTAGAGCTTGTCGCGGGCTGCCACGACCGTGCAGGGGTAGAGCAGGTTGGACTTGCTCAGCCACTTCGTCGGAAGCATTTGCATCGGGCCCGGCAGGAAGTTCTGCATGAACACGCCTCCCGTGCACGAAGAGCGGTCCCACAGCGTCTTGAGCCGGTCGCAGACACCGAGCGAGAAGGGCAGATCGTTCTGGCTGTAGATCATCAGTCCGTGGCCGAGCCCGTGCACGCACTGATAGAGGAGGAACGTGCTCGTATGCAGCGCCTTGCCTGTGCACAGGCGCCGTGCGACTACGGTGACTCCCGCCCGGGGCACGCCGCCGAAGGCCCTTTCGACGACGCCGTGGTAGTAGCCGGACCAGCACGTCATCGCTCCGTTGGCGAGGGCCAGGGCGGCGTCGTGGTGATAGCGCACGTAGGCCGCGTGCCCGATCTCGTGCGTGATCTGATGACAGCCGCCGTTGACGGTCGCGTTCGTCCGCATCATCCCGGCCAGGGTCGCCAGCGCCTTCTGCGGTCCACTGTCGAAGGCCAGGTTCCCGAACGCCTGCTTCAGGCACGCGTAGTCGTTGTGGCAGTCGGCGAGCCGCTTGTTGTCCGGCTTGAACTCGATCGGCGCAGCCGTGCTGTTCTTCGTCGAGGCCACGACGTACGTGGCGACGGCGCGGATCTCGTTGCCCGTGAGCCGGCTCGAGAACGACGGCATGCCGTTTCCCCCCGCGGTGACCTGCCGGACGACGGCGGCGTACGCGGGCTTGAGCTGGTCGAGATTCGGGCCCATCAGCCCTGTCGACTTCGCCGCTCCCAAGGTGTGACAGCCCCCGCAGCCGGAGCTTGCGAAGACTTCGCCACCCGCTTTCGCCGCCGAACGCGTCGAGCCATCGCCCGTCGAGCTATGGCCGCAACCGCTGAGTGCGGCGAGCGCCGCAGCGCAGGCCAGTAACCGCAGGACGAACGGTGGCGTCATGCCGCCCGGCACAAGATCGCGAAAAGCATTCACTCGCATGGATCGGCGTGGCCCTCCAAAAGCATGAGCGAACCTCACGGCGCGCTCAAGCGTGCCCACAGGTTCTCGAGGATCCTGCTCACCGGCCAGAAGGTGGCCGACCCACCGAAGTCCAGCGCGCCCGCGGCGAAGACCTTCGCGCCCGCGGCCGTCTCGTAGTAGGTCATCTGAGCGGTGAGGCTCGGCCCGAAGAGCTCCGGGATCTGGGCGAGCACCTGCGTGCCCGGCGGCGAGTACGGGCCGGACGCGTCGATCTCGATCCCGTAGCCGCCCACGAACTCGCCGAAGGTGCCGCCCTCTTCGAGGCCCGTACGATCCCAGAGCCACGGCGCGGCGCCCGGGTCGGAGACGACGTAGACGCCCTGCCGGTGCCCCTCGTCGTTCGCGATGTACTGGGCGCCGATCAGGGCTCCCTCGGGCCTGCGGAGGTCCCGCCAGTGGCCGGCCCGTCGCAGGATCGGTCCGTCCTGGGTCGTCCGCCAGAAGAAGTTGTTCGCCGCGAGGAAGGCGAGGTTCCCGCCGAGGTCGCGGTAGCGCTCGATCGCGTTGTAGAGCGGCTCCTGAACGTACTCCGTGTGGCCGGGGAAAACGATCAGGTCGTAGGTCCGCGCGAGCTCGTCCCCGCTCAGGGCGTTCAGGTCGAGATCGGTGAGGTAGTCGGCGCTCTTACCCGTCCAGGCGAGCCAGTGGAGGAACCCGAGGTCGTAGCGTCGGAAGAAGGGAATGACGCCGCGGCGCAGGTAGGGACGTCCGAGCCGGACGGACTGGTGCGGCGCTCCGGCGTACCAGGTGTCGCCCCAGCCGTCGCCGTTCGTGTCCCAGAAGTTGTAGGCCTGCCACGTGCTCGCGGGTAGGACGACGGCCACGCGGTGCTCCCCCAGCACGGCGGGACGGATCACGAACGGCGCGTAGCCGACGCGACCGTCCGCAGCCGTCACCTGGGCGAAGTACAGGCCGCTCGACCACGGGCCGAGGCCGAGCCTCGCGACCGAAGGGGCGTTCCGCTTCTTGCTCCAGTCGAGCAGCGCCGGCGCTCCGACCGGGATGCCGTTCATGATGTTGTCTGCGCCCGTTGACACGTGCTCCGGGCCGGCCCGGAAGAACTGCACCGTCAGCGCCGTGGCGTCGGTCGAGATCCGCAGGCTGGCGAGCTGGTCCGCGGCGTAGCTCGGCTCCGTGAACGCCGCGTCGACTCCCATCAGGCGCACGACCGGGGCTCGGGGAAACCTGCCTACGAAGGGTGAGTCGGCGCCGTAGGTCTTGCTGTTGCCCGCGGCGTCGGCAACGGTCAGGTGGGCGAGATACGTGCGCGGGCCCAGGCCGGGGGCGGGCGCCCATTCGAGTGTCTGCGAGCCGGCGGGAAGCCAGGCCGTACGGGTGTACAAGGGGCGCTCTACGGAGTTCTGCGTTCGCGAGACGGTCAGCGTTACGCTCGCGGGCTCGGTGAGCCGGAAGTGGAAGAGGGCCGTGTCGCGCACTCCGTCCCCGTTCGGCGTGATCGTCGTCAGCAGCGGGCCGTCGCCGGCGAACGGCACCGAGGCGTTGTCGGCCGAGACATCTGCGAGCTCGGGAGCGACGCTGTCCACCCGGATCGGCGTCGTTGCGAGCACCTCCCGGCCCGAGACGAGCCGGACGAAGTAGTAGCCGTCGCGAACCCGAACACCGTTGATCGTCCCGTCCCAGTAGGTCGAGATCACCTGCGTGGCCGCCGGTGCCTGCAGCCAGCCCAGCACGCGCCCTCCGGCGGTCGTCAGCTGCACGCCGACACTGCGCGACTCCTGCACCGATGCGCTGATCGCGAGCGAACCGGCGGCAGGCGAGAAGTTCCGTGGCACGACCGCGATCGAGGCCGCGTGCGCCGCCGGTGCACCGGCGAGAACGACGGTCGAAACGGCCAGGAACCGGCGCACTCCGAAGACGGTAGCGTAGAGCCATGATCGAGCTGCACTCACTCGAGGAGCTCGAGCCTGCTCTTGAGGAGCAGGATTTCTTCGGCGCCGAGGGCGTGGTGGCCGACGTGTTCCTCGGCTACCGGCTCTCCGAGCCGCTTCGGCGGACCGCCGTAGCGCCTCCGCCCGAGCCCTGTCCGCTTCCCGCGCTGGCCTTCCGCATACGCCCGGTGGACAAGTCCACGCGCCGCGCGGGGCATGGCTTCGAGATCGGCGACTGGGAGCAGACGTGGGACGAGGAGAGCTACGGCGAGGCGATCGAGGCCGTGCGCCGCGCGATTGCCCGTGGTGACGTCTACCAGGTCAATCTCGTGCAGCATCTCTCTGCGCCCTTCTCGGGCGATGCTGCGGGGCTCGCCGGGGCGCTAGCCCGGCTCGGGCCGCTCGAGCCGCGTCCGCTCGAAGGGAACGGCTGGACGATCGTCTCCGCCTCGCCCGAGCTGCTCCTCTGTCGACGCGGCCGCCGTGTCTGGACGAAGCCGATCAAGGGCACGCTTCCCCTGGGCGGGGAGGGTCTGGGCGAGTCCGAGAAGGATCTCGCCGAGCATGTGATGATCGTCGACCTCGAGCGGAACGACCTCTCGCGCGTCTGCGAGCCGGGAAGCGTCTGCTGGCCCCACCTGCTCGACGAACAGGAGCTCGCCGGCGTGACGCATCTGGTGACGACGGTCGAGGGTCGGCTGCGCGAGAGCGCAACGCTGACGGATGTTCTGGCCGCCGTCGTCCCCGGCGGCTCGGTGACGGGCGCCCCGAAGATCTCGGCGCTCGATCACATCGCCGCCTTGGAGCCCGTCGGCCGGGGTGCCTCGATGGGTGCGCTCGGCCGGATCTACCCGAACGGCGATCTCGATCTCGCCCTCACCATCCGGACCTTCGCGGTGGCGGAGGGAAGGATTCATCTCTGGGTCGGCGGGGGGATCGTCTGGGACTCCGTCCCTGAGGATGAGATCGAAGAGTCCTGGGTCAAGGCTCGGCCCCTGCTCAGAGCGATCGGGGTGCCATTGCCTGACCTGGCAACGCGTTGACGCTGCTGGCGCTCGCCGTCTCGGGCCGCGGCCTGGTCGATCCGAACGCACCCGCCGTCTTCGCCGACGACGAAGCGTTCCTGCGGGGACGCGGCGCGTTCGAGACCGTGCGGGTCTACGGAGGGCGGCCGTTTCGCCTGGAGGACCACCTGAGGCGGCTCGGCGAATCGGCTCGGCGCCTGGGCCTGCCTGAGCCGGAGCTCCCAGGGCTCGTCGATGAAGCGCTCGGCGCCGCTGCGCAGGCCGACGCGGTGCTACGTATTTACTGGACGCCCGGACGGGAGGGCGACGGCGATCCGATCGCCTACGTGCTTGTCCGCGACCTTCCAGCGGAGCTCGAGGACCAGCGGGCGCGAGGCATCGAGCTGGTGTCCGTCCGAGTCGGATTCGACGGCCCGGGCCTCCTGGGAGGCGTCAAGTCGACGAGCTACGCGCTGAACATGGCCGCGATCGACCTCGCGAAGAGTCGGGGCGCAGACGACGCTCTCCTCGTCGGGGCGAACGACCTGATCCTCGAGGGTCCGACCTCGAACATCTGGTGGCGACGCGGCAGGACGCTGTTCACGCCGGGGGTCGAGCTCGGCATCCTCGCCGGCGTCACGCGGGCAGTGCTGATCGAGCTCGCGCCCGCAGCGGGCTACGAGATCGAGGAGGGCGCGTTCGCGCTCGCCGACCTGCTGGCGGGCGAGGAGGCGTTCACGACGAGCTCCGTGCGCGAGGTGATGCCGGTCGCAGCGCTCGACGGCTCCCGCGTCGCGCTCGGCCCCGCGGCGCGCGAGCTGCAGCAAGCGCTTTGCCGCCTCGCCGCCGCCGGGTGAGGCGGGCTGCGTTCCTCGGGCTCCTCGCGCTCCTGGCCGGCGGAGCGTCGCCGGCGTCGGAAGCCGCCGGGTCGTGTCCCTCCGAGAAGGTGAGCTCGCAGTACGCGCGGAGCGTCGACCGAGCCCTCCGCTCCGGACGGGACGTCTGGGGCGAAGAGTTGATCCGATCCGCCGCCGGGCCCATGTACGAGGGCGTCAGCCGCCGCCTCGAGCCGCTCGTCTTCGCCGAGCAGCGCGGGGGCGGCGGGCTGACCGAGTCCGGGGTCCACTACCTCGCGTTCGGGCAGCCGGCCGGCCCGTTCGGCGCCGGGTCGCTCGCACTCCACGTGGCCGACGGCAGCCAGATCCTGTGGGACCGCGCCGACGGGCCGAGCCTGCGTCTCGAGGTCGGCGGCGAGCGGTACGGCGCCTGCCTGGCAAGGCTCGGCCCGCCGCGGCTCCACAGGGGGTATCTGCCGTTGCTCGAGACGACCTACGTCGACGGCGAGGGTCGTCACTACGCGCAGGAGTCGTTCGCCGGACGCACGACCGCCGCCGGTCCGCTCGTCAGCTTCATCCGGCTGACCATCGATCCGCATGGCCGTGCGGTCGGAATTCGCTTCCGTTCGACAAACGGTCCGGCCCTCACGATGTCGGCGTCGAGACCGCAGAGTGTCTTCATCGCGTGGGGCGGCGCACGGCCAGGTGCGATCGGTCGGGCCGAATATGACCGTGCCCGCCTCTCGGTGATCGGCTTCTGGCAGCGGCGGCTGGCCGAGGGAACGGTCTTCGACATTCCCGAGTCGCGCGTGGTCGACGCCGAGCGCACTCTCCTGATCCAGAACCTGATCCTCGGCTGGCGCTACAGCGCCGGCAATCCGTACGAGGAGTTCTCGTACCCGGAAAGCGTCGACGTCGCCCAGGTGATGGGCGACTATGGATTCGAGACGGCTGCCCGCGCGACCCTGAGCAAGGCGCTGGCGATGACGCCCGAGCGGTACCCCGGGTGGCAGATGGGCGAGAAACTCGTCGCGGTGGCTCAGCACGACCGCCTCTTCGGGAACAGCCGGTTTCTCCGGTCGGCGACGCCGGTCCTGCGCGGGTATCTCGCCGCCCTCGAGCAGCGTCTGGAATCGGGCTCCGGGCTCCTCCGGCGCGAGCAGTACTCGTCCGACATCCCCGACCGGGTCTACGGGCTCCACGCGCAGGCCGTGGTCTGGCAGGGCCTCAGGGCGGTGGCCCAGACGTGGGAGGCGACCAGGCAGCGCGAGCTCGCGCAGCGAGCCCGGCGACTTGCGGATCGCCTCGAGGTCGGGCTCCGAAGAGCCGTCCGTTCCTCCACGCGGAGGCTGCCCGACGGCTCGCTCTTCGTGCCGACACGGCTCCTCGACCACGTCCAACCGTACGGCCGGCTGACCGAGTCGCGCGACGCCAGCTACTGGAACCTCGTCATGCCGTTCGCGCTCGCCTCGGGGCTGTTCGCGCCTGGTGGTCCGGAGTCGCGGGGAGTGCTCCGCTACATGCTCACGCACGGCTCCAGGCTCCTCGGTCTCGTCCGTGCGGGCGCCTTCTCGCTCTACGGGAAGACGCCGTCCTTTCCGGATTCCGGCACCGACAACGTCTACGGGCTCAACGTCGCCCGCTTCCTGGCGGACAACGACCAGCCGGACCAGCTCGTGCTCAGCCTCTACGGCGCGCTCGCCGCCGGGATGACGCCGCAGACATTCATCGCGGGCGAGGCCGCGAGCATCGCGCCGCTGCGCGGACGGCGGTACCGCTCGATGTACCTGCCTCCGAACAGCGCGGCCAACGCGACGTTTCTGGAGACGCTCCGGCTGATGCTCGTCCACGAGACGGCGACCGGGCTCGAGCTGGCTTTCGCGACGCCCCGCGCCTGGCTCCGCCCTGGGCGACACATCGCGGTTCGACGTGCGCCGACGCGATTCGGCCCCGTCTCCTTCGAGCTCGAGGCGCGCGAGGGCTCGCTTCTGGCGCGCTTGACCCTGCCAAGCCGGTCACGTACCTCCAAGCTGAGGCTGCGTCTTCCGCGGCCTTTCCGCATCACGGCCGTCTCGGTCGGCCGGGTAGATCGCACGAGCGAGACCGTCGATCTCTCGGGAAGGACAGGCCGCCTCGCAGTCGTCGTACGGTACGGGCGTTAGGGTTGTGGGCTACGAGCTGACGCGCTGCTCGAGCGCGTTCGACTTGGTGGTCAGAGCTGCGAAACCGGCCTGGAGGAAGTCGTTTGCTCCCGCGGCCGCCAGCGACCACGTCAGGAGGCGTCCGAAACGCGGGGCCAGGACCTGAGTGGCGGCGAGCCCGGCCGCGGTCCAGGTCCCGACGCAGCGGCTGCAGGTGACGAGCTCCCCGATTGCCTGCCGGAGGTCGCCGGTTGCGATCGGCGCCTCATCGCCCCGGTGGGCCTCACCTTCGACGAACGGCTCGCGAATGAAACTCGTGACCTGCTCTCTGGCCAGCGTTCGGGCGGCCTTGAAACTCGCCGCCGAGAGGACGGCGAAGTCGAGCGCCGACTGGCATTGCGGGTCGCGGTCGAGCGTCCGGCTCGCCGCTCCGGCCCCCGCGAGCACGCCCCCGAAAACGGCCATGATCGCGGCATAGCTGCCGTAGGGGGGCTCCATGGGACGGGCTGACACCGGGGGTACCCTTACCCGGATGCCGCCGTTCAAGACATTCGATGCGTACCGGCCGACCGGTGATCAGCCGCGGGCGATCGCGCAGCTCTCCGAGAGCCTGCAGGCGGGGGAGCGCTACCAGACGATGCTCGGGGCGACCGGAACCGGCAAGACGGCGACGATGGCGTGGATCATCGAGGAGGTGCAGCGGCCGGCCCTGGTGATCGCGCACAACAAGACCCTCGCCGCGCAGCTCTGCAACGAGTTCCGCGAGCTCTTGCCGCACAACGCGGTCGAGTACTTCGTCTCCTACTACGACTACTACCAGCCCGAGGCGTACGTCCCGCAGGCCGACCTCTACATCGAGAAGGACTCCTCGCAGAACGACGACATCGCGCGGCTTCGGCTCGCCGCGACGTCGTCGCTCTTCACCCGCCGCGACGTGGTCGTGGTCGCGTCCGTGTCGTGCATCTACGGGCTCGGATCGCCGGAGGAATGGCGAGAGCGGGTGCTGATCCTCGAGGTGGGCACCGAGCACGACCGAGACCTGGCGCTGCGCAAGCTGATCGACAGCCAGTACGTCCGCAACGACGCGGTGCTCGGCCGTGGCCGCTTCCGTGTCAAGGGTGACGTGATCGAGGTGCAGCCCGCGAATGTGGAGACCGCTTACCGGATCTCGTTCTTCGGCGACGAGGTCGAGCAGATCACGCACTTCGACCCGATGACGGGAGAGGTCTACGCGAAGCTCGACAATCTCGCGATCTGGCCCGCGACCGAGTACGTGACCTCGAAGCCGACGGTCGAGCGGGCGGTCGAGGAGATCCGCCACGAGCTCGAGCAGCAGGTCAAGCACTTCGAGGGGGAGGGGCGCATGCTCGAGGCGCACCGCATCCGCCAGCGGACGGAGTACGACCTCGAGATGATGCAAGAGCTCGGCTTTTGCTCCGGGATCGAGAACTACTCACGGATCCTCGAGGGCCGTGCGCCGGGAACGCACCCGTTTACGCTCCTCGACTACTTCCCGTCCGACTTCGTGGTCTTCGTCGACGAGTCGCACCAGACCGTCCCGCAGCTCGGGGGCATGTACGAGGGCGACCGCTCGCGCAAGCAGACACTCGTCGACTACGGCTTCCGGCTCCCTTCGGCGCTCGACAACCGCCCGCTCCGCTTCGACGAGTTCCTGGAGAAGGTGCCGCAGCTGCTCTTCGTCTCGGCGACGCCGGGGCCGTTCGAGCAGCGCCACTCCCGTGTCGTCGCCGAGCAGCTGATCCGGCCGACCGGGATCGTCGACCCCGAGGTCGACCTGCGCCCGACGAAGAACCAGATCGACGACCTCCTGGGCGAGATCAAACTACGGACGAGCCGAGGCGAGCGCGCCCTCGTCACGACGCTGACCAAACGTATGGCTGAGGACCTTTCGGACTACCTGAAAGAAATGGGCATTCGTACCCAGT
>JBBRYK010000058.1:0-17296 GCA_038237665.1 Gaiellales bacterium | reverse complement strand
TCCGGCCCGCGGTGGACGAGCGCCTCGTTCATGCGCGAAACGTGTGCAGGGTCGGGCGGCCCGCCCGCTGCTAGAAGTCCGCAGATCCCGCACATGCCGGACAAACGGTACGCAGTGGTCTCCTGCCACGTCGAGCGACCTCTCGAGGATCGCGCCTGGCGCCTCTTCTCGGCGCTTCAGGAGTGGGCGCCGGGCGGCTTCCGGATCGCCGCGCTGATGCGCCCTCCGCACGAGGGTGAGGACCGGGCGCTTTGGCTGGAACGTGCCCGGGCCGCGGCGGGCCGCGGCCCGTTCGGCCACCACACGCACTGGACGAGCCCGACGCATGCGCGGCCGACCGGAGGCGACCCGGCCGCTCGCGTGCGGGAAGAGGCGGGGTGGCTGCGGGCCAACGGGCTCGAGCCGCGGCTCTTCTGCGGCGGCGGCTGGTTCATGGACGAGCCGGTGGCCGAAGCCCTCGCCGAGCTCGGGTACGTGGATTGCACCGCGACGTCGTTCCGGCCTGCCTACCTGCCTTCGGGCGCGCCGCGGGCGGCGCTCGCGGCGCCCGCCTGGGTCCGCCTGGAAGAAGGGCGGCTGCTCGAGCTGCCCTCGACGCACTCACTCGGCATGGCCGTGCGGGCGGCCTGGCTCCACCTGCCCGAGTACATGCACGTCTACTTCCACGACACGGACCTGCTCGATGCCCGCCGGCGCCTGGCGCTGCGGTTTGCGCTGGCGATTCTCGGTCGCCGCCGCGAGCCGACGGACCTCGACCGGCTCGCCGCCGACCTGCAAACGCGCGCTCCGGAGGTCGACCTCGGCTCGGTCGTCGAAGCCGGCTCGTAAGGACGCGGGCCTGGAGGCAGGTCAGCACGATTCGACGCGTTATTCTCTGGCGGTGCACCGGCGTCGCGCGATCTACGCGCTCGTGGTTGTGATGGCCGCGGTGGGTGTCGTGGCGGTCGTTGCTGCAGCGGCGCCACCGAAGACGATTGCCAGCTACTGCAGTTCTTCAGGCGATATCTGCACCGGTGTCATGAACCGGAACGGCGCCGTCTTCCTCGAACTAACGGCTGCCGCGCGGTATTTCCGTCGGTACGACCTCTGTGCGCGGCCACCTGGAGGCGGGGCAGCCGGGCTCCAGCGATGCGGCTCGTACCCGCTTCTGCGCCGCGGCTCGGTGTGGGGGTCGTCGGTGAAGTACTACCGTCACGCGCCCAACGTCGGCCCCGGGGTTTACCGGGTGTGGTGGAGAGTGGATGGGCGGCAGCAGGGACCGACCCTTCGTTTCCGGCTTCCGCTCGCTACCGGCTGAGCGAACCTCGGACGAGGCAACATCCGATCACAAGCGGGTACGCTCTCCGTCCGACTCCGGTCGGAAGAATGGATCGTTCCGTGTCCACAAAGGAGGCCCCAAGGACCGACGAGGTCGAGGCGGCGCCTGATCGGCTCGGTGGGCGGCTCCACCCTCTTCCCGAGGGTGACATTCGCTCCGGGCGGCCGTACCTACTTTCGGAAGGTCCGCTTCGCTCCTTCGCACGCCGGCTGGCGAGCGTCGCCGCGCTCGTCGTGCTCGACCTCTCCGGGCTGACGCTCGGCCTGTACGCCGCGTTCACGATCCGCGAGCTGATCCGGGGAAATACGCCGATTCTGTGGGGCGTCCTCTGGGATGCCGAGGCGAACTTCCTGCCCTTCCTCGCCCTGATCACCGTGCTGATCTTCTGGCAGGGCGGGCTCTACGCGCCGCGCGAGTTCCGGGCCGGCTTCGGGCGCATCGTCTCGTCGCTCGTCGTCGTTGCCACGCTGACGATCGCCTTCGGGCTCGGGACGGGCTACCACTTCTCGACCTTCGGGATCTTCCCGACCGCCCTCGTCCTCACCGCCTCGCTGATCGCCCTCTTCCGGGCGAGCTACGACAGCGTGACCGGCCTGCTGCTGCGCGCGTCCGGCGTTCGCCGTCGCGCCGTGCTCGTCGGCGAGGGTGACCACCTGGCGCACCTGCACGACACGCTGGGCAGCGGCCGCGGCGGCATCGACTACGAGTTTCTCGGCGTGATCGCCACACAGGCCGAGGGCCTGCCGCTTCCCCATCTCGGCGGCCTCTCGGCGCTTCCGGGGATCCTCGACGAGTTCGACGTCGACGAGTTGATCGTGACCGACTCGGATCTGTCCGAGGAGGAGCTCCTCGCGACCGTCGAGCAGGCGCACCGCCGGGCCGTGAAGGTCCGGGTCGCGCCGAGGACCACAGAGCTCCTCGTCGAGCGCGGCGAGTACGTGCCGGGCCAGGGGATGCCGCTCTTCGAGCTCCGGCCGCCGGTCTTCGCCGGGACCGACTGGGCGGTGAAGCGTGCTTTCGACCTCGTTGCCAGCGTCTTGCTGATCGTCGGCGGGCTGCCTCTCTGGCTTGCGATCGCGGCAGCGATCAAGCTCACCTCGAGAGGCCCGATCTTCTTCGGCGACCGCCGGATCGGCCTGAACGAGCGCGAGTTCGGGATGATCAAGTTCCGGACGATGTACGCGGACGCGGCCGAGCAACAGGCGGAGCTCGAGCCGCGAAACGAGGCCGACGGCCCGCTCTTCAAGATGCGGCGTGACCCGCGGGTAACGCCCGTCGGCGCCGTGCTGCGGCGGATCTCGCTGGATGAGATCCCGAACGTGCTCAACGTCCTGCGCGGCGAGATGAGCCTCGTCGGCCCGCGCCCTCTGCCGATCCGCGACTACGAGCAGCTCGAGGACTGGCACCGCAAGCGCTACCTCGTCCTCCCGGGGATGACCGGGCTCTGGCAGATCTCGGGCCGCTCGAGCCTGTCGTTCGACGACCTCGTCCGGCTCGACTTCTACTACCTCGACAACTGGTCGATCTGGCTCGACATCACGATCCTGGCGAAGACGCTGCCGGCCGTGGCCGCGCGGCGCGGCGCGTACTGACCGAATGACGATCCACCCGATCGCGCGCCACTTCGACGGCGCGGCGGACGACTACGAGCGCTCGCGGCCGACCTTTCCGGCCGAGGCGATCGAGCATCTGACCCGCCGGCTCGACCTCCGCGTGGGCCGGACCGTGCTCGACCTCGCGGCCGGCACGGGGAAGCTGACCCGGCTGCTGGTCCCGACCGGAGCGCGCGTGATCGCGGTGGAGCCGCTGGCCGGCATGCGGGCGGTGCTCGAGGAGGCCGTGCCGAGCGTCGAAGCGCTCGAGGGAACAGCCGAGGAGATCCCGCTCGCAGATGGCTCGGTCGATGCGGTCACCGTCGCACACGCCTTCCACTGGTTCGACCAGGCGCGCGCGTATCGCGACATCCATCGTGTCCTCGGGCCCGGCGGGGCGCTCGCGATTCTCGGGAACACGCGCGACCGGGAGAGTGCGCTCCAGACCGCCATTACCGCCTTGCTCGAACCGGTCCGGGGCGCCTCGTCGATCGGCCGCGACTGGGATTCGCCGGCCCGGGCGGAGCTGTTCTCCGAGTTCGAGGTCTGGTCGCACCCGTGGGAGGAGGAGTACGACCGCGAGCTCCTACGTATTCGGGTGCGCTCGATCAGCTTCGTCGCCGGGTTGCCGGAGCCGGAGCAGACCGAGCTGCTCGATCGCGTCGTCGCGCTCGCGGACGGCCTGCCAGAGCGTTTCCCCTTCCCGTACGTGACGGAGGTCTTCATCTGCCGTCGTCACAATTGAGCGCGTGAAAAAGATCCTCGCGCTCGCCTCGGCGGTCGACCTCGACTTCCGTTACGGCTGCACCCCGGCCTGGTGGCAGCTCTGGAAGGGCCTCTACGAGGCCGGCTGCGATCTGATCGTCACGCCCTACCGCGGCCGGCCCGTCGAGACGCCCTGGTGGCGCACGGAGCCGAACCCCTGCTACCGGGAGGGCGAGGCATTTGCGCGCCTGCGCGACCTCGTTGCCCGGTCGAAAGGGGACGAGTACCTCCGCCGCGGCGAGGACGCTCCGCCGGACACCCGCTCCGACCGGCTCGTCCGCGAGGCGATCTGGCGCTGGGTGACGCCCCGCTGGCGCCGTCATGTGGAGCGGATCCTCGAGCGTGAGCGAGACGTGGCCGCGGTTGTCGTTTTCACGATTCCGATGAGCCACCTGCGTGGGATCCCCTCGTGGATCCGCGAGCGCTACGGCGTGCCTGTCGTCTTCTACGACGGCGACGTGCCGATGAGCCTGCCCGAGTTCGGGGGCATGGACACGGGCTTCAACTACTACCACGGGGCCGACCCGGCCGAATACGACCTCGTCGTCTCCAACTCCGAAGGCGGGCTCGAGCGGCTGAAGGAGCTGGGCGCACGGCGCGCGGAGGCGGTCTTCTGGGGCGCCGATCCGGAGCTCTTCCGGCCGCTCGACGTCGACAAGCGGCAGGACGTCTTCTTCTACGGCTACGGCGACAAGTTCCGTCGCGAGTGGATCAAGGAGCTCGTCGGGGAGCCCAGCCGGCGCCTGCCCGATGTGGATTTCGTGCTCGGCGGGCGTGACTTTCAGGGTGACGTCGGCGCTGCGCGGCTCCACGGCGACGTGCCGTTCAACGCGTTCAACGAGGCGATCTCCGCCAGCCGGATCTCGTTGAACATCACGCGGCGAAGTCACGCCACCGTCCCGGCATCGTCGACCGCACGGCCGTTCGAGCTGGCGATGGCCGGCGCCGCGATCGTCTCGAACCCGGTCGAAGGGCTCGAGCGCTGGCTGGAGCCCGATCGGGAAATCCTGGTCGTCTCCGACGCCGGCGATGCCGTCGACGCATATCGCCGGCTGCTGGACGATCCCGGCGAGGCCGAGGAGCTCGGGCGCCGCGCCCGCGAGCGCGCGCTCGACGAGCACACGTATCTCGCCCGCGCGCACCGCGTGCTCGAGCTGCTCGAGCTGCGTCAACCGGCGGTGGTCGGTGGCTGAGCCTGGCACGGTGCCAGGCACCATCGACGGGCGGCTCGCCGCACGGAAGCGCATCGCCATCGTGCCGGCGCTGAACGAGGCAGGGAACGTGGGGCGGGTGATCGCGGAGATCCGAGCGTTCGACTCTGGCCTCGAGGTCGTCGTGATCGACGACGGCTCGGCCGATCGCACCGCCGAGGTCGCCGCCGAGGCGGGTGCTCACGTCGTCCGGCTGCCGTTCAACCTGGGGATCGGCGGAGCGGTGCAAACAGGGTTCCGCTAC
Source organism: Gaiellales bacterium (assembly GCA_038237665.1). GTDB lineage: Bacteria > Actinomycetota > Thermoleophilia > Gaiellales > Gaiellaceae > JBBRYK01. The sequence continues at coordinate 12,166 of JBBRYK010000058.1, read as the reverse complement.
GCCTTCGAGCACGGCTACGACCTCGCCGTGCGCGTCGACGGTGACGGGCAGCACGATCCCGCCCAGCTCGGCCTGATTCTCGAGCCGGTGTTGAACGGGGACGCGGACATCGTCGTCGGGTCCCGGTTCGCCGGTGCAGGCGGCTACCGCTCGTCGCGCTCGCGGCGAGTCGGCATCCGGCTGCTCGCAGGGGTCGTCTCTGCGCTTGTCCGGCAGCGCGTCACCGATACGACCTCCGGCTTCCAGGCGCTCAACCGCGACGGCATCAGGCTCTTCGCCGCCGACTACCCGCACGACTATCCGGAGGTCGAGGCGACGGTGATGGTCGTCAAGCACCGCCTTCGCCTCGCCGAGGTGCCGGTTTCGATGCGGGAGCGCGGCGCGGGCCGCTCCTCGATCACCGCCCTGCACTCGATCTACTACATGGTCAAGGTCCTGCTCGCGATCTTCGTGGGCATCTTCCGCCGCAACGTCGTCCCTCTGGAGGGCAAGAGATGACCCCGTTACGCGTTTCCATCGCAGCCGCCGTGGCGTCGGTGCTGCTGATCGTGTTCGTCTTCGAGCTGATCCGGAGCCGTCGCTTGCGCGAGCGCTACGCGTTGCTCTGGCTTCTGACCGGGTTCGCGATGCTCGGGCTCTCGCTGTGGCGTGCCGGCCCGAACACGATCGCGGATTGGTTCGGCGTCACGACGTCGCCGCCGGCTGTGTTCTTCGCGGTCGGGGCGCTGTTCATCCTCGCCGTGCTGCTGCACTACTCGACGGTGATCTCGAAGCTCTACGACCAGAACGTGATCCTCGCCCAGCGGCTCGCCCTGCTTGAGGCCGAGCTGCACGAGCAGGGGGAGACCGGCTCGGACTAGCGGACCGCGATCGGCCGTCGAAGACCTTGATCACTCCGGCCTTCTCGGCGACGAAGGCCCGGCCGTCGGAAGCGAAGCGGAGCGCGGTCGGCTCGGTCAGCCCGCTGAAGACGAGGTGTCGCGAAACCCGGAGGGGAGAGTCCCGGCGGCAGCCGGACACGGGTGGACAACATTGAGGAGCGCTCCCGTGACGAGCGCGAGCGTCGGGCCGAGCCTCCTGCCTGAGCTCGCGTCCGGCGCTAGCACTCGGTCAGAGCGGCCGCCGCGACGCGCGCGCGAAGAACACCTCGCGGAAGGCGCGCGGGGCGGGCACGAGCAGCGGGATCGCCGCCGCGAGCAGGACGTACGCGGGAAATGAGGGGAGCATGGCCGGCCAGAAGGTGTAGTCGGTGACGGCCGACGACGAGCCCTCGATCAAGAGGAACATCAGAAACCACCCGCCCATCAGCAGGGCGGCCGGGATCGACCTGCGGACGACCGCGAGAAAGCCGGCAATCGGGAGCCACTCGAGCACGCGGAGCGAGTAGAAGAACTCGCGGACGAAGATCCCGTTCTGATGCAGTTGCTCCCAGGTTCCGAAGCCGACGGCATCCCCGGTGTGCCGCGTGAGGACGACGACGATTCCCGGCGCGAGGCCGACCCCGAATGCGATCAGGAGACGCGGGCGCCGGGCGGCAACCAGCGCAAGGAGGACGGCCGGAACGAAGAGCAGTCCCCTGGCGTCGATCATCGCGGCAACGCCCGTGGCGAGCCCGGCGAGCAACGCGCGCGGCCGCCCGCCCCGAAGGGCCTTCAGGGCGAACAGGCAGGCAACGAGGAGAACGACCATCGTGGGGAACTCTCCGCTCTCGGTCAGGCCGAGCGCCCGCGGGAGGATCTGGTTCTGGTACTGGTAGCGATAGCGCGGGTCGAACAACGGCACCATCGCGAAGGGGACGACGACCCAGGCGAACGCCGCGAGCGCGCCGAGCCCGCGGCCGCCGATGTCCGAGGCGATCCGGTAGATGCAGAAGAGGGCGATCGGCAGCCCGACCAGGGCCGCGATCCAGACAAACGCCGTCGACTGGTTCGAGTGCCGGTGGGCGTGGACGAGAATCGCCGCCCACTGGACGACCTGAAGTCCCGGAAGGAACGCCCACGGGCTTCTGAAGGCCCGGAGCCCTTTAGGAAACCGCATACGTGGGCGCGTGCAAGCGGTACCAGGCGACGGTGCGCTCGATCCCCTCGCGCAGCGGCGTCTGCGCCTCGAAGCCGAACAGCTCTCGAGCCCGTGTCGGATCGACGGATCGGCGCGGCTGGCCGTTCGGCATCGACGTGTCCCATGAAATCTGCCCGGCGAAGCCGACGACGTCTGCGACGAGCCCCGCGGTCTCGCGGATCGACGTCTCCACACCCGTCCCCAGGTTGACCGGGTCGGCGCCGTCGTAGCGCTTTGCTGCCAGGGCCAGCCCTTCGACGCAGTCGTCGAGGTTGTGGTTCTCGCGCGTCGGCGTGCCGTCGCCCCAGAGCACGATCTGCTCGGGCGACTCGACCATTTTCCGGATCAGCGCCGGGATCACGTGCGAGGTCGCGAGATCGAAGTTGTCGCGAGGGCCGTAGAGGTTCGTCGGCACGAGGAAGATCGAGTCGAGCCCGTACTGCTCCCGGTACGCCTGCGCGCCGACCAACAGGCTTTTCTTCGCCACCCCGTACGGCGCGTTCGTCTCCTCGGGGAAGCCCTCCCAGAGAGCCTCCTCCTTGAAGGGGACGGGTGTGAACTTCGGATAGGAGCAGACGGTCCCGACCAGGACGAGCTTGCGGACGCCGGCGAGGCGGCTCTGCTCGAGTACGTGTGTGCCCATTGCGAGGTTGGCGTACCAGTAGCGGCCAGGATTCGCGCGGTTCGCGCCGATGCCGCCCACCTCGGCCGCCAGGTGAAACACGAGCTCGGGGCGCGCGTCGTCGAACAGTCTCGCCGCGTCCTCCTCGCGCGTCAGGTCGTACTCCGCACGTCGTGCGACGAACGGCTCGAGCCCGTCGGTTTGCAGGCGTTCGACCAGATGGGAGCCGAGAAAGCCGCCGCCGCCCGTGACGAGGACGTTCATCCCGCCGCCGTCCGGCTCCGCTGGCTGGAGAGCCAGTCGACGCGGCCGATCCAGCGGTGCCGGTTCGCGGCGTACCAGTCGATCGTCTTCGAGACTCCGTCTTCCCAGGAGACCTGCGGTTCCCACCCGGTTTCGCGGTTGAGCTTCTCGAAGCCGACGCGGAGCGCCATCACGTCGGTGGCGCCCGGGCGGTACCGGTCCGCGGTGCTGACGATCTCGCGGTCCTGCCAGTACCCCTTCTCCTCGCCGACCTTGAGGATCAGGGCGGCCCACTCGCCCATGGTGATGTTCTTGCCCTGGCCGTAGACGTAGACGTCTCCGGGGATCCCTTGCGCCGCGACCGTCAGGTGTCCGCGGACGCCGTCGGTGCAGAAGCAGAAGTCGCGCATGGGATCGAGCTGCCCGAGCTCGATCGTCTCCCGCTCGAGCGCCTGGGTGATGATCGTCCCGGTGACGTAGCGCGGGTTCTGCCGCGGCCCGTAGTTGTTGAACATCCGGGTGACGACTCCGGGGACGCCGTAGGCGTCGTGGTAGTTCATGGTCAGGAAGTCGGCGGCGACCTTCGCGGTGGCGTAGATCGATTTCGGGTTCAACGGCGAGCGCTCGTGCAGGATGAGGCTGCCTTCGTCGTCGTAGTCGTGATGATGCGCGACCGACTCGCGGACGTTGCCGTATTCCTCCGAGGTGCCGGCCGTATCGAGCTTCTCCAGCTCGAGGCGGTGGTCGACGATCGACTGGAGGAGGTTGAGCGTGCCGATCGTGTTCGCCATCACGGTCTCGTAGGGCCTGTGCCACGACTCGCCGACGTGCGCCTGGGCGCCCAGGTGGAAGACGTACGGCTTGTCAGGGGCTTCGAGCAGGTCGCGCACGAGGTAGTCGATCGACGTCTTGTCGGTCAGGTCGGCGAACACGACCCGTAGCTGTGAGTGCAGGTGCCCGATGTTGTTCAGCGCGCCGCTCGAGGTGGCGCGGACGAATGCGGTGACGTGGGCGCCGATGTGGACGAGCGCCTCCGTCAGGTGCGAGCCCATGAAGCCGTCGGCGCCGGTGACGAGGACGGTTCGACCGGAATAGGCGCCCGCGAAATCGCGCTTGAGCGCGTCGAAGGCGTCTTCGCTCCAGGCGAGGTCGGGGCTCTCTGCCATCATCGTTCGGTGCCGGAAGGCGTTTCCAAGCGTAACCCTACGCTCCGTCGGAGCGCCGTCCGAAGCGGGATCTTTACAGGACTCTCACTGCTCTCGATGAGCGGCACGGCCGCCGCGGTCGCCGCGATCCTCGCCCAGAAGTTCGGCCACACCGCCGAAACGGACGGGTTCTTCGCCGCCTACAGCGTTTATCTCGTACTCGTTCTCGCAGCGCAGTCGTTCCGGCTCGTCGTGCTGCCTGAGCTGACCCGGTCGGCCTCCGATGGGCGCCTCGGGGCGGAGACCCGGGCCTACATGCTCGCGTTCGTATTCCTCGGCGTGCTGGTCAGCGCCGCTGTCCTGCTGCTCCGGCATCCGTTGGGCGATGCCCTCACCGGGAGCGCGGAGGCCTCGCACGTGGCGGCCCGTGCTCTGGTCTACCTCCTGCCCGCGGCGTTCGTTCAACTCCTCGCGGCGATCGCTGCCAGCGCGCTCGCGGCGCGGGACGATTACGGCATTGCCGCCATCGGCTACGCCCTCGGCGGCGTCGGCGGCGTCGTGCTCTTCGTCCTGCTCGCGGATGGGCACGGGCCGATCGCCCTGGCCTGGGCGACCCTGGTCAACAGCGCGATCACGCTCGGCCTTCCATTCCTGGCCCTGCTCGTCCGGGGCGACCTCGGTGGGCACGGGTTTCACTTCGATGCGCGCCGGCGCCTCGGCCGCCTGGTCGAGGGCTGTGCCGTCCCGATCGCGATCCAGGGCCTCTTCCTCGTCTGCCTGCGCGTCGCGGCCGACCAGGGCGTCGGGAAGCCGACGATCTTCTCCTACGCCTACCTGATCGCCTCGGTGTTCGCGGCGGTGACGGCAGGCTCTGTCGCACTCGTCTCGTCCGCCCCTCTGACCCGGCGGGGGATCGACGCAGAAGCCGCCGCAGCGCACGTCGTGCATGCGTCGTGGCTCTCGGTTGCGCTGATCGGGGCGGGCGTCGGCGTGTTCGCGCTCGTGGGCGACCGGGTGGTGGAAGCGGTGCTCGGCGGGTCGTTCTCGGGTCACGACGGGGAGCAGGTGGTGCGGTTGGTTCTCTACCTGTCTCTGTGGATGTTCGCGTCGGTGGCGTACACGCTGGCGTTCCCCCTCGTCTTCGTGCTCGCACGGCAGCGCGTGCTGCTGCCGCTCGCGGTCGGGGCGGTGGCCGTGCACGTCGCGGTGACATGGGGCCTGAGCAAGGCGTTCGGGATGGCCGGCATCGCCGTTGCGCTCGCGGTCTCCACGGTGCTCGTGCTCGCGGTTCTGCTGGCGGCGCTCTCCCCGCGGGTGCTGACCCTTGCGGCGGTCGGCCTCGGCAGGCTGGCAGTTGTCGAGGCGGTTCTGGCGGGCGTGTCCTTCGGGTTGGTCGCGCTCGTCCTGGGCGGTATTCCGGCGGCCCTCGTGGGCGTCGCCGTCTATGCCCTGCTGATCGCGGTCTGGCGGCCGCGAGGGCTTCGACACGCCTGGGCCTACATGCGCGCGCTGCACTAGCCTTGTGACAGGTGTTCGAGCGCTTCACGGAGCGGGCCCGGCAGGTCGTCGTCCTCGCGCAGGACGAGGCGCGCGCGCTGAAGCACAACTACATCGGCACCGAGCACCTCCTGCTCGGGTTGCTGCGCGAGCCGGAGGGGGTCGCCAGGATGGTGCTCGAGTCGCTCGAGATCTCGCTCGACCGGGCGCGAAGCAAGGTGGTGGAGATCGTCGGCAAGGGCGACGATCCGGTCGCGAGCGGGCAGATCCCGTTCACGCCTCGAGCGAAGAAGGTTCTCGAGCTCTCGTTGCGGGAGGCGCTCGCGCTCGGCCACAACCACATCGGTACCGAGCACATCCTGCTCGGTCTTGCCCGCGACAACGAAGGTGTCGCGGCGCAGATCCTGCATGCTGCCGGCGCCGACGCCGAGAGGGTGCGAGTCGAGATCTTCCGAGTCATCGGCGCCGGTGCCGGCGGGATGCCTTCGCCTCACTGGTCCCGTAGACGGTTCAGGCGGCCTCACCGCTGGGAGTACCGGATCCAGGCGGGCGAAGACGAGTTGGAGGCCGTTCTGGCGGGGCTCGGCGCCGAGGGCTGGGAGCTCGTCCTTCGCCTGGAAGACGGTCGCCTCGTCTTCAAGCGCCCCGCTCCCTGATGCGCGGCTGGCTCGGGCTGTACCGCACGAGCGTCGGGCTCGGGCTGGGCCATCTCGTCCGCCGCGGCTATCTGCGCGAGGCCGCGATCAGAGTCGTCGTCCCGCTCGACCCCAGCCGCTATCTCGAGCTGCCGGAGACGAAGCGCGAGCTCGCGGCTCGTCCGGGCGAGCGCGTCCTCGACCTCGCGAGCCCCAAGCTGCTCGCGGTACACCTCGCCCGTGAAGGCGTCGACGTCACCTCCGTCGACGCCTTCGAGGAGGAGGTCGGCCGTTGGCGGCGCCTGACCGCCGGCGAGCAGAACATCCGCTTCGAGGTCGCCGACGGACGGGCACTCCCGTACCCGGATGCCACGTTCGATCACGCCTACTCGGTCTCGGTCCTCGAGCACATCCCCGCCGGCGGCGACCGCTCGGCCCTCGCCGAGCTCGCTCGAGTGGTGAAACCGGGTGGTCGTGTGGTCGTCACGGTCCCGCACGCGCCCAAGGCTTACGACGAGCACCGCGACCGGCCGCTCTACGGTAGCGGCGACACCTTCTTCCAGCGCTGGTACGACGATGCGGCTCTCGAGGACTTCGCCGCCTCGGTGCCTGGGCTCCATGTGCAGGGGACGCGTGTCGCCCGGCTGCAACCCAACCTCAACGCCGCCTACAACCGCCTGTTCCCATGGCTCGTGCCGCTCGGTCCCCTGTTCGGGTTGCTCGCGCGCGAGAGGGACGGCCCGAAGGGCGACATCGCGCGGATCACGTTCGTGCGGCGCTGAGCGCTACCCTGGCTCTGGGCCATGACAATTCGCCGTCTGCTTGCCGTCGGCTCCTGCGTCATCGTCACCGTCGTTGGCCTTGCGACGTCGGCGGATGCGGGCCCCTTGACCGCGACCGCCAACTCGAAGGAGTTCACCGATCCGACGGGCGACGCCGACGGAGATCAGGCTCCGGACATCACCTCGGTCGCCGTCAGTAACGACGACGAGGGCACCCTTACCGTTCGGGTCACCGTCCCGAATCGCGACACCTGGGCGCCCGACGACTTCCTCGGCGTCTACCTGAACACGGACGGAAGCACCGCCACGGGCTGCGCGAACACGCACGGTGGGGACTACACGCTCGTCTTCCTCGGCAAGGCTGCGACGCTGACCAACTTCTTCATGCTGCTCCATTGCAAGGGCAAGGAATTCGACACGAGCACGCTTCAGGGCTCCTTCACGGGGACGCTCGATCTCGCCGCCCACGCGCTGACGTTCACGGTCAACCGCCGCGACATCGGCTCGCCCAAGCGCATCAGCATGTTCCTGATCAGCACGAGCCAGGACGCGAAGTACCTCGACGTCGCACCGGACAGCGGTGACTGGGCGTACGACGTGATCGCGCCGCCCGCGCCGACCTACAAGGACGGCTTCACCAGGCCCGGGGAAGCCAAACCGCACAGCGCGCCCGTCTCGGCGAATGCCCGCACCGTGCAGGTGCTCGTGCGCTGGCAGGACCCCGCGGACACGTTCGACGTGACCGGTGTCGAGCTCGTCGACGCCGCCGGCAAGGTCACGCCGGCGAGGATCGCGCGCATCCGGCGGCCCGACAAGCTCTGCTCCCTCGCCGGCTGCAAGACACGGCGCGGTACGTCGTTGCTCGTCGACGTTATCCCGAAGGCACGTTCGACGGCAGGTTTCGCGCCGTTTGCGGGAACCGCAGCACGCCGCATCCGCTTCTCGGTGCGCAGCAAGCACGTCCAGCGCCAGACGCAGGTCCGGACCGAGGTCGTCGCGAAGAAGTCGGCCGAACGCAAGCGCCTCTTCTAGGAGGCCGCTTCCTCTACCCTCCTCGACCGTGGAACGTCGCCGCGCGCTGATCACAGGCATCGGCGGCCAGGACGGCTCGTATCTGGCCGAGCTTCTGCTCGAACAGGGCTACGACGTCTACGGGATCGTTCGGCGGCCGCCCTCGGAGCCGTTCCCGAACCTCCAGGCCATTCGCGAACGGGTCGAGCTGATTCAGTCCGACCTGCTCGATCAGCTTTCCCTGGTCCAGGCGCTGGAAGCGTGTGCGCCGCACGAGGTCTACAACCTCGCCGCTCCGTCGTTCGTGCCAGCCTCCTGGCGGCAGCCGGTGGTCACGGCCGAGTTCGCCGCCGTCGGCGCAACCTCCCTGCTGGAGGCAATCCGCCACGTCGATCCGGAGATCCGCTTCTACCAGGCGTCCTCGAGTGAGATCTTCGGTGAGCCGCGCGAGGTTCCCCAGAACGAAGACACGCCGCTCTCGCCGCTGACGCCGTACGGGATCGCCAAGGCGTACGCGCACTTCGTCACCCGGAGCTACCGGCGGCGCTACGGCCTCTACGCGTGCTCGGGGATCCTCTACAACCACGAGTCGCCGAGGCGCCCGCTCGACTTCGTGCCGCGGAAGGTCGCGCATGCGGCCGCGGCGATCAGCCTCGGCCTGGAGGGTGAGCTCTGGCTTGGCGACGTGGAGGCGCGGCGCGATTGGGGCTACGCAGGCGATTACGTCCGCGCCATGTGGCTGATGCTCGAACAGGCCGAACCGGACGACTACGTGATCGCGACCGGCGTCTCGCACAGCGTCCAGGATCTCGTCGAGTGCGCGTTCGGCCGAGTGGGTCTGGACTGGACCGAGTACGTGCACATCGATGAATCGCTTCGGCGGGGCAAGGCCGAGCTGTACGACCTGATGGGTGACGCGTCCCGCGCGCGCGAACGGCTCGGCTGGTCGCCGTCGGTCGCCTTCGAGGAGCTCGTCCACCTGCTGGTCGACACCGACGTGGAACGCCTCGCGGGGGCCCGAACCGCCGAGCCCACCCGCGACGAGTAGCCCGACCTACGCTTCGGCCAGCTCTCTGTAGACGGCGTCATGCCTGCGCGCGCACTCGTCCCACGTGAAGAGGCGGGCACGCAGGAGGCCCCGCTCGACGTACCTCCCCGGCCGCGCCAGCAGCTCGTCGACGGCGCGAGCGATGTCTTCCGGAGCGAGAGGGTCGAAGTACGCCGCAGCGTCGCCGCACACCTCGGGCAGCGAGGTCGTGTTCGACACCGCCACCGGGCAGCCGCAGGCCATCGCTTCGAGCGGGGGCTGGCCGAAGCCCTCGTACAGGCTCGGAAAGACGAGCGCCGCCGCACGCCGGTAGAGGCCGACGAGCTCGTCGGCCGAGACGAGTCCGCGCGCCTCGACCCCCTCCGGCAGCGGCGTCCCGTCGTGGCCGGTGCCGGTCAGCACGAGACGCAGCTCCGGACGGCTCCGGCGCAAGAGCGCGAACGCCTCGAACAGTCGCCCGTGGTTCTTGTGCGGCCACCGGTTGGCCGGATACACGAGGAACGGCTCCCGCGCCCCGCCCTCGGGCGGGGGCGTGAACCGCTCCAGGTCGACGGCGAGATGAATCGCCCGGACGCGCTCCGGCAGGAGCCCGAGTCGCTCGATCAGCGTCTGCCGGGCGTGCTCGGAGATGGTGATCACGATCCGGCTCCGGCGGACCGTCCAGGAATAGACGAGCCGGCGATACGCGAGCTCGGCGCGTGAGAAGAACTCGGGCAGGAACTCGTGCTGGATGTCGAGGACAGTGGTGGCCGCCGGCGGCCGGTCGACCGGGGGGAGCATGACGCTGAGCGGAAAGTGGATCGCGTCGAGCCGGTCGAGGTCGAGCTCGCGCCGGACCGGCCACGGCACGGCTGCAGCGAGCGACATCGCGGCGATCCGGCCCGGCATCGAGCGCGCGGCCCGGTATGACGTCACGGTCTTCGCGGGCAGGCCGCCGGCGGCATCCTCGGCGATCCGTGGCACGAACACGCGGTACTCGAGCTCGCCGACCCGGTCGAGTGCACGGCAGAGCTCGCGCGCATAGCGCTCCGAGCCGCCGACGACTCCGGGAACGAGCGTCAGCAGGCTGATCCCGATCACGAGGCGAGCTTACAGAGCCGTAATGCGGCCCCAGTAGAATGAGCCGATGCCCGGAGACGGCGATAAAACCGTGCCGTCTGCAGGGATTTCTGCTCCAGAAGCGATCGACGTGAAGGCGCTCTTCGAGCGGCTCCAGGAGGAGGTGCGGAAGGGCGGCGTCGCCTCCGCGGACGGCGTCGGCCGGCGGCGCGCACGGATCGCCGCCCGCGCCCAGGCCGAACGCCTCTGGCCCGTCTCCGCGGAGCGCCCGCTCGAGCGCCGGCCCGGCCTGAAGGGTCTCCTGGGGCGGCCCGTCAAGCCTGTGCTGCGACGGCTGATGCGCTGGTACGTCGAGCCGCTGGCCGCCGAGCAGCGCGTGTTCAACGACGCAATGCTGAAGCTGGTCGACGATCTCTACGAGCAGACCGATGCGGCGCTCGCCGGGCGGGAGCAGGTCGAGCGCACCGTTCGCGAGCTGGAGGAGCGGCTCCTCCGGCTCGAGCGTCGTGGAGGCGATGCGCCCCGCACGGTTGCGGCGCAGCCCGCGGCCTCCGCCGTTCCGGACTACTTCGCCTTCGAGAGCCGCATGCGCGGATCGACCGACCACGTCCGCTCGCGGCAGCAGGTCTATGTCGACGACTTTCGTGACGCCGCGCTGGTTCTGGACGTCGGCTGTGGTCGCGGCGAGTTCCTGGCGCTGCTCCGCGAGGCCCAGGTCGAGGCGCGCGGCGTCGACGCCGACGGCGACATGGTCGGCTTCGCGCGGGGCGAGGGTCTGGACGTCGAGCAGGCGGACGCGCTCGAGTATCTCGAGTCGCTGGCGGACGGCTCGCTCGGGGGAGTCTTCGCCGCCCAGGTCGTCGAGCACCTGCCGCCCGCCGCCCTTCGGCGCCTGCTCGAGCTCGCCCACGCCAAGCTTCGGCCCGGCGGGCTCCTCGTCGCCGAGACGATCAACCCGCTCTCGCCGCTCGCGCTCCGCAACTACTTCGCCGACCTGACGCATGCCCAGCCGCTCGTTCCCGAGACGCTCGAGCTGCTTGCGCGGCAGGCGGGCTTCGCCACGACGGAGATCCGCTTCCGCAACGAGCCCGCCGAGCGCCTGGGCGAACCGGACGACCCTCTGATCGCCGCAAACGTCCGCCGCCTGAACGAGCTGCTCTTCGGGCCGCTCGACTATGCGCTCTACGCCCGCACGTGAGCTCCCGTCACACTTCCGGCGCACAAGCGGCACAGACACGCGCGCTTTTCGGGGTTAGGCTGACGCCATGGGTCGGGGAGGTGGGGTCTTCCCAGCCAGCCGCGTCAGCATCTAAACGCCCGGCGGAGGACCTTTCGAGATGAGGATCGCCGTCTGCCGGCCGCAGGTGCCCTACGCGCGCGGCGGAGCGGAGATTTTCTCGGACGACCTCGTCTCGGAGCTCCGGGCGCGAGACCACGAGGTCGACCTCGTCACCGTTCCCTTCAAGTGGTATCCGGGCGAGCGCGTGCTCACCCAGGCGTTCCTCTGGCGGCTCGTCGACCTCGACGAGGCGGACGGCCGGCGGATCGACCTCGTGATCGCAACCAAGTTCCCCTCGTACTGCATCCGCCACCCGAACAAGGTCGCCTGGGTGCTGCACCAGTTCCGGCAGGCCTACGAGCTCGACCGCACCGAGCTCGGGCAGTTCGGCGAGTCGGCGGAGGAGCGCGCGACCAGGCGGGCCGTTCAGCGGCTCGACAGGGTCGCGCTCGGCGAGGCACGGAGGGTCTTCGCCACCTCGCAGAACGTCGCCGATCGCATCCAGCGTTCCACGGGAATCGAGTCCGAGGTGCTCCCGCACCCCCCGGCTCCGCTGCCCTACCGCGCCGCTCCTTCCGAGGGCTACATCCTCTCCGTCAACCGGCTCGACCGCGCCAAGCGGATCGACCTCCTGCTCGAAGCGGTCGCTGCCGAGCCGGCGTTGCGGTGTGTGATCGCGGGCGAGGGCCCCGACCGGGACCGGCTCGAGCAGCTCGCACGCGACCGGGGGCTCGACGGGCGCGTCACGTTCGCCGGCCGCGTATCCGACGACGACCTCGCCGATCTC
>JBBRYK010000057.1:0-17608 GCA_038237665.1 Gaiellales bacterium | reverse complement strand
GATGTAGCGGTCGGAGAGGACCGCGGCCGCGCCGAGCGCGTCGTCGGAGATCTTGCAGCGGTGGTGTGCCTCGTAGCGGTCGCGCAGGCCGCGCAGGATCTGCACCGTCTCGTCGACGGAGGGCTCCTCGACGCGGATCTGCTGGAAGCGCCGCTCGAGCGCGGCGTCGCGCTCCAGGTACTTGCGGTACTCGTCCAGCGTCGTCGCGCCGATCGTCTGCAGCTCACCGCGGGCGAGGGCCGGCTTCAGGATCGAGGCCGCGTCGATCGCGCCCTCGGCTGCGCCCGCGCCGACGAGGTTATGCAACTCGTCGATGAACAGGATGATGTCGCCGCGCTGGGTGATCTCCTTCATCACCTTCTTCAGGCGCTCCTCGAACTCGCCGCGGTACTTCGAGCCCGCGACCAGGGCGGCGAGGTCGAGCGTGTAGATCTGCTTGTTCTTGAGCAGCTCCGGAACCTGGTTGCCGGCGATCCGGGCGGCGAGGCCCTCGACCACGGCCGTCTTGCCGACACCGGGCTCGCCGATCAGCACCGGGTTGTTCTTCGTGCGGCGCGACAGGATCTGCATGACGCGCTCGATCTCGGTCTGGCGGCCGACGACGGGGTCGAGCTTGCCCTCGGCCGACTGCTTCGTCAGGTTGCGGCCGAACTGGTCGAGCAGCTTGGAGCTCTTCGACTTCTCGCCGCTCGGCCCGCTGCCGCCCTGCTGGCGGCGCCCGGGACCGGAGAGCATGCGGATGATCTCGTTGCGAATCTTTTCCGCGTCCGCGTCGAAGTCGAGCAGGATGCGCGCGGCGACACCCTCGTTCTCGCGCACCAGGCCGAGCAGGATGTGCTCGGTGCCGATGTAGTTGTGCCCGAGGCTCAGCGCCTCACGCAGCGCCAGCTCGAGCACCTTCTTCGCCCGCGGCGTAAAGGGGATCTGCCCGGTCGTCACCTCGTCGCCCTGGCCGACGATGCGCGCCACCTGCGCCCGCACCTCCTCGACCGTGATGTCGAGCGACTCCAGCACCCGCGCAGCGAGGCCCTCTTCCTCGCGCAGCAGGCCGAGCAGGATGTGCTCGGTGCCGATGTAGTTGTGCTTCAGCGCGCGCGCCTCGTCCTGGGCCAAGACGACTACCTGGCGAGCCCGTTCAGTGAAGCGTTCGAACACCGCGCCCCTTCCCCTTTCTCGTTCTGTGGCGACCCTGATCGGCAATACCACGAGCTCGTTTAGCCAAACGTTCGGCTATCGTAGCTCAGCGGGTGCAGGTCAACGCCGGGCCGCGTTCGCGTCTTAACCGGCAAATAACCTTTGCGGAACGTGGCTTCGCTGCCGATTCCAGCCGTGAGCTGAATGAGCGCTCCGAGACCACCACGCACCCTCGAGCCCCCCTCGGAGCGTGAGCTTCGGGCCCACCTGAAGCCGCCGCCGTTCGTCTCGACCTCCCCCACCGCGCTGGCGCGGATCCTGCCGAGCACGATCCTGATCGCGGCGATGCTGACCATGGTCTGGACGTCCCACGGCAGCATTGCCGCGCAGGACTGGCTCGCCTACCTGGTCCTCACGGCCCTCCTGGCCGCGGCCGTGCTCTTTTCCGGCGGAGCGCGGCAACCGACGCGCGCGCTCGTCGTCTCGATCGGAGCCCTGAGCCTGCTCGCAGGGTACGCGGCACTGTCGCTCACGTGGTCGGCGGCTCCGACCCTCGCGCGCGACGAGGGGCTCCTCACCGCGTTCTACGTCCTCGCCTTCGCCCTGCCGCTGCTGACGCTGCGCAGCTCCGGCGATCGCATCGCCTTCATCGGCCTGTTCGGCGCGGTGATCGCGGTCCTGGCCGTCGTCACCAGCATCGTCCTGGTCACGGACGGGACGCCGCTCGATCTCTACCGGTTCGGCCGGCTCAACTACCCGGTCACGTACTCGAACGCCCAGGCCGCGCTCTTCGTCCTCGGCTTCTGGCCGGCCGCCGCGTTCTCCGCCAGCCGCCGGGTCCCCGCATTGCTGCGGGCGCTTTCGCTCGGTGCGGCGACGGCGAACCTCGCTGCCGCACTGCTCGCGCAGAGCAAGGGCTCGGTGATCGGGCTCGCCGCATCGGTGGTCGCGGTGCTGATCGTCTCGCCCTACTGGCTCCGGCTCTTCGTGCCCACCGCGATCGCGATCGGCCTTGTCGCATGCGTCGCGGCGCCGCTGACCGCCTCCTACCGGGCGACGACGGACGCCCAGCTCGTGGACACGATCCACCGTGGCGGCTGGTTCGTCCTGCTGATCGGCGTCGCCGGAGCGGTCGCCGGCGCGGTCTTCGTCGCGATCGACCGCCGCGTGAAACCCGGCCCCCAGGCTCGGCAGAAGGCGAGCCGTGCCGTCCTCGCCGCACTGGCGACGGCCGCCGTGGCTCTGATCGCCTCGTTCTTCATCGCCGTCAACCATCCCGGCCGTCTGCTCGCCGACCAGTGGCACACGTTCAAGCACCGGCCGAGCGCGGACCAGGGAACGTCGCACCTGCTGACCGTCGGCTCGTATCGCTACGACTTCTGGCGGGTGGCGCTGACCGAGTTCAAGGATCACCCCTTCGTCGGAATCGGCGCCCGTGGGTTCGGGCCTGCCTATCTCCAGCATCGCGCCGGGCCCGAGACACCCGCGCGGGCGCACTCGCTGGCGATCGAGGTGCTTGCCGAGGACGGCCTCTTCGGCTTCGCGCTCCTGGGCATCGCGGTCGGCATCCCGCTCGTGCTCTCCGCCCGAGCGGCCAGGAAAGGCCGGCTCGCAGCGACGGCGGCCTTCGGCGCCGCGGTGTACTGGCTCGTGCACGCCTCGGCGGACTGGATCTGGACCTTCCCCGCGCTCGGTGTTCCCTTCTTCTGCCTGCTCGGGATGGGCGCCGGAACGGACGGCCAACCCCGGATCGCCAGGCGAAACGCGACCCCGCTCGCGATCGCGGGCGTCGCCGTCGCGGTGATCGCCTTCATGCCCTGGGTGTCGTCCAAGCTGACGAACCGCGTCTACGACGGCGTGGCGTCGCCCGGCAGCGACTTGAGCTGGGCCAAGCGCCTCGATCCGGTGTCGGTCGATCCGTACCTGGCCGAGGCGGCCGCAGCTCCGAACGCGGCGGGACAGATCCCGCCGCTCGAGAGGGCTGCCGACAAGGAGCCGAGGTCGGCAGGGGTGCAGTATCTCCTCGGGGTCGCCTATCTCGAGGCCGGTCGCAGGGCCGAGGCGCTCCGCACGCTTCTGGTCGCGCACTCACTCGACCCTCGCGAAGACCTGATCAACGCCGCTCTCCGGCGGGCGCGTGGGCGCTAACAGATCCGACACCGGGCTCTTGTAGCCTTGGCCGCGTGAAGGCCCTCGTCACCGGCGGAGCCGGCTTCATCGGCTCGCACCTCTCCGAGCTCTTGCTTTCGGAGGACTGGGAGGTCTGGGCCCTCGACGACCTCTCGACCGGATCGATGGTCAACGTCGAGCACCTCCGCGATGACCCGCGGTTTCATCTCGTCGTCGACACCGTGCTCTCGCACACGGTCGTCAACGAGCTCGTGAACAAGGTCGACGTCGTCTACCACCTGGCCGCCGCGGTCGGCCCGCGGCTGATCGTCGAGCGCCCGGTACACACGATCGTCACGAACCTTGACGGCACGGAGAACGTCCTCGACCACTGCGTCCGCTTCGGCAAGCGGGTGCTCGTCGCCTCCACCTCGGAGATCTACGGCGATCACCGCACCGCAGACCCGCTGCGCGAGGATGCGCGGCGCGTGTACGGGCCGACGACGCAGAAGCGCTGGCTCTATGCGGATTCCAAGGCGATGGACGAGTACCTCGCGCTGGCGTACAGACAGGAGCGCGACCTGGACTTCGTCATCGCGCGCCTGTTCAACACGGTCGGGCCACGGCAGAGCGGCCAGTACGGGATGGTGGTCGCGCGCTTCGTCCAGGCGGCCGTCGCGGGCACGCCGCTCGAGATCCACGGAGACGGGAGCCAGACCCGCACGTTCTGCCACGTGCAGGACACGATCAAAGGGCTGAAGGGCTTGATGGACACGCAGACGACCGTCGGCGAGATCTTCAACGTCGGGTCGCGCAACTGGATCTCGATCATCGATCTCGCCCACCGCGTGCTCGAGCTGACGGGCTCGAGCTCCGAGCTCCACTACGTGCCCTACGACAAGGTCTACGGGCTCGGCATCGACGACATGCTCCACCGCGTCCCCGCGATCGAAAAGATCAAGGGTGCGACCGGCTGGGAGCCGCAGCGAACGCTCGACGAGATCCTGGCGGACGTCGTCGAGTACTTCCGTTCGGCGCCTGCTTCGGTCGGCGAGGGCTGGAGCGCCTCACCCGCCGGTTCGACCTAGTAACACGGTGTTACTTGCTTCAGCGGCGCCCGGCGAGGCGTAGGGCGGCCGCGGCGGGGCGCCGCGTCCAAGCGCTCGTCTTCAGCAGCCAGCGGAGGCCGCGGTCGCCGCGGTACGCGCCCAGGCGTGGAAGCGCGAAGCGGTCGATCCGGTCCTCGCGGCCCGGTAGCGCGAAGGCCGTCTGGTAGCCGGCCGCCGCCGCCGCGGCCCGAACCCGGGCGTCTTCCTCCCCGTACGGGTACGCGAGCAGGCGGCACGGTCTACCGAGCTCGTCCTCGAGGCGCGCGCGCGAGTCTCGGAGCTCCTGCTGAAGCTCGACATCACCGAGACGAGGAAGGTAGGGATGCGTGACCGTGTGCGAGCCGACCTCGATCCCGCGCTCGGCGAGGCCGCGAAGTGCGTCCCAGTCCATCGTCGCGAGGGCCTCCGGAAAGCGGCGCGCGTCCTCCGCGAGCTCCGGGACATCGAACGTCCGGCCGCCGGCGGCGAAGCCGGGGCAGGCGAAGACCGTCGCCGGCACCCCGAGCCGCTCGAGCAGCGGCAGAGCCCCTTCGACGCTTCGAAACGCATCGTCGAAGGTGACGTGGAGCAGCCGGCCTCCGTTGTGAACGAGCTCGGCGGCCGAGGCCGGTCGAAAGCCGCGGCGCACAAGCCCGGTCAACTGCCGCTCGATCGTCTCGAGCGGAAGCGACAGGGCGTGGGGCCAGTCCTCCGAGACGGCGTGGTAGCAGAGAACGAGCGCCCGCCAGCGCCTCAAGGCCTTGGCTTCACCCGGTACTTGCGGTCGTGGGCGATCAGATCGGCGAAGACTTCCAGCACGAGCCCGTTGAACTCGGGCGGAAGAACGCGGTCGATGCCCGCGAAGCCGCGCAGGTAGACGAGGTAGTACCGCCACTCCTCCAGCCGATCCGGAAACGCGGCGCCGTACGTCTGGACGAGCTCGTCCAGGGTGTCCAGGCTCCACTGCGTGACCGCGGCTTCGGTCACGGCGGAGGCGGTCCCGGCGCGGGTGGGGGCGGTGGAGGCGGGGCCAGCTCGGGCTCGGGCGCGGGCTCGGGCGCGGGAGGCGGGGGCTCGGGCACCGGCTCGGGCGGCGAGGTCGTAGCCCCGATCTCCTGGCGAAGCTCGTTGAGCACCGAATCGCGCTCGGCGAGCGCCTGCGCCATCGCCTCGAACTCGCGGCGAAGATCGCTGATCTCCGTGCCACGGCCGGCCAGCGCATGCCCCATCGCTTCGAGCTCGCCCTTGAGCTCTCCGATCTCGGCGTCCCGTCCCGCCAGCCCTCGATTGAGCTCCGTATGCAGCTCGGTCAGCTCGAGCTCGCGCGCGGCGAGGGCCTCGCCCCTCACCTCGAACTGACGGCTGAGCTCGACCAGCTCGCTCTCTCGCCCGGCTAGCGCCTCGGCCCGGATCACGAGCTCACGCTCCCGGGCGACGAACTCGACCGAGATCCGCTCGTGCTCGGCCGACGCGGTGGTCACCTCGCGCGCCCGGGCCTCCAGCAGCTCGAGGCGTCCCTCCGCCTCGGCGATGCCGGCCTCGGCGACCTCGATCCTCTGGCGCGACTCCAGCTCCTCGGCCGCGAGTGTGCGCCTGCGCCGGGCCACCTCGGCCGTGCCGCGCGCGATGCGCTCGGCGATCTCGCCCCGGTCGCGCTCGAGCTGCTCGAAGGCGCGGATCCGTGCCGCGAACTCCCGCTCGCGCTCCGCGAGCGCCGCGCGCCGCCGGTCGAGTCGCTGCTCGGCGGAGACCACCGCCTGCATTTGCCGGGCTTCGCGGCGCTCCTGTTCCTCATCGGGCGGCGCGGCCACAGCCTGATCATAGGCTGGCCCCGCGCGAGCTTCGACCAGCGCCGGCGCCGCCGCGGCGGTGCGCCTGGACATCACGTCGAGGGCGAGCGCCATACCCACGAGGATCCAGAGGGCCTTGCCGAGCTGGTTCGAGAGAAAGATCGCCGACAGCGAATAGCCGAGGAGGCTGACGAGCATGGCCAGGGAAAAGCGCTCGATGGAGCGATCGCCGGCCAGGCGGCCCCGACGGGACGAGGAGACCAGGTAAAAGGCGGTGACGAAGATGATGGAGACGAACAGCACGAGACCGATCGGCCCGAGCTCGGCCAGGTTCTCGATGTAGGCGTTGTGAACGACCCGGTCGGCCGAGACGTAGCTCGCGGTCGTGTTCACCCCGGGCGTCGTCTGCAAGAGGTCGAGCGCGTTCGTCTCGAACCCGCCGAGCCCCAGGCCGAGCACCGGATGTTCGTGCCAGCCGTGCAGGGCAGCCGCCCAGAGGTCGAGCCGCCCGGAGCCCTTGGCTCCGCCGAGCACGGTCGAGTTCGGGTTGAGAATGCTCTGAGCCCGCGAGACGAAGGACGCCGACCCGAGCACCACTGCCGCACCGGTCGCGAGGACGAGCGCAAAGACGTAGTTCCCCTTCTGCCCGGCGCGCTGGAAGAAGATCCGCCAGGGCAGGACGATCGTCGCCAGCATCGCCGCCGAAAGCGCGATCAGCCCCGTGCGAGAGAGCGACGACACGACCGAGAGGACGATCACGCCGACGACGACGAAGTAGAGAAACCGTCGGGCCGGGCGCCGCTCGTAGGCGGAGAGTGCGAGCACGGCGGGCAGCGCGATCACCTGGTAGACCGCGAAGTAGTTCGGATCGCCCTGCAGGCCCGCAGCCCGGGAGGTGCCGCTCGAGCTGGCGTAGGTGACGAACGAGACGAAGCCGAAGATCAGCGATCCGACCGCCAGCGTCGCGAAGATCGAGGCGATCTGCGCGCGCGTTCGAACGAGCACCGCGAACGTGAGCATGTACGCGAGCGCGAGGATGAAGGAGATGTAGTTCTTGTAGACGAGGTGCGAATCGGACGCCCAGTAGACGCTCAGAAGCATCCAGAAGCCGTAGGCGCCGGTGAGGACGAGCAGCGGGTTGATCCTGAGCCCCGCCCGCCCGCGAACCAGCAGCGTGTAGGCGACGACGGCAAGCGCCATCACGCCCGCAACCCGTCCGACACGGAGCCCGGGGCCGAGCGAAAGCGACTCGATGAACATCGTGAAGACGAGCAGGATGGGCAGGGCGTTCGCGTTCCACGCCACCACGACGATGACCGCGGCCGCACCGACCAGGCCGATCGCGAAGAGCGTGTTGGCGGCGGTCGTAGCGCCGACCGCAAGCGCGAACGCAAGGACGCCGACGAGGAGAAGCGTGGACTTGCCTCGCCCCGTGAGAGCCGTTAGCTGCCCCGGTTGGAGACGGACGAGGTCGGCGGCCCGCGTCGCCACGAGCTACCTCAGGCCTCTAGAACTCTTCGTATCCGACAGGCTCGAGCTCTTCCTCGGGGGGAGCCGCCTCGGAGGAGCGCTCCTGCCGCGGCTGGTCGGGACGCCCGCCGTAGCCGTAGCGGCCATAGCCGTAGTACCCGGAAGCGGCCGCGACGTCCGTGAAGACCACGCCGAGCAGGTTGATGCCGAGGCGGTCGACCAGCGATCTGACCTCGCGCGCCTCGTCGCACGTGGCGCGGTCGCGACGCGCGACGACGACGACACCGTCGACGATCCGGGCCAGCTCGAGCGCATCGGCGACGACGAGCACGGGCGGCGAGTCGATCAGGACGTAGTCGTAGGCGAGTGCGAGCCGGTCGAGGAGCTTCGTCATCTGGAGGCTCGAGAGGAGCTCCGACGGGTTGGGCGGAAGCGGGCCGCTCGGCAGGATCGACAGGCGCCCCTCGCGGTCGCCCCCCACACCGTCTGTGGCGGCGGAAGTCGGGGTCGTCACGTCGATGATCGCCTCGTCCACATCGACCGCGCCCACGAGCACGCTGGTCAGGCCCGGCCCGTGCCCGGGCACGTCGAACGCGTCGTCGAGCCTCGGACGGCGAAGGTCGCCCTCGACGACGATCGTCGTCGCGCCCGAGCGGGCGATCGCGAGCGCGAGGTTCGCCGCGACGGTCGTCTTGCCCTGGCCGGGCGCCGCGCTCGTGATCAGGATCGTCCGGAGCGGTCGCTTGACGCCGAGGTACTGGAGGTTCGCGCGCAGAGCTCGGAAGGCCTCTGCCACGTCGCTGAAGCCCTGCCAGAAGACGATGCGCTGGTCCTTCCGGCGCAGGCGCGCAAACGGGATCTGGCCGATGACGGGAAGGCCGAAGGCCTGCTCGACCATCTCACGGGTACGGAGGCCGCGGTCGAAGTGGTCGCGAAGGAACGCGGCCAGAAGCCCGAGGACGAGGCCGAGCGCGCCGGCGATGACGACGTTGCGAAGAGGTCGGGGCGAGACGCGGGCGGGAAGGACGTGGGCCGGATCCCAGATCGTTGCGGTGACCGGGGGCACACCGGGAGACCCCTTCCCCAGGCGCTGCTTGACGAGCTGTGCGAACACCGCGCCGATCTCGGCGTTGATCGCGCGCGCCGTCTCCCCGGAGTGGTCGGTGACCGAAAGCTTCATGACCGACGTCTGCGGGTTGATCGAGACGGCCAGCTTCCCGAGCACCTGCTCCTGTGTCAGATCGAGGTGCAGGCGCCGGATCACCCGGCCGACGAGGTCGTTCGACCGGATCAGGTCGGCCATGGTCGCGGTGAGCGTCTGGTTGACGCTGCCCTGAATCTGGATCTGCGTCAGCCCTCCGCCCTGGCCGATCAGAATCTTCGAGCGAGCTTCGTAGACCGACTTCTGAACCTGGGAGAAGATGAGCGCGCCGAAGACGGCGATCGAGAGAACTCCGATGACGATCCACTTCCTGCGGCGGAGAACGTCGAAGTAGTGGCGTAGGCCGACGCCTGCCGCCTCTTGCTCGGAGGAGTCGATCGCGTTGCTCCAGTACCTCTCAGACAGGCTTCAGACCTCCAAGGAACGGCCCGGCCGGCCGTTTCGACAGTGTACAAACGCCTGAATTGGCCATGACCGGCAGGAATCCTCGCGTTTCGGCCCACCGGCTTCGGCTCGGGGTCTATGTCGACCTGCTCTGGCGCCGTGACGGCGACGTGATCTCGACGGACTTCGCGTTCGCCGATTTTGTCGGCGCTCTGGGCGACCGCGTCGGCGAGCTCGTCGTGTTCGGGCGGCTCGATCCGCTGCCCGGCCGCGAGCCCTACGTGCTGCAACCGAGTGCCCGGTTCGTGCCGCTTCCGCACTATCCCAGCGTGACCGACGTCGGCGGGATGATCCGCTCGCTCCGGGGTGCGCGTACGGCCTTCGCACAGGAGCTGCCCCGGCTCGACGCCGTCTGGATCTTCGGGCCCCACCCGGTCTCGCTGGCGCTCGCGCAGCTCGCGCGCCGCGCCCGGGTCCCCGTCTTTCTCGGCGTGCGCGAGGACTTCCCTCGCTATATCGCCGGACGGCTGCCCGGCCGCGGCTGGGTCTTGGCGATCCCGGTCGCGCGGGCGCTCGAGCTCGCCTGGCGGCGACTGGCCCGGAGCGCGCCGACCGTGACGGTCGGCGAGGCCCTGGCGCACCGCTACCGCACGGGGAACGCCTCCGTCCTGGCGGCCGGGGTCTCGCTCGTGCGGGCCGACGACATCGTGTCGGCGGAGACCGCCCTCGCCCGCCCCTGGGACGGGCCCCTGCAACTGGTCTCGGTCGGGCGGATCGAGCCGGAGAAGAACCCGCTCCTCCTGGTCGACGTGCTCGGCAAGCTGCCCGAGCGCTGGCGGTTGACCGCGGTCGGGACGGGCTCGCTCCAGGACGAGCTGGTCGCACGGCTGAGCCGGGCAGGCCTGGCCGCCCGCGCAGAGCTGCCGGGCTACGTACCGTGGGGGCCGAAGCTGCGGGAGCGCTACCGCTCGGCTCACGTGCTCGTCAACGTGTCCAACACCGAGGGTGTGCCCCAGGTCGTCTACGAGGCGCACGCCTCGGGGGTGCCGGTCGTGGCCACGGACGTCGGGGGCGTGCGTGCTGCGCTCCGCGACGGAGCGAGCGGGCTGCTCGTGCCTCCGCGCGACCCGGACGCGGTGGTAGCCGCGCTCGAGCGCCTCTCCGCGGAATCGGAGCTACGACGGAGTCTGATCGAAGCCGGCCTGGAGCAGGCCGTGGGCGAGACGCTCGACGGCCAGCTCGACCGCATCCTCGCCTTCTTCGAAACGGGGCTTTAGCAGCCGGTCTGCGAAGCGAGGACGCGGAACTTGTCCCACGGAAGCCCGGCAACCGAGGGGTTGCCGGATGACAACCCGACGTTCGCCCAGGCGTCGTAGCCCCGGGAGCCGGAGCTCTCGGCGAGGATCGCGAGCGAGCCGCTGTTGTCTCGGAGGTACGCCCCGTAGACCTGGAGTGCGCGGGCGACCGTCTTCTGCCAGGCCGGCAGCGGGAGCGAATCGACGTTCACGGACGGGTCGAGCTGGATCCGCATGCCCTCCATCAGGGCGTTCGGGTCCGACGAGTCGCCGTCGTTGTGCGTGGCCGGGCAGACATGACCCTGGCTCGAGACGCCGGGCATCATGAAGACGAGAGCGTGGTCGATCCGGCCCTGTGCGATCTCCTCCGGGCGGACGATGCCACCGACGAGCGGGAAGTTGGCTGCGTTGCCCGATTCGGTGTTGGCCGGAGCGGTGCCGTTGCCCGCCATCGAGACTCCGGCGCCCGCGCCGGCCGTCCAGGTGCCGCCGGCGTTCGAGCCCTGCCAGAGGTCCCACTCGCGCTGGGAGGACGCGTCGACGACCGCGAGGTGCCGGTCGGCGGACGGATCGGGCTGCGCGGTGACGGGAATCGCGAAGTCGCCGAAGGCGCTCAGGGTGCAGCGCGGGAACGTCACACACGGCACGGAGTAGCTCTGGTCGCTCGCGTGCGACTCGGCGACCGAGACACCCCACGAATGAAGGGTGATATTCGGGTTCTTCGCGTTTGCCGCCAGATATCCGGCGAGGGCAGGGCTGCGCGGGTCGAGAGCAGCGTTGCCGACCGGGGTGTTCCAGACGCTCGTCGCCGGGAACGGACGGGGGAAGCCGCTCGCGGGCAGGAGTGCGGTTGCGACGGACGCCGTCAGTGTGTTCACCGTCGACCCGTCGGCCGCCAGCGCGAGGAGGTTGTAGGCGTACTGTGTCCCCTGCCAGAGCATCGTGTCGGTGAACGTCAGTCCGGCAGTGGTGCCGACCACGAGGCCGTTTCGCACCACGCGGTAGCTGGTCGCTCCCGCAACGGCGCCCCAGTCGAGGCGGACGTGTGAGCTGTCGACCGAGGTCGCGCTCAATCCGGTTGTGGGCGCCGGGGGCGGCGGGGGAGGGGGCGGCGGGGGCGGCGGGGGAGGAGGCGGGGGCGGCGGCGGGACGGCGGAAGAGCCGCCGAGGCTGATCGCGTCGACCTCGAACGTGTCGGCGGCCGCCTTCCGGAATTCGTAGGCGTAGATGTCGACCTCGTGACCGGACGCTGCCACCTTGTAGGTCAGCGCCGGGAAGTGCTTCCAGGTGGACGAGACGACGGCGCACGACTGGGCCGATCCGACGAGCGCATCGGCCGCCCATTCGCGTACCCGGAGGCAGACCGTGCGGCCCTGCTGGTCGCTCCGCAGCCAGCCGGAGGCGTTGTACACCGTTCCGGCGACTGTCGAACGGACGGGCGCGGGCGTGGGATAGATCGAGAAGGTCGAAGCCTTGCCCGTCGACATCACGCGGGCGGCATACGAACCGTCCGGTGCTGGGGAGACGAGGGTGAGCCTCGCGCCGTATCCGGCCCAGCCGTCGAGCGAGCCTTCGAAGCTGCCGTTGGCCGGAAGCATCTCGGCCGAGATCCTCCGGGAGGCCTTCGGCTTCACCTGCGCCTTCGCGGGGGTCTTGCCACCGGCGAAGCCGGCAACCTTGCCACCCTTGTACGGCGCGTCTCCCGCCGCCGCAGCCGAGGCTGTGAGGGCGGTGAGCAGGAGCGTCGAGAGCGCAACGAGAAGGGTCTGGGCTGAGCGGGTCACTGCACCTGTTCTCGGCGCAGCGATCCCCTAACTTTGCGTCGGAATCAGCGATTAAGCAGCTCTACAGCCCGCTCCCCAAACGAGGGAGAGGCCGCGATCTCAAACGAGTGATTCGCCTCGAACGGGGTAGCTCAGGGAGGGGACGTCGCTAGTGGCAGCTGTCCGAGCCGGCGTCGGTGAACGTGCCACCCGACACCGGGAGAAAGCGCCATTCGTAGCCCTTCGGCAGGAGGCGCAGCCCCAGTACGCCGAAGGTAGTGCGGTTACGCACCTGACTGTTCGCCGCGGTGCTCTGGAAGTTGCGCAGACTGCGCCCACCGGTGCCGACGACGAACTCGCGCAGTCCCCCGATCGGGTCGGCGCGGCCGGCCGGATCCTGAGGTGCGAAGCGCTCGTAGTCGTGATCGTGGCCCGTCAGCACGACATCGGCGCCCGCGTCGTAGAGCACCTGGTAGAGGGGCGCCGTCATCGGGTCGCTTCCGTGGAGGCCCGAGCTAAAGCGTGCGTGATGCCAGTAAGCCAGCGTGCACCTCGCGCGATGCTCCGCCAGGTCGTCCTTCAGCCATTGCACCTCCGGCCGGCAGTCGATCACGTCGCAGTTGCTGTTCAGAGAGAGAACGTGCCAGGCGCCGACGTCGTAGCTGTAGTAGCCGCGGCGGTCGGGTCCCGCAGCGGAGCCGAAGTAGCCGAAGTAGCCTGCCGCCCCCTTGGTGGAATAGTCGTGGTTGCCCGGTGAGGGACGGGTACCGCTCTTCAGGCGCCCCAGGACGGTGCATAGCACTGCTCGAACTCCGTTGGGGTTCCGCGCTCGTAGACGTTGTCCCCGAGAGTCGCAACGGTGCCGTCGAGGCCTGCGGCCAGATCGGCGGTCCGCAGATCGTCGTTCGAGTCGCAGGTCGCGATGTCGCCGACGGCAATGAGGGTCGCGATCTCCTGCGGAGGCGGCGGTGTGACTGCCCGCTGGACGAGCGAGACTCCGTCGACCTCGAAGCTGTCGCCGGCAACGGCTCGCGGGCGATAGACGTACACGTCCAGTGACCTCCTTGCGGCAGCCGGCGTGTAAACGAGCTCCGTGAGCTGCTGCCACGCCTTACCGACCGTGGCGCACGTCTGGCCCGAGCCGGCGACATCGCCCGCGGCCCACTCCCGGATGCGCAGACACAGCGTTCGGTCGGCACGGTCGCTGCGGACCCAGGCCGACGCGAGGTAGGACGTCCGGGGTGCCGTCGAGCGCACCGGCTTCGGGTTCGGGTAGATCGAGAAACTGCCGGCGCCGCTCACGACGAGGACTCGTGCCGCCCTCCGTCCGACGACTCCGTCGGCGGAGCGCTGCAGGCGCGCTTTCGCGGCACCCCATCCCGACAGCGACCCCTCGAAGCTGCCGTTCTGGACGAGATTGGGAGCAGCTTCTCCCCCGAGCCCCAGAGCCATTGCGCCTGCCATGACGGCAACGACGCCGAGAAGAGCGCGTCTCACCGGCGCCGCGCGGCACGCAGCCAGCCGTGCAGCCCGCCGAGCCCGTGCGCGACATGGAGAAGCGGGAAGACGGTGACGACACGCGGCAGGAGCCCCCACCTCTCACGGCGACGGCGGACGGCATCGGCCCCGAAGGCGAGCGCACAGAGGCCGTACACGCCCACTTCGCCGGCGAGCACCTTCCGGGCGAGCGACGAGGGGACGGCGGCTGCCCCGAGCGTGGCCAGCGAGCCGACGAAGACCAGCGGAACCAAAGCGCGCCCGCTCACGACCTGCCGGTGCTTCACTGCGACGGCCACCTTGTTCAGACCGTAGCGGTAGTACTGCACGAACACGCGCTTGGGGGTCTCGCGCGTGAAGTAGGTGAGCCAGATCGCAGGGTCGTAGACGACGCGGCCGCCCGCCTCCCGGATGCGCATGTTCAGGTCCTCGACCTCGGCCGTGCCGACGTGCTCGTCGTAGCGTCCGACCCGTTCGAACGCCTCGGGCCGGAACGCGCCGCAGAAGACCGTGTCGACGTCCGCGCGGCGGTCGCGACCCGGCATCCAGTTGTGCCCGCCGAAGGGGCTCTCGAGCACGCACGCGACAGCGCGGCCGGTCGGGGTCGTTCCCTCGGGCTCGAAGAGGCCGCCGACGTTCCACGCACCGGTTTCGGCGGAGACCTCGGCGCACCGGCGCACATAGTCGGAGGGGTAACGCGAATGGCAGTCGAGACGGACGATCAGGTCCGCTCCGTCCGCGAGGGCATGGTCCAGGCAGACGTTCAGCCCCGCGGCCGCGACCCGCCTCGGGTTGTCGAGGACGGTCAGATCGAGACCGGCCCGTCCGGCAGCTTCGCGCAGGCGGTCCGGCGAGCCGTCGGCCGAGCCGCCGTCGGCGACGTACACCCTGATCTCGCCTTCGAAGTCCTGCGCGGCGAGATCCTCGACGAGGTGGTCGATGTGGGCCGCCTCGTTCAGCATCGGGATGATCACTGCGACGCGCCTGATCACGGCGATTCGGCTGATCACGGCGATTCGGCCTCGATCTCCGGGCGTCGGCCCGGCCGCAGGCGGCGGACGAGCGCCGCGTCCGAGCGTCGGGGTACGAACTCCCCGCCCCGGACACCCATCGCCCGGCCGAAGATCAGGATCACGGCCAACCCGCCCACGCTGTAGGCGACGGCCGCGGCAACCGCGGCGCCCATCCCGCCGTGGCCCGGGATCAGGACCAGGTCGAGCGCCAGCCCGAGGCAGAACGCGACCGCGATCGCCGCGGTCTCGAGCATCGGCTTGCGCTGCGCTGTCAGGGCCTGCCCGAAGAGCTTCAGCGCGACGACGCCGAAGCCGCCGATCGCAAGCACGCGCAGCATGTCGGTCGAGCCGGAGAAGGCGCTGCCGAAGACCGTGGTGCAGAGCAGCGGTGCCGCGAGGACAAGCGCCCCGGCCAGGAACGCCGTGATCAGCGCTGCCACCCGAAATACGGCTGTCGTCTGCCTCGCGGCCTCCTGCGGAGTCGCGCGGACGAGATCGGGCCGCTGCACGCTCACGAGCGCGGTCGGAAGATAGAAGAGCCCTTCCGACCAGGCGACTGCGACGCTGTAGAGCCCGAGCTCCCGGGAACCCGCGATCGTTCCGACGAGCCACTGGTCGAGCCGGTAGTTGCCCACGAGCAGGATCCTGCCCGCGTGCGCCTTCAGCCCGAACCAGAGCATCGCGCGCGCGAGCGGCAGGCTCGGCCGCCCGAAGCCGGCCCGCCGGGCCTGCGCGATCACGAGCACCGAGACGGACACCGCCCAGCTGGCCGCCCAGGCGGTGATTGCGCTCTTGGGCGTCAAATGGCCGAGGCCCGCGAGGATGCCGTTGGTGGCCGCGTTGACGAACGGGCCGGCCAGCCAGGCCGCGTTCGTGACGATGAAGCCGTATTCGGCCTGGAGCAGGTTGGTCAGGTACGTCTCCAGGATCACTACGGGGATCCCGGCCAGCGCGATCCAGCGGAGCGTGGCGCTCGAATCGCCGCCCGCGCCCGGGAAGATCGCCACCAGGGCGAGCACGCCCCCCGCCCCGAGCGCGCCGAAGAGGAGGGCGAAGAGGACGGAGTTCGTCGCCAGTGCCGGGCGAGCCTCGGGCCGGGTTCCACCGAGATTCGAGTTCGACTGGTTGATGCCCATGTTTGCTAAATAGGCAACTAGAGTCCCGATCGTCGTCAGGAAGGCGACCTGGCCGCGTCCGGTCGGCCCGAGCGTTCGTGCGACGATCAGGACGTTCACGAGCGCGAGGATCGCGACGGCGATGTTCGTTCCCCAGGTCAACGCCGCCGACGACAGGAACGAGGGGCGGCGCGAGCGAGGCTGCATCTCAGCCATCAGAGGATCATCACCGCGGCGCGTGGAAGTGACGCCGCACACGACTCATAGTGCATCAAGTTGGACGATTTCCCCCTGGAACCCGCGGATCCTCGCTTGGCCTGGCTGCCGGCCGTGCTGCCGGCGTCGGCGACGTCGCTCGAGCCGCCGGACATCGAGATCGGAGCGCCGGGCGACATTCGCGGCGAGGCCGGGGTCGCCGCCGTTCCCTTCCTCGCCCCCACCCCGGAAGAGCATCGGCTCCGCCTTGTCCGCGCAGCGCAGCGTGTGCTCCGCTCCGTGTCGGTGCAGGCCCGGGCGGCAGCGGCGGCGGCGAGCCTCGAACAGCTCGGCTACCCGCTCGTCGAGGTGCTGACTTGGAACCTCGAAGGCGAGCTCGGGACCGGGTCGCTTCCCCTCGGAGCCGTCGCGGTGGGGCGAAGAAGCGCAAGTAACACTGTGTTGCAAAGTCTGGTTGGAGACCGTGGAACCCGGCCTCCGCTCTTGCGCGAGGGAGCGGTCGTGGCTCTGTCGGACACGGAGGTTCTCCGCGTGTCCATCGGCCGCTCGAGGCCGGTCGACGGGCAGGTCGCAGCGCTGGCCGGCCTTCGCGCAGCCGGCTTCACCTCGGAGCTCGTTCCCTGGACGACCGAGTCGGGCCAGCTCGGGCTCGCGCACTGGTCGCGCGAACCGCGACTTCCCGGCAGCCCACCGCCAGGCCTGGACGACGGGCTGCTCGACGCCGGCCTCCAGTTCCTGGGGGATCTCTTCTTCGTCAGCCCCAGCGCATACGCGAATGCCTGGATCACGGATCGAGCCTTCCCCGCGATCGCCGAGACAGTGAAGCGCCTGCGGTCGCTCGATCTGCCGCGAGGCTTTGCTCACGGCGACTTCCACGCGGGCAACCTGCTCGTCTCCGGGGCTCGTCTCACCGGCGTGATCGACTGGGATGCAGCGGGTCCGCGGCTCCCCCTCCACGACTACCTGCAGCTGATCGCAACCGACGACTACCTCCGCCACCGCCGGAACCTCGGGCCGACGATCGTCGAGTTCCTGCTCCCCTGGGCCCGCGCGGGCGGGGACGAGCGGGCGCAGGGGCTGCTCTCCCGCGCAGGCGTCGAGTCGACGCCGGAGCTCCTCGAGGACCTCGTCGCGGCCTACTGGCTCGACTTCGTCAGTCGAGACGTCGGGAAGTCCGCAGACCGGCTCGAGCGCCGGCGCTGGCGCGAGGAGAACATCGAGCTGGTCGCGACGGCGCTCGCGTGACCGGGCTCCATCCTCTGCTCGCGAGCGCCTTCGCCGCGCTCGATGAGGACGGCGTGACCTGGGCAGTCCTGCGGGGCGAGGACGACCTCGCGGCGCCCCAGGGCGACGTCGACCTCCTCGTCGGGAACGCCAGGCGCGCCGGAGGCGCGCTCGAGCGTGCGGGCTTCCGGCGCCTGCGCACCTGGGGGCACGGGACGCACCGCTTCTATCTGGGCTTCGACGTG
Organism: Gaiellales bacterium; assembly: GCA_038237665.1. Lineage (GTDB taxonomy): Bacteria > Actinomycetota > Thermoleophilia > Gaiellales > Gaiellaceae > JBBRYK01. The sequence continues at coordinate 103 of JBBRYK010000057.1, read as the reverse complement.
CAGGACGGGACCTGGATCAAGCTCGACGTGGTCACCGAGCTGGCGTTCGGCCCCTACCAGGCGTTCGGGACCCGGGCCGAAGGCCCGCTGCTCGCGCGCGCCG
>JBBRYK010000056.1:0-17821 GCA_038237665.1 Gaiellales bacterium | reverse complement strand
TGTCGACGGCGCAGGCGCCGCTGCCAAGATCCAGCGCTTCGAGCTCGCCGGCCCCGGCCAGCACGTGTCCGGCATCGAGGGCTGGCTCTATCCCCTTCAACCCCCACACGGGTAGGCGGCGGCGATGGCGACGCCCAAGAAATCGGCCAAGCGGCAGCAGATCGAGGCCGCGATCCAGTACCCGCTCGACTGGCTCGAGGAGCGCTCCGGGCTCGTCGGCGGCGTCAAGTACTTCCTCTTCCGCAAGGTCCCCGGCGACACGAACTGGTTCCACACGCTCGGCTCGGCAACGCTGACCGCCTTCCTCGTGCAGGCGGTCACCGGCGTGATCCTCGCCATGTACTACAAGCCGGACCCGGACTCGGCCTACAAGTCGATCCAGCACATCACCAACGACGTGACGCTCGGCTGGCTCGTGCGCGGGATGCACCGCTGGGGCGCGAGCGTCTTCGTGATCCTGATGTTCTTCCACATGGCTCGCGTCTTCCTGTTCGGCGCCTACAAGTATCCGCGCGAGCTGAACTGGATCATCGGCGTGCTCCTGCTCGCTCTCGGCATGTTCGAGGGCTTCACGGGCTACCTCCTCCCGTGGGACAACACGGCCTACTGGGCGACGGTCGTCGGGATCAACATCAACGGCACGGTGCCGTTCCTCGGCCCGTTCATCGCCTCGATCCTGCGGGGCGGTGCCGAGATCGGGCCGGACACGTTAGCCCGCTGGTACTCCCTCCACATGCTCGCGATCCCAGGCGCCCTGTTCGCGCTGATCGGGCTGCACCTGTACCTCGTCGTCCGTCTCGGAGTCAGCTCGCCGCCGTGGTCGAAGGACGCTGCGGGCTCGGGTCCACTCGAGCCCGAGGCGCCGAAGACGGGTCGCAGCGGGCTCGTGGAGCCGCGCGCCCGGGGCGTCGTCGGGAGGCCTGACCGTGGCTAGCCGGCGGCTCCAGGAGCGGCGAGCGCGGCACCAGCAGTACAAGCGCGACGTCGACGAGCGAGGGAAGCCGTTCTTCCCCTACGCGATGTTCCACGACACCGTCATGAGCTTCGTGGTCGTGGCCGTGATCATCGCGCTGGCCTGCATCTGGAAGTTCACGACGGGGCCGGAGGCAGGGTGCGAGCACCACTCGTGCCTGCTTGGCCCGCGCTACTCGGACGAGGCCCAGCCCGGCACGATCAATTTCGTTCCGCGCCCGGACTGGTACTTCTACTTCCTCTTCTATCTCCTGCGGATCTTCAAATGGCCGGACTCGGTCATTCTCGGGACGATCGGGATCCCCACGATCCTGCTGATGATCCTGCTGGCGCTGCCCTTCATCGACCTGCGCCAGGAGCGACGCCTGCTCCGGCGGCCGGTTGCGCTCGTCTCCGCGGTGCTCGTGGCGGTCTCGATGGGCGTGCTCACCTACAAGGGCGCGACGGCCAAGGAGTCGCTCGCCAGCGAGAACCTCGTGCTCGTGCCGAAGTGGGCGAAGCAGCAGGGCTTCGCGGACAACCCGACCGCGATCGCGGGCGCCAAGGTCTTTGCCCAGGTCGGTTGCCAGACGTGCCACACCTACCTCGGCGCGGGCTCGAGCAACCTCGGCGCGCCCGATCTGAGCAAGGAAGGCACGAGGAAAGACGTCAAGCAGCTCCAGACCTACATCGCCGACCCCTCGAAGTTCGGAAACAACGTGATGCCGAAGTTCGGCTCGCTCGGCCCGACCTTCCTCCATCAGCTCGCGGTCTTTCTCTCGGCCTCCAAGGGCCCGAAGTAGCGCCGCGCCAATGAGGGTCTTCCTCGGCATCACCGGCGCCTCGGGAGCGCCGTACGCGGCACGCCTGCTCGAGGCCCTGGTCGGCGCCGACTGCGAGGTTGGGCTTTCGGCCTCGAGCGCCGGAATCGAGGTGCTGGCGACCGAGCTCTACGGGCAGGCGCGCCTCTCGCGCGACGAGACGCTCGCCCGGCTGACCGAGCGCTGCGGCGAGGCGGTGACGATTCACGACCCGAACGACTGGCGCGCGCCGTACGCGAGCGGCTCGGCCAAGGTCGACGCCTATGTGATCTGCCCCTGCTCGATGGGAACGCTCGGGACGCTTGCCTCCGGAGCCATGTCCAACCTGATTCACCGGGCGGCGTCGGTTGCGCTCAAGGAGGAGCGGAAGCTCGTCGTCATGCCGCGCGAGACGCCGCTCTCGGAGATCCACCTCGAGAACATGCTCCGACTGCGGCGCGCGGGAGCGACGATCCTCTTTCTCGCTCCGGGCTTCTACGCCGGCTCGGAGACGGTCGACGACCTCGTCGACTTCATCGTCGGACGCTGCCTCGACCAGCTCGGCCTCGACAATACGCTCGTTCCGCGCTGGGGCCAGAGCTCGTGACCGTCGAGACGGGAACGCTGAGCCCGAACGAGGTGCGGTCGATGTTCGACCGGATCGCGCCGGTCTACGACGCGATGAACCACTCGATGACGGCCGGGCTCGACCGGCGCTGGCGCCGGCTCACCGCGGAGGCGGTCGTCCGGCCCGGCGACCACGTGCTGGACGCCTGCTGCGGCACGGGCGACCTGGCGCTCGCGGCCGCGCGAGCGGGCGCTCGCGAGGTCATGGGGCTCGATTTCTCGGAGCGCATGCTGGAGCGAGCGCGCCGGAAAGCGCCCGGAGCAGGGGGTCAGCTGGAATGGATCAACGGAGACCTGCTGGCGCTGCCCTTCGAGGACGAGGCGTTCGACGCGGCGACGGTCGGGTTCGGCGTTCGGAACGTGGCCGACCTCGAGCAGGGCCTCGCCGAGCTCCGGCGGGTGCTCCGGCCGGGCGGCCGCCTCGCCGTCCTCGAGATCACGCGCCCGCGCGGGCCTCTGGCGCCGTTCTACAAGCTCTGGTTCGACGGCCTGATCCCGCTCGCCGGCAAGCTCTTCCGCGGCGGGGCGGCCTACACCTACCTCCCCGCGAGCGTCCGGCGCTTCCCGGGCCCCGAGGAACTTCGGACGACGGTGTTGCAGAGTGGATTCGAGACCGTCACGTACCGCCTGTTCGCCGGCGGGATCGTGGCGCTCCATGTCGCCCAGACGCCGAAGGCCGCCGCGCCGTGAACGCGCTCGCCACGATCCGCGACACGCCGGGCCTCGACAGCTACCTCGACTCACTCGAGGAGCGGCTCGAGCGGGCGGTAACCGGGCACGGGCTCGTCGCCGACGTCTCCTCGGAGGCGCTCGCTGCCGGAGGCAAGCGGCTTCGCCCGCTCCTCGTCTTCCTCGCCACGCCGCCAGGCCACGAGGTGTCACTGGCGGCAGGCGTCGCCGTCGAGCTCGTGCACATGGCCACGCTCGTCCACGACGACCTGATCGACGGGGCGGAGTTCCGGCGCGGCCGTGCGTCAGCCTGGTCGGCGTACGGGCCTGCCGCCGCACGCGCCGCCGGCGACTACCTCTTCGCCCGCGCGTTCGCCGAGCTGAGCGCAACAGGCGACACCCGCGCGATCTCGCTGCTCGCGGGCGCGACACTCTGCCTCGCCCGGGGGGAGGCGCTGCAGCGCCGGCAGACGCACGACCCCGACACCACGGTAGACAGCTACCTGGAGCGATGTGGCCTGAAGACCGGAAAGCTCTTCGAGGCTGCCTGCCGGCTCGGCGGCGGGTCGCGCCGGCTGGGGGAGTTCGGGCTCCAGCTCGGGATCGCGTTCCAGATCACGGACGACATCCTCGACTGCTCGGGCGAGTCCGTGGAGACCGGCAAGATCGCCGGCACCGACCTGCGTGAGGGCACGCCCACGCTGCCGCTCCTCTATGCAGCCGCAAGCGACGAGATCGTGCGCCGCGCCCTCGCGGGCGGGCCGCTGGACGGCGCTCTCGTCCGCGTCGCCGCTTCCGGCGCGGTCGAGCGGGCGCGCGCCGTCGCCTGCGAGTACGCGGAGCGCGCCCGCGCCAGCCTGAACGGCGAGGTCTACCGTGAGGAGCTCGAGTCGCTCACGCACGCTGTCGTCGAACGAGAGAGCTAGTGATCCGCCTCGGTCGGATCTCGTACGTCAACATGGCGCCGGTCTTCCACCGGCTCGACGCCGAGGTCGTTGAGGTCGCCGGCGTTCCGACTGCGCTGAACCGCGCGCTGCTCGCGGGCGAGCTCGACCTTGCGCCGATCTCGTCGATCGAATACGCGCGCCACGCCGACCGGCTCCGCATCCTGCCGCGGCTGTGCGTCTCCTCCGAGGGCGCCGTCGATTCGATCCAGCTCGTCTCGCGCAAGCCGCTCGAGCAGGTGGAGACGATCGCGATCACCCCGGAGAGCGCGACGTCGGTGGTGCTGACGCGCGTCCTGCTGCCCGAGGCGGAGCACGTCCCACTCGGCGAGGAGGCGGACGCGACGCTCCTGATCGGGGATGCGGCCCTCCGGAGCGCCTTCGAGGACCCGACGCCTCACTACGACCTCGGACGCCTGTGGCTCGAGCGGACCGGTCTGCCGATGGTCTTCGCCGTCTGGGCCTGCCCGGATCCGGCGCCCGACGGCCTGGCCGAGCTCGAGGACGCCCTCGTGGCGTCAGTCCGGCTCGCGCGTGCGCAGCCGGAGGTGCTCGCCTACGAGGCCGCTGAACGCTACGGATATCCGGCCGGGTTTCTCGCGCGCTACTTCGAGAAGCTGCGCTACCGCTTCGGGCCGCGCGAGCGCGCCGGCCTCTACACCTTCCTCGAGCTGGCGCGCGACGTCGGTGAGCTCGACGAGGTGCCGGAGCTGCGGTTCGTCTCGGCCGGGACGGCGACGGTCTCGCGCTAGCTAACAGCGCGGACCCGGGCGGGCCGCTCGGCGTGCCGGTACTCGACCGTGTAGCCGAGCGAACGGGGAACCGCGAGCAGGCGTTCCAGGTCGAGATCGATCCGCGCACCCGCCTTCTGGGTGACCTCGTCCTCGATCGGCAGATCGAAGTCGTCGGCGCCGTACTCGAGCGCGGCGAACGCGTCCTCGTTCTGCGTCAGGACCGACGTCCTGACGTGCTCGATGTTGTCGAGGAAGATCCGGGACAGGGCGATGTGCCGCCGGTACTCCTCCGGCCCGATCTCACGACCTCCCAGCGCCGTGCCGTACGGCTTGTACGTCCAGCAGAGGAACGAGAACAGCCCGTCGTAGCCGTCGCGGAGGCAGGCGTCCTGGAAGTCCCGAGTGCGCTGCAGGTGCTCGAGGCGCTCCTCGAGCGTCTCGTCGAAGCCGATCACCATCGTCGCCGTCGTCTTCAGCCCGCTCTCGACGACGGCGCGCTGCGCCTCGAAGTAGTCGCGGACCGTGTACTTCCACTTCGCATGGCGCTTGCGGAAGTCCTCGGTGAGGATCTCGCTCCCCCCGCCGGTAACCCAGTGAACGCCGGCGTCGCCGAGCCGCGCGGCCGCGTCGGCATAGCTCAGCTTGGCGCGGTCGGCGAGGAAGACGAACTCGGCGATCGTGAGCGCATAGAACTCGACTCGCTCGCCGTAGCGCGCGCGCACGGAGGCGAACAGGTCGCAGTAGTAGTCGAGCGGCAGCCTCGGGTTGAAGCCGCCGTTGAACCCGACCAGGTCGCCCCCGAAATCGAGCAGCTCGTCGATCTTCGCGAAGACCTCGTCGCGCGAGAGCACGTAACCCCCGTCCTCCCTCGGGAGGACGTAGAAGGCGCAGTAATCGCACTGGGCGACGCACACGTTCGTGTAGTTGATGATCCGCATGACCATGTACGTCGCGCGGTTCGGGTCGTGGTACCGGGCACGCACGTCCTGCGCGAGGCGTTTCAGCTCGTCATCGCCGGCGTGCACCCAGAGCTCGCGGGCCTCGTCGACGCTGATCCGGTTCACGCCGGCACCGCCTCCTCCACCGGGACCTCCTCGGGCTGGAGCGTGTCCATGAACGAGCTGACCGAGAAGACTGCGTTGCCCGGACCGGCAATGCCGTACCCGGGCGGCGGTTTCAGCCCGTGCTTGTCGAGCGTCGCGCGGTACACCTCGAGCAGCCGGACGTGGTATTCGAGCGGCGCTCCGTCCGGGTTGTCGCGACCGAGCGGCGTCGTCGGCTCCGGGCACCAGGTCGTGAACCGCGGAGTGATCCCTCGGCTCATGAAGTAGTCGAGGCCTTCGGCGGTACTCGCGATCGCCGCCTCGACGGTCGGGAAGCCGAACGGTTTCGCCATCTCGACGCCGGCGACGAAGTTCGGGATCACGTAGCGCGATCCGAACACCTCCGCGGCGTCGAAGATCCGGCGGTGCCATTCCTCGCGCCCGACGTAGCGCTGCTTCCCCGGCGAGATGATCGAGAAGAGGCGCTCGTCCCACACCTCGTAGTTCGGGTGGTAGATCGAGATGCCGTAGTCCTTGTAGCGCTGCACGTCCTCTTTCGGGAGCGCCTGGGCGACGACCTTGCCGATCCAGCGGCCGGGAAAGCGAGCCTCGATCGCCTGCGCGTACCGCCCGTAGAAGTCGGCCTCGGCGTGCCCGTCGACGGTGCTCGTGATCGAGCCGCCGGTGAGCGTGTACGCCTTGCTCGCCTTCTCGGTGTCGTAGCGGTCGATCAGCTCCAGCGCCTCCAGCACGTCCTCGACCGGCTTCACCCCGGTATACGGGCGGCCCGCCTGCTTGTGCTGGCGCCAGTTGTGGTTGATGTCGCAGAAGCCGCATTCCTCGTGGGCGCCGAAGTACTGGCAGAGCCGCAAGACGGTCAGGTAGATCAGGTAGCCCCACTGAATGGTCGGGGCCGTCTCCATCACCGTCTTCCCGTTCCTGAGCGTGTGCCGGTAGTACTCGGGCATCGGCGGCAGGGTGATGTCCGCGATCTCCCGGCCCTCGAGAGCGAGTCGCAGCCGACCGTCTGCGCTGGGGGCGGCACGATAGGGCGAAGCCGGATTGACCCGCACGGAGACGATCGTGCGGCGGAGCTCGTACGGGCCACCCGTGAGCGCGATCTCCTCGGGCGGGCGCCGAAGCGCCGCCTCGCCCAGATCGGCCAGCGGCTTCTGGTCGAACGAGAAGATGAAGTACGACTTCGGCTTGATCTCACCCTCGAGGTTGTCGCTGAGCGCCGACCGGTCGAAGGCGATACCCGCGCGAAGCAGGTCCTCTTTCAGCACGGCCTCGCGGGGAATGTGCGGGAACCCCGAGATCAGCTCCTCGACCAGGTCGGTGCGGCTCGCGCGCGTCACGAGTACAAGTATCGCCGCGCGAGGCAGGTGTCGGTTCAGCAGGCCTGGACGGCGGTCGACGTCACGGCCACCTGCGTCGGGCTCGCGACGACCTTCGTGACCTTGCCCTTGGGCGTCCCGGAGACCTTCATCACCGGTGTCGCCGTCGTGTCGTACTGAAGCCTGGCGGCGAGGGTCGAGCCGCTGCCGAAGCTGCGGGTGGCGATCGTGAAGGGGTTCGCGCTCGAGAACTTCGGCTGGGCGGTCCTGGTGCCCTCGCCCGTGGAGGCGAACGTGACGTTCCAGGCTGTCTTCAGCGGATCGCCGCAGACCGACCCCGTGATGTTCGAGAGGGCGAAGGCGCCCAGCGCACCGGACGGATTCGGGGCCGAGAACGACAGCCGGAGCCCCTTGAACAGGAACCGGGTCAGGTCGCAGCGCTTCGCCGTCGTAGGGTCGTTCGCGTTGACCGGGTTCAGGGTGCTGGCGACGTCGCCCTCGACGTGCTTGACCGCCTTCTCGGTGTGGTCGGCGTCGTTCGAGCACGCCGACTTCGCAGCGTCGGCCGAGTCCGCCAGGATCGCCTTCGGAGGGGCGGTCTCACGCAGCGCGGACGTGGTTCGCGCCGGAAGGCCGGCGAGGGCGATCGAGTCGAGCCCGCGGTCGGCCAGAGCCTGCTGCATCGGGGTCAGCGTGTCGCCTTCGACCGGCTGGAAGAGATCGAGCAGCGCCTGCTGACCGGGCTCGCCAAAGTGGGTGATGATGTCGCGCGCGACGCGCACGTGCCCACGGAAGTACTGGCGGGCGTCGGCGGGTGTCGCACCGACGGCGTTGACGAGGTCGATGTCGACGAAGCGGTCCCAGGGCGTCCGCGGCTTCCGGAGCGCCACACGCTTGTTGATGATCGCCACCACGCTCACGTATTTGAGCGGGCGGCGGTGCAACGACACGACGCCGCCGACGGCCACGATCGAGGGCCGGAGCTTGTCGGCGTTCAGCGCCTTGAGCCGGAGCCGCACCGGGACGCCGATACCCGGTCGCGCTCGCACGACGATCCGCGCGAGGACGATGTCGCCGGGGCGCGGGATCGCGATCCGGACATGGAGGCGGACCGCTGCGGCCCGCTCGACGGTCGGTGCGGCTGTACCGGAGCCCGCGGCGGCCGCCACCGCAACGGCGCCGATGACGATCAGCGCGCCTGCCGTTCGGCGAATCATCGCGGCAATTCTCGCATCACCAATGCAAACCGCCGAACAAGGGAGTGTAAGGCGGGGCTTAACGGCGTCAGGCGCCGAGCGCGCGCAGCTTCGCTCTGAGGCCGGAGACACCGTCGTCGCGGTTCACGCGTACGCGCGAGAGCGTGAACAGGCCCTGAGAGGGGCGTGCGAGCCCGTAGTTCGTCGTTGTCGCCCCGAGGTACCCCGCCGCCCGCACAGCGGCCACGACGGCATCGTTGTAGCGCCCGGCGGGATAACAGAAGAAGTCCACGGAAACGTGGTACTGCCGGCGGAGGAACTGCCGGGACTCGCCGATCTCGTGGCGGAGCTGGTCAGCCCCGAGCCCGGTCAGGTCGGGGTGCGTGAACGTGTGGCCGTCGAGCTCCCAGCCGGCCCCGAGCAGCTTCCAGATGTAGCGCGGCGGCAGGTCGTTCCACTGGTGCTCGACCGCGAGGTTGAGCATGCCGGGCCAGCCGCGCGCCTCGAGCACGGGCATCGCGACGGTGTAGTCGGGGAGGTAGCCGTCGTCGAAGGAGAAGACGACGGGGTGGGCCGGAAGCTTCGCCCGCCCCTGCCAGGAGTCGTACACGCGTTTCAGCGTCACGCCCCGGTACCCGTGCGCGGCGAGCCAGGCGACCTGCGCTCTGAAGACGCCGGGGGAGACGTAGAGGTCGGGATAGGGCGCGCCGCTCGCGGGGTCCGCGATCACGTGGTACATGAGAATCGGCACCGGAGTTGCCCCGGCCGGCTCACTAGTTGCCGGAGAAGGCAACAAGAGGATCGCTGCGAGCGCGAGGGGAGGAACTAGACGCCGCGACACCGAACGCGAGTGTATTGCGAGACGTTCACCAACTGGCGGCCGCTACCCTGAAACGCGCCGTCGTGCTTCGCCGGGCGCTCATTGCGGGGGTTTTCGGGCTGGTCCTGGCTGGACCGGCCGCGGCGCAGCCGCGGACCCTGCTCATGCCCGGCGTCACCTACGAGCAGCAGGTCGCCTTCACGAGCCACGGTCCTGTTGTCTACCACGTGCTCGTCGCACCTCGGCCCGGCGGGCTCTACAGCCTTCGTCCGGCGCTCGCGGACGGAACCATCCTGGGTCGCGGAACCGTGACCTCGATCCAGAAGCGCGTCTCCGGCGGCGCGACCGTCGCCGGCATCAACGGCGACCTCTTCAACTCGGCCGACGGGCACCCGACCGGACTCGTGATGCAGGACGGCGTGCTCTGGCATCGGCCGTCCGCGGAGCGGTCGAGCATCGGCATCGACTCCGAGGGGACGCTGCACGTCGACCGCGTGACGATGTTCGGGACGTGGCAGGGGACGGGCCCGCGCCGCACCCTGAACGGCCTGAACGAGACCCCTCCGGCAAACGGCACCTCGCTCTATACGCCGGCCTGGGGGCCCGCGACACCCGCCTCTCCTGGCTCCTACGAGGCGGTGCTCTCGCCCATGTCGCCGGCGCTGCCGAACGTGGACCTGCCAGGCGTCGTCGTGCAGATCGCGCAGGGTGGGAACACGCCGATCCCGGTCGGCGGCGCCGTGCTGGTCGCACGAGGGACGCAGGTGCCGAGGCTCGCGGCCGAGGCTCTCGTCGGCGGAGACCTGACGCTGCGGCTGTTGCTCCAGCCGGACTGGACCTCGATGCTGCAGGGGCTCGGCGGCGGGCCGATCGTCGTCAGGGACGGCAAGGTCGTGTTCCGGGCGAACGAGCTCTTCACGCCTGACCAGCTGCTTCCGCGGGCCCCGCGGAGCGCCGTCGGCCAGCTGGCCGACGGAAAGATCGTGATGCTGGTCGTCGACGGCCGCCAGCCGGGGTACAGCGTCGGCCTGACGAACTTCGAGCTCGGCCAGGCGATGCAGCGGCTCGGGTGCGTGACGGCCTCGGCCCTCGACTCCGGCGGCTCGAGCACGATGGCCTTTGACGGCCGCCTTCTGAACGCGCCCTCCGACGGCGCCGAGCGTGCGGTCAAGGAGGCGGTGCTCGTCTACTACACGGGCGTCTACGTGCCACCCGCCCCGCAGCCCGTGCTCTCGCCGAACGGCGACGGCATCGCCGACCGCCAGGCCCTCGCGTACAAGCTCGTCCGGCCGACGACGGTGACCGCTCAGCTCGTGGGGCCCGACGGAAGGGCGTATTACTCGGATGCCGGGCTGAAGAACGCCGGCGTCTACAAGATCGTGTGGCCGCCCGCCGGGCCGGCCCCGCTCCAGGGCCGCTGGCAGTGGGTCGTGACGGGCGTGGACGACCAGGGGCAGCGTTCTTCCGTCGATCGCGGCTTCACCGTCAACAACACGCTGGGCTCGCTGCGTTCGCAGCCGCCGGCGATGGCCGTGCCCCGTGCCAACCCGAGGGCCGTCGCCACGGTCAGCGTCGGGCAGACGGCGACCGTGCTCGCGTGGGTCGAGAGCGAGACGGGAGCCCCCATCGTCAACATTGCGTCGCAGCGCGTGGCTGCCGGCCAACTCGTGCTCCAGTGGGATGGTCGCGGCCACAGCGGAAGCCCCGTCTATCCGGGCCGGTACGTCGTCAAGGTGGCTGCGACGAACGGCTTCGGGCGGGTCGAGCTGGCGACGACGTTCCGCGTCGTCAAGGCGAAGCCAAAGCCGCTTCCGCGAAGGAAGCCGAGCTAGACTCGCCGACGGTGCCCGTCGCATCGCTGACGTCGTCGGTCACGTCGTTCGTGGGCCACCACGGCGTCTACGCCGTCTTCCTGCTCATGCTCGTAGATGCCGTCTTTCCGGCCGCCAGCGAGCTCGTCATGGTCTCGGCGGGAGCGCTCGCAGCGGGCGCGTTCTCGACGCACGGCGTCGATCTGCTCGGCGCCCACGTGACCTCGCCCTTCTGGATCTTCTTCACCGTCTCGCTGGCGGGAACGATCGGCTACGTCGTCGGCTCGCTGCTCGGCTGGGGAATCGGCGCCTACGCGGGCCGGCCCTTTCTCGAGCGCCATGGTCGGGTGTTCCACCTGACGCCGGAGAAGCTCGACCGCGCCGAGGCCTGGTTCGCGCGCCGCGGGGACTGGGCGGTCTTTCTCGGACGGCTCACTCCGGTGATCCGCTCGTTCGTCTCGATCCCCGCCGGGGTGGCCCGGATGCGGCTCGATCTGTACACGCTGCTGACGGCGCTCGGGAGCGCGATCTGGTGCTTCGCGCTCGCCGGCGTGGGTTGGGGCGTCGGCACGAGCTACCGCACGTTCCACCACGATTTCGGCTACGTCGAGATCGCCGTTGTCGTCCTCCTCGCGGTCGGCCTCGCGATCTGGCTGTGGAAGCGACGGCGGCCGTCCCAACCTAAACTGACGGGTAGTGGCCAGGATCCCACTCTTTAACCCGGCCGCCCAGTACGGCCCCCTGCTGCCCGACATCCGGGCACGTTTTGCGGAGGTGCTCGAAGGCGGCGCGTTCATCCTCGGCCCGAACGTCAAGGCCTTCGAGGAGGAATCCGCCGAGTATCTGGGCGTTCCGCAAACCGTCGGGGTCGCCAACGGGACGGACGCGCTCGTGATCGTTCTCGACGCGCTCGGGATCGGGCCCGGCGACGAGGTGATCTGCCCGTCTTTCACCTTCTACGCGACCGCCGAGGCGATTGCGCGGCGCGGAGCCACGCCGGTCTTCGCGGAGATCGAGCCGGCCACGTTCAACCTCGACCCGGCCGACGTGGCCGACCGGATCACCCCGCGTACGAAGGCGATCATGCCCGTCCACCTGTTCGGACTGCCGGCACGGCTCGAGGCCCTCGCCTCGCTCGGCCCGCCGCTGATCGAGGACGCCGCCCAGGCCTTCGGGGCTCCGGGGGTCGCCCGCACGGGGGTCGCCTCGACGTTCAGCTTCTACCCGACGAAGAACCTGGGCGGGCTCGGCGACGGTGGGCTCGTCGGGGTGACCGACGAGGAGCTGGGCGAGCGGGTGCGGCTCCTGCGCTTCCACGGCTCACGGGACAAGATCGACTTCGAGGCGGTCGGGTACAACTCGCGGCTCGACGAGCTCCAGGCTGCGGCGCTGCGGCTCTTCCTCCCGTTTCTGGACGGGTGGAACCGCGAACGACGTGAGGCTGCGGCACGGTACGCCGAGCTCGGCCTCGGCGAGTTCGCCGAGCTGCCCGCGGACGACGGCGGCCACGTCTACCACCTCTACGTCGTGCGCTCGGCCGAACGCGAGCGGCTCGCCGCCGGCCTCGCCGCGGCCGGGATCTCCCACGGGTCCTACTACGTGACGCCCATGCACCTCCAGCCGGCCTTCAGGTATCTCGGCTACTCGAAGGGCTCGCTGCCCGAGACGGAGCGCGCGAGCCGTGAGAACCTCGCGCTGCCGATGTGGGCCGGGATCGGCGAGGACGTCCAGGAGACGATCGTGTCCGTCGTGCGGGACGCGGCCAGGGTGGGTGTGGCGTGATTCCGGTGAACAGGCATCGCGTCTGGCAGGTCGCCGCCGACGCCGCGCTCGTGGCGACGGCCTGGTGGCTCGCCTTCACGCTCCGCTTCGACCACGGCGTGCCGCCCTTCTACGACACGCTCTTCAAGCGCACGATCCTGATCGTCCTCGCGATCAAGCTCGTCGTCTTCATCCTCTTCGGCTTCTACAACCGCTGGTGGCGCTACGTGTCGACGCGGGACATGTGGGGCGCGGCGCGCGGCGTCGCCGTCGGCTGCCTGATCGCGGACGTCACCGTCTATTTCGCCTCACCCGTGCACGACCTCCGGCTGCCCCGGTCGGTCGCGGTGCTCGACCTGCTCCTGACGCTTGCGTTCATCGCGGGTACTCGGTTGCTCGCGCGCACGCTGATCGAGCGGCCTTCCGGCGGTCTCGTCGCGCGCGGGAAGGAGGTGATCGTCGTCGGGGCCGGCGACGCAGGCGACTCGATCATCCGCGAGCTACTCCGGAACCGGGCCCTCGGGTACACGCCGATCGGCCTCGTCGACGACGATCCGCGCAAGAAGAACCTGCGCATGCACGGGGTGCGGGTGCTCGGAACGACGGACGACCTGCCGCACGTGATCCGCGACAACAAGCCCGACGAGATCCTGATCGCGATGCCCTCCGCCGGCGGCGTGGCGCGGCAGAAGGTCGTCGAGATCGCACGGGCCAACCGGGTTCCGGTGAAGACGCTGCCGGCGCTCTACGAGATCTTCTCGGAGGACGACGATCCGCTCGCGCCGCACCTGCGGCCCGTCGAGGTCGAGGACGTTCTCGGGCGAGAGCCCGTGGAGGTGGATCTCGACGCGATCGCGGCGTATCTCCGCGACGAGACGGTCCTCGTCACGGGCGCGGGCGGCTCGATCGGCATGGAGCTCTGCCGCCAGATTGCCCGTGTGGGAGCGGGTCGCGTGATTCTGGTCGACAACAGCGAGCCAGCGCTCTTTGCGATCGAGCGCGAGCTGGTCGACGAGCGAGGCTACACCCGCGCGTTTCCCGTGCTCGGCGACGTCCAGAACAGGACGAAGATGCGGCAGGTATTCGACAAGTACCGCCCGAGCGTGGTCTTCCACGCGGCGGCCTACAAGCACGTGCCGATGATGGAGGCGAACCCGGTCGAGTCGGTGCGCAACAACGTGCTCGGCACGAAGATCGTCGCAGACACGGCAGTCGAGTTCGGAGCCGCCCGCTTCGTGCTCATCTCCACCGACAAGGCGCTCAACCCGCGCGCGGTCTACGGTCAGTGCAAGGCGATCTGCGAGTGGATCGTCGAGTCGTACGGGGTGCGCGACGACGTCCCCACCCGCTTCGTCGCCGTCCGGTTCGGCAACGTTTTGAACTCGGCAGGGAGCGTCGTTCCCATCTTCCGGCGGCAGATCGAGCGTGGCGGCCCCGTCACCGTGACCCACCCGGAGATGACCCGCTTCTTCATGACGATTCCCGAGGCGGTCGCCCTCGTCGTGCAGGCGGGCTCGATCGGTGGGCGCGGGGAGATCTTCGTCCTCGACATGGGCGAGCCGATCTCGATTCTCGAGCTGGCGAGGAGCATGATCCGCCTCTCCGGCAAGGAGCCCGACAAGGAGATCGCGATCGATTTCGTCGGCGCACGGCCCGGCGAGAAGCTGCACGAGGAGCTCTGGGGCAAGGGCGAGGTCGTGACGGACACAACGCACGACAAGATCAAGCGGGCGTCACGGCCTTCGATCGACGGCGCGTGGCTCGAGGACGAGCTCGGCGACCTGGAGCGGCTCGTCGAGGACGGCGACACGCTTGAGCTCGTGACCCGGCTCGCCGCGATCATGCGGGCGCCGAAGCGCGTGGACTCAGCGGTCCTCGAAGACACGCTCCATTAGAAGTTCCACTCTCGGCACGAAGTCGTACGGCTTTGGTGGGTGATTTCGGGCGCCGTCGTCGGGTCCTCTCTCTACATTGACCGGCCCATGCAACGCGACGCGATCTTCGCCAGGCTCAACCCCGAGCAGGCTCGGGCGGTCGAGGCCGTCCGCGGGCCGGTCGTCATCCTCGCCGGCGCCGGCTCCGGCAAGACGACGACGATCACACGGCGGATCGCCTGGCAGGTCGCCTCCGGCGCCTTCCCCGCGGAAGCGCTGCTCGCGGTCACCTTTACCGACAAGGCGGCCGGCGAGATGCGGGCGCGACTCGAGGTGCTCGGCGTCGGCGGCGTCCGGGCGCGGACCTTCCACGCCGCCGCGCTGAAGCAGCTGCACGACTTCGGGCACGCGCCGGGCGGGGTCCTGCCATCGAAGGTGTTGATGCTTCGCCACATCGCCAACTCGCTGCCCAAGCCGTATCGCTTCCGGCCTGCTGCCGATCTCGCCGCGGAGATCGAGTGGGCGAAGAACCGGCGGCTCGACCCCGAGGGCTACCGAGGGGCGGTCGAGGATCGCAACCCGCCTCTTCCACCCGACCTCATGGTCGACGTGTACCGGCGCTACGAGCAGCGCAAGGCCGACCGCCGCCTCGTCGACTTCGAGGACCTCCTCGAGCTCGCGGTGCGGATGTTCGACGATGACCCGCAGGCGGGGGTGCTCTTCCGCGACCGGTGCCGGGCGGTGACGGTCGATGAGTTCCAGGACGTCAACCTGCTCCAGTGGCTGCTGCTCCAGCGCTGGCTCGGGGGGAGCGACGAGCTCTGCGTGGTCGGCGACGACCACCAGGCGATCTACGGCTTCACCGGTGCGACGCCGCGCCATCTCCTCGATCTGCCGACGAGGTTCCCGGAGGCGGTCGTCGTCCGGCTGGAGACGAACTACCGCTCGACGCCTCAGGTTCTGTCGCTGGCCAACCGCCTCACACCGAGGCTGGGCGGTGTCGAGAAGCAGCTGCGGGCCGTGCTCCTCGCCGGCCCCGAGCCGCAGGCCGTCGCGTTCTCTACGGCGGAAGCGCAGGAACAGCATGTGGTCGGCCGGCTGGCCGCCCTCGCGCAGGAAGGTGTTCCGTACGAGGAGATGGCCATCCTCTTCCGGCTGAACAGCCGTTCGGCCGACTGGGAGCAGGCCCTGCGCAGCGCGGGTATTCCGTATCGCGTCCGGGGCGGAGCGTTTCTGAAGCGACCTGCCGCGCGGCGCCTTCGGGCCGTCCTGCGGGACTCGGCGTCCGCTCGGGCCGCCCCCACGGTCAAGGCGGCCGCGGACGCAGAAGGGCTTCTGCCCAAGGTCCCGGAAGGGCTCGGAGAATACGAGACCACGCGCCAGTACGACCTTCAGCGCCTCGTGGAGCTCGCGACCGCCCTCGACGACGGCGAGCTGACGGTGGCCGGTTTCCTCGCCGAGCTCGAGCGGCGGTTCGGCGACGGCGAGGAGGACAGTGGCGTCAACCTGCTCACCCTGCACCGGGCCAAGGGCCTCGAGTTCGAGGCGGTGTTCATGCCGAAGGTGGAGGAGAGGGAGCTCCCGGTCCGCCAGGCCAAGGCGGCGCACCAGATCGCGGAGGAGCGGCGCCTCCTCTACGTGGGGATCACGCGCGCGAAGCGTCACCTGACGCTGTCGTGGGTCGGGAAGCCGAGCCCGTTCCTCGTCGAGCTCGGTCTGGCCGTGCCGCGTGCGTCGGGCGCGCGTGCGGAGCCTGACGATCCGCGCTATTCGGCGCTGAAACGGTGGCGGCTCGAGCGCGCGCTTGCAGACGACCTGCCCGCGTACGTCGTCTTCCACAACTCGACGCTCGCGGAGATCGTCAAGCGCTCGCCCGGCAGCCTGGCAGAGTTGGCCACCATCCCGGGTGTCGGTCCAACCAAGCTCGAGCGGTACGGCAGCGACGTCCTGGCGGCGCTGGCCGCGGCCTAGCCTTCGAGCGCGGTCAAGAGCAGCGCGAGCAGGTCGGCCGGGTCGCGGCGGACGCGCCGCAGATCGCCGCTCGCGCGTTTCACGACCTCGAGCTTTGCCGGGTCGGCCAGCGGCCGAAGTCGCCCCTCTCTGGCCAGCGCGTCGTCGACCGCGCCGCGCCTGCCGCGAAACGTGGTGTAGACGGGCACGCCGAGTGCGACCGCCTCGCGGTTCATCGTGCCGCCGGCCGAGACGACGAGATCGGCAAACGCGATCAGGCTCTGCGCGTCGACGGCTTCCTCGGGGACGAGCAGCGAGGGCAACCCGAGCCGGCGAATCGAGTCGCGCTGCTCTGCGGTCCTGGGTAGCACGACGGCCTGCACGGCAGGGTCTCCTCCCAGGCGGTGGAGAACCTGCGGGAAGAGGTCGTTGGAGTGGCGGTGATAGAGCGAGACGTCGGGCGGCGTCCTGACGATCGCGAGCGTTCGCTCTCGGTCGATTCCGCAGTTGTCGAGTACCGAGTGGTCCGGCTCGAAGTCGGCGAGGTAGTACTCCTCCTTCAAGCCGGTGTACTGGAGGAGCTTGGGCGGATGCGTCCCGTAGCGGGCCAGGCGCTCCGGTGGAATCGCCTGCGGGACGACCACCCGGGTCGCCGCGCGGCAGCCCAGCTGGTGCTGGAGCCAGGCGAACTCGTAGTCGAACGTCGTCGAGCTGGGGATCCCGAGCCGCCTCGCCGTCAGGGTCAGGTCATGGGAGCCGTGGGCGACGGCGAGGTCGAACGACCGGCCGCGGGCCCAATCCTTCAGGGCGCCGAGCCGGGAGACCATCGTCCTCGCCTTGCCGAGCCGCGAGCGGCCGCCGTGGCGGCCGATGACGGTGGCGTCCAGCCCGTGCAGCTTCAGGAGCTGGAGCGTCTGCGCGTACTCGCGCGCCGTGATCTCGACCTCGTGCCCGTCGGCTCGGAGGAGCTCGATCAGCGGCCGGAACACGAGCACGTGCGGCGAGTTCGTGATGTCGACCCAGACCTTCACGCCGCGCCGAGTCTAGTTTGCGTTCTGACGCGTATCGTCACGACATGCTGGGCTTCAGCGGCCACGAACAGCTCCAGCTCTTCGCGCTGCTCGCGGCAGTTGCGGTCCTCGTCGCGCTCGCCCCCACGCTCTGCGTCCCGTACCCGATTCTGCTTGTGCTCGGCGGCCTCGCGCTCGGGTTCGTGCCGGGCATGCCGCACCTCACGCTTCCTCCGGACATCGTCCTCGTGGCGATTCTCCCGCCGCTGCTCTACTACGCGGCCTTCTCGACGT
>JBBRYK010000055.1:0-18246 GCA_038237665.1 Gaiellales bacterium | reverse complement strand
GGGGGGACTGCGTCCCCCCACGGCCCCCCTGGATCACCGCGGCTTACGCGCGGATCACGTTTGTCCACCGGCTGCGCCGACGGAACGGGCACGCCCGCCTAACGGCGGGAGAAGAGAGGGACCGTTTTCGAAGGGTTGGCAGCCCGAAAACTCTCCGCAGGTTTTCATCTGGCTGCGGAGCCATACCAGCCGGGGGGGCCAATGGGGGGACGGGAGTCCCCCCATTCGAGCGGAGCTTGCTCCGCGATTAATGCGGTCCATGGAAACACCCGGGGGGTCTCGGGGGGCGAGAGCCCCCCGGAAAGGAAATGCCGCCGAAGGCGGCCGTGCAGACCCCTCAGGACGAAAAGGCGACCACCTCGTGGAAACCGCCGCGCTCGAGCGCGGCGGTCAGGGCCTCGCGGCTCGTCCGCTCATCGTCCCACTCAAGCGTGACCTGACCCATCAGGTTGGCGTTCGCCTGCTCGAGGCCGTCGTGGTCGCGAAGGGTGGCAGCGAGGCGGTGTACGCAGCGTTCGCAGCGGACACCGTTGACCTGGATCGTCTCGGTCTGAATCGCCATTGCCTCTTACCAGGCTAGCGTCCGCTCGACCAGGTCTGCGCACACCGCCTGAAGCCCGTCCCGCCGGCCGATCTCCAGCTGCCGATCTGCCTCGCAGGACTCGAAATCCAAACCGTCGACCGGACCGGTGCGGGTCAGCAGCTCCTCGGCAAGCTCTCGGGCTGGTACGACCCGGTCTCCGTCCGGATGGATCAGGCCCGCCGAGGGCCCGAAGCGCGCAGCGGCCCACCGGTTCTGCGCGTAATCGCCGCGCCTCGAAGGATCGACGGCCCTGGTCGCCTCGCCGGCGAGGTGCCGACAGAGGCGCTGCAGCAGATCGACGAACGCGGCAGTGCGCGTCACCGAGGTCGGCTGGTCGGGCATCCGGATCTCGAGGGTTCCGTACATGGGGTGCGGGCGGACGTCCCACCAGAAGCTCCGGTAGTCGTTCATCAGGGGAAGCCCCGCCTCCTGGAGGCGTTCGACGAAGGCAGCCCAGCCTTCATACGAGCCGAAAGCGGGCGGGGCGCCGCTCCGCGGCAGGGCGGCGAGCACCTCGGCCCGCGTCGAGAGCAGGCCGGTCTCGAGGCCGTCGTAGTACGGGGAGTTGGCGGAAAGCGCAAGGACGACGGGGAGCCAGGGCAGCAGCGCTTCGAGGACGCCGTAGCACGTCTCTGCGTCGGGCATTCCCACGTGGACGTGGAGGCCGCTGACGCCCTGACGCTTTGCCGACATGCCCGCGTACTCGACGAAGTCGGCATAGCGGTTCTCACGGGCCACCGCCTGCTCCTTCGGCGGGCTGAAGGGGTGGCTGCCTGCTGCCGCGACCCGCAGGCCGAGGCTCGCGGCGGCCGCCGCAGTCGCCGACCGGAGCGCACGCATCGACGCGGCTGCCTCTACCGCGTCCGCGCAAACAGGGCTCGTCAACTCGACGATCGAGGCATGCAGCTCGGTCTTCAGCTCACCGGGCAGGTCGGCACCGGCCTTCTCGATCAGCTCGTAGACGGAGGGCGCGAGCGCAAGGGTCTCGGCGTCCAGGATCATCAGCTCCTCCTCAACGCCAACCGACCACGGCGAGCTCGCCCCGAAGCTGTCCTCGATCATTTGCCGCGGATGCCGTGGACGGGGCGGCCGGCCGCCTCCCACGCGTAGTAGGAGGCACTCGGGCCGAACACGGGCTGGTACTCGACCACGCGCGGGTTGCGCCCGACCCGTTTCGCACGCTCGGCGTGGCGCAGGAGGTTCGGGTCATCGCGCTCCTGCCAGACGAGCACGAGGTGCGCAGCCGTCATGAACTCGGCGACGAACTCGCAACCTGCAGCCGGGCACGGAAACGGATCCGTCGCGACGCAGGACCAGCCGGCGTGATCCTCACTGCCGTCGTCCTGCCAGAGCTCCTCGGATTCGAGAAAGACGTGCTCTTCGAGGATCACCGACCCGGGCCGCGGTTCCACGAGGGCAAGGCTAGCCAGATTAAGTTGTCGCTCCGCTCGGTGGGGGGACTGCGTCCCCCCCACGTCCCCCCTGCCACACCGCGGCTTACGCGCGGATCAAGTTTGTCCACCGGCTACGCCGACGGACGGGCACACCCGCCTGACGGCGGGAGAACAAGGAAGCGCTCTTCGAAGCGTTGGCAGCCGAAAGCTCTCCGCAGGTTCTCATCAATCCGCGGAGCCATACCAGCCAGGGGGGCCAATGGAGGGACGGGAGTCCCACCATTCGAGCGGAGCTTGCTCCGCGATTAATGCGGTCCACGGAAACACCGGGGGGACCCGGGGGGCGAGAGCCCCCCGGAAAAGCACTGCCGCGCTGCGGCCCACTCGACCCCTCTAAGCGGGCTTCAGCTTCCCCACCTTTACGACGAACGTCAGGCTCGCGCGCCCCACTTTGCCGGTGACCTGCCAGCAGCCCACCGTCGGAAAGGTGAGACCCGACGGTACGAAGCCGAGACTCCCGTATCCGTCGGGAACATGGGTCCTGAGCGGGGGCGCGGCAACGAAGAGCCGCCTTCCCGTGATGTGGAGTTTGCCCAGCATGCCGCGCCACCAACCGAGCTTCGTCGAGATCGAGCCGTCGTCCTCAATCGTGGCCATGGATCCGCCGTCCGGCAGAACGCCCGCGGAGAGGATGCCGTGCGGCCAGCCCAGGTGCGCTCGCAGCCCCGCGTTCCCGTAGTTGAACCCGGCGGCGGTGAAGCCCGCGTTCGGCGGGACGGTTCGAGTCGGAACAGTCACCGGGCAGACCCGCAAGGCTGCCGCAGACCCGCGGTTACCTGCTCCGGCGGCGCACGCAAAGACGACCGCTACACCAATTGCAACGGCACACGTACTTGGCCGCCGTCCCCAAGTCATTCCTCCAATCATCTTCAAGCTGAGGCAAGAACTCACGACCCAGTCCTCCTCTGCAGCGCGCTCCCGCGGCCGGAGCCGGACTTGCTCCGGCGGGAGGCCAGATGCGAGCCCTCCCGTGCCACGGCAAGAAGAAGGGGGATCCAGGGGGGAAACGTGGTTTCCCCCCTGATTAGACGTCGGGGGCCCGGGCAGGCGATCGGGCCCCCGACACTGGCCTCCTAGCGGAGGCCTGGCTTGCGGCGGCTAGCCGGGAGGAGCATTCGGCTGCCGACCAAGAATCACCCTCACCGTGACCTTCTTCGAACCGCGGTAGACGTCCAGCGTCAACGTGTCGCCCGGCTTCTTCTGCGCGACGAGGTCGCGGAGGCGCGCCAGCGAGTTGACGGTCGAACCGTCGGCCTTGACGATCACGTCGCCGCCGAGGAGGTACGTCACACCCGCGACCGTCACGCGGGTGTAACCGGCCTTCAGCCCTGCCTTCGCGGCCCCACTACCGGGCTGAACACCCTCGACGAGCAGGCCGTGGGTGACCGGAAGGCGGAAAAGCCTGGCCAGCGTGGAGTCGATGCCGGCCGCGGTGATGCCGACCCAGGCGTGCTCGACCTTGCCGTGCCTGATCAGCTGCGCCGCGACCGTCTTGACGGTGTTGATCGGGATCGCGAACCCGATGCCGACGTTGCCGTCGGTCGTGCCGCCGGTCTGGATCTGTGCATTGACCCCGATCACCTCGCCGCGCGGGTTCATCAGCGGGCCGCCCGAGTTCCCGTGGTTGATCGGCGCGTCGGTCTGGATCACGTGGTCGATCCAGCCGCTGTTCGGCGCGGTGATGTGACGCTGGAGTGCGCTGACGATGCCGGCCGTGACCGTCCGGTCGAGGCCGAAGGGGTTGCCGATCGCCACGACCGCGTCGCCGACCCTCACCGCGTCCGAGTTGCCGAGGGCGAGCGGCGTCAGCGCCCTCGACTGGGCGTTCACCTTCAAGACGGCGATGTCCGTGGCCGGATCGGAGCCGACGATCCGGGCGCGCATGCTCTCCATGTTGGAGAAGCTGACGTCGACCTGACCGGCGCCCTGGACGACGTGGTAGTTCGTGATGATGTGGCCGACCTTGTCGACGACGAACCCGGAGCCGAGCGACTGCTGGGTCTGCGGTTCGAGCGGTGCGAACGGGTTCGTGAACGGGTCGTAGGTGGAGGGCACAACCGACGTGGAGGTGACCTGCACGACCCCGGGGGCGCTCCGCTGGTAGATCTCGTTGATCGTCAGGGCCCTGCCTGGAGGCTTGGCGAACGACGCGACGGAGGGGGCGGCCGCCTCTGCCTGGGTCACCTCGCGCACCGTCGTCGTCTTGCTCCCGAGCTTGCCGAGTCCGGCAGTGCCACCGAGCGCGATCGCGCCACCCCCGACGGCGGCGACGAGAAGCCCGGCGGCGCGCACGAACAGACTCCGGTTGCGCCACGGCATGCGTCGCCGTTATATCGCGGCCGCAGCTGTCCCCTGTTCAAGCTACGTTGCGCGTTTGTTAAGCGCATGTTGCGCCTGGGCGGGCCGACTGCTCGGGCACACTGGCTGGCGTGAAACGGGCCTCGCTCGCCTTTCTCGTCTGCGTTGCGGCGACTGGTGCTTTCGCGCTGGCCGGCTGCGGCGGAGCGAGCTCGACCAGCGAGCCAACCGGCCCCACCGTGCCGCCGGCGACCGCGCCGACGACCACCACCGTCCCGACGACCACGACGACGCCGCCGAGGATCGAGCTGAGCGTCTACTTCCTCCGCGACGGAAAGATCGCAGCCGCGCGGCGGTCCGTTCCCGAAACGCAGGCGGTCGCCACGGCCGCGCTCCAGGAGCTCCTCGCCGGCCCGAACGGCACCGATCGAGCAGCGGGCCTCTCGACGGCGATCCCCGGCGGGACGAGCTTCCACGACCTCGAGGTCACGGGAGGCGTCGCGAGCCTCTCCCTCGACGGCGATCTGTCCCACGAGGCCGAGGGGGAGGTCGTCTACACCCTGACGCAGTTCTCCTCGGTCAGGTCGGTCGCACTCGCCGGACAGAGCCTGACTCGGGCGTCATTCGAGGAGGTGACGCCCGCGATCCTCGTCGAATCGCCCGCCCCGGGCGGGACGATCACGAGCCCGTTGCGCGTCTCCGGGACCGCGAACACCTTCGAGGCGACGTTCCTCCTCAAGCTGACCGACGTCGCGGGAAACCAGGCGTTCAAGCAGGTCGTGACGGCGACGTCGGGCTCCGGAACGCGCGGAACCTTCGACGTGAGCATTCCGTTCGAGGCCTCACCGGGGCCGGCGCAGCTCGTTGCCTACGAGACCTCGGCCGAGAACGGCCAGCCCATCCACGTGGTCGTGATCCCGGTGGAGGTAGCGCGCTAGACCTTGTACGTGTCCGTGTGCCAGAACCGCGCGAGCACGAACTTGCTCCCGTTCCAGTGGTAGCGCCGGTGGTTGAAGCCGCCGCTCGGGCAGCAGTTCGCATCGCCCTTCAGGTAGACCGGCTGCGTCTCGACGATGTCGGACCCTTTGAAGGCGAGGCTCAGCTTGTAGAGCTTGAGCCGGGACAACGCCAGCTCCCACTCTGAGCCGACGCGGCGAAAGACCACCCACGCGATGTCGCCGGCCGTCCCCCCGCTGTAGAAGACGAGCGCCATGTCGGTCTTCCCGTCACGCGTGGCGTCGCGGCAGGTGACGCCCTGCAGACCCTCGATCGGGCCGAACTTGTGCTGCGCCTCGTCCTTGTAGTACTGCGGGAGCGAGGAGGCCAGCACGGCGGCAACGGCGGCCTTCTTGGAGCAGGTTCCCGCCGCCGGCGCCGAGCCGTTGCCGGCCACTGCAAACGCTGCGATCGCCGCGAGAAATGCCAGGAAGCGCATCGATTCGAAGGTACCTGAAGGCCGTTGGTCAGACCCGGTCGAGGTGTGCGAAAGCACGCCGGAGCTCCCGACGCTCGGTCTCGAGCGCGGTGAACGAGCGGCCGAGCCGGCGTTCGCCCTCCTCGGTCAGCCGCACGTGGGCGACGCGGCCGTCGGTGGCCGAGGGTTCCCGGGCGATCAGGCCGGCCTCCTCGGCCCGGTTGACCAGCTCCGTGACGGTGCTCTGCGCGAGCTGGA
The DNA here is from genome assembly GCA_038237665.1 of Gaiellales bacterium. Classification (GTDB taxonomy): domain Bacteria; phylum Actinomycetota; class Thermoleophilia; order Gaiellales; family Gaiellaceae; genus JBBRYK01. The sequence goes on along the minus strand of JBBRYK010000055.1, from coordinate 12,239 downwards.
GGCGCTCCGCAAGCTCGGTGACCGTCGAGGTCTGGGTCCCGCTCGGCGACCCCTTGATCATCAGCAGGAGCAGGTATCGCTGGGGTGTGAGGCCAGAGGTCCGGGCGATCCGCTCGCTGCGGCGGAGAAACGTCCGCAACGCCGCGCGGAACTCGGCCACGTGCTGCGCCGCCTCGACAGTAGGCTCACCCGGTTCCACCGCTGAATTCTAGGACTGCGTAACAAGCTGAGCAGCCATGCGCGCGCTCGACCAGCGAGAATTCCGACACGCAATCAATCGAGCGAAGGGTGGAAGGACGATGGCGAACATCCTCTGCGTGCTCTACGACGATCCGGTGGGCGGCTATCCGTCGTCGTACGCGCGTGGCGACATCCCCAAGGTCGAGCGCTACTACGACGGGCAGAGCACGCCGACGCCCGAGCGGATCGACTTCACGCCGGGCGAGCTGCTCGGGAGCGTGTCGGGAGAGCTCGGCCTGCGCACCTTTCTCGAGGGGCGCGGGCACCGGCTCATCGTCACGTCCGACAAGGACGGGCCGGACTCGGTCTTCGAGCGGGAGCTTCCGGAGGCGGAGGTCGTCATCTCGCAACCGTTCTGGCCCGCCTATCTGACCGCGGAGCGAATCGCCAGGGCCCCCAACCTGAAGCTGGCGCTGACTGCGGGGATCGGCTCGGATCACGTCGATCTCCAGGCGGCCATCGAGCGAGGGGTCACGGTCGCCGAGGTGACCTACTGCAACAGCATCAGCGTCGCCGAGCACGTCGTGATGCTGATCCTCGCCCTCGTGCGCAACTACATCCCCTCGCATCAGTGGGTCCTTGACGGGGGCTGGAACATCGCCGACTGCGTCTCCCGCTCGTACGACCTGGAGGGCATGCAGGTCGGCACGGTGGCAGCGGGGCGCATCGGCTCCGCCGTGCTTCGCCGGCTGAAGCCGTTCGAAGTCGGGCTGCACTACACGGATCGCCACCGCCTTCCGGCCGAGGTGGAGGGGGACCTGGGCGTCAGGTTCCACCCGAGCGTCGAGTCGCTCGTTCGCGTGTGCGATGTGGTGACGATCAACGCGCCGCTGCACCCGGAGACAGAGCACCTCTTCGACGCCGAGCTGATCAGCCAGATGAAGCGCGGTGCGTATCTCGTGAACACTGCGCGGGGCAAGATCTGCGACCGCGACGCCGTCGCGCGCGCCTGCGAGACCGGTCAGCTCGCGGGCTACGCCGGCGATGTCTGGTTCCCTCAGCCCGCCCCGAAGGATCACCCCTGGCGGACGATGCCCCATCACGGCATGACCCCTCACACCTCCGGGACGAGCCTCTCCGCGCAGGCTCGCTACGCCGCCGGGACGCGCGAGATCCTCGAGTGCTGGTTCGACGGACGACCGATTCGCGAGGAGTACCTGATCGTCGACGGGGGTGCGCTCGCCGGTGCCGGGGCCCACTCCTACAGCGCCGGCGACGCAACAGGCGGATCGGACGAGGCTGCACGGTTCAAGGCCGGCTGAATCCTGTTCGGGAAGCTCCGAGCCCTGGGCGGTTTGATTGAATCGAGACATGGCCGACGCGTTTGGCGCCCGCGGATCACTCGAGGCAGGCGGCAGCACGTACGAGATCTTCCGCCTCGCGGCGCTCCAGGAGCGCTACGACGTCGCGCGACTGCCCTACACCCTGCGGGTACTGCTCGAGAACGTCCTCCGAAACGGCGACGAGTCGGACGTCGAGGCGATCGCGCGGTGGGACGCCAAGGCTGAGCCCTCGGACGAGTTCGCCTTCGCACCGTCGCGCGTGCTCCACCAGGACTTCACCGGCGTCCCGGCGGTGGTCGACCTCGCCGCGATGCGCGACGCGATGGGAGACCTCGGCGGCGACTCGGCCAGGATCAACCCACTCATCCCCTCGGAGCTCGTCATCGACCACTCGGTCCAGGTAGACGCCTTCGCGAGCCGCACGGCCTTCCGCGTCAACGCCGACTTCGAATTCCAGCGAAACCGCGAGCGCTATGCGTTCCTGCGCTGGGGCTCGAACGCCTTCGACAGCTTCCGGGTCGTGCCTCCGGACACGGGCATCGTGCACCAGGTCAACCTCGAGTACCTCGCCCGCGTGGTCGAGACCCGTAACGGCCAGGCCTTCCCCGACACGCTGGTCGGGACCGACTCACACACGACGATGATCAACGGCCTCGGCGTCCTCGGCTGGGGCGTCGGTGGGATCGAGGCGGAGGCCGCGATGCTCGGCGAGCACCTCTCGATGCTCGTCCCGCAGGTCCTCGGGTTCCGGCTCACCGGCAGGCTGCCCAAGGGGGCGACGGCAACCGACCTGGTGCTGACCGTGACCGAGCTGCTGCGCAAGACCGGCGTCGTCGGAAAGCTCGTCGAGTACTTCGGCCACGGCCTGGTCGGCCTGCCGGTCGCGGACCGCGCGACGATCGGGAACATGTCGCCCGAATACGGCGCGACCTGCGGTTTCTTCCCCGTCGACGACGAGACCATTCGCTACCTGCGCCTGACCGGCCGTCCCGAGGAGCGCATCGCGCTCGTCGAGGCCTACTGCAAGGAGAACCAGCTCTGGCACGACCCCGACGAGGAGTCGACCTATTCGCAGGTGGTGGAGCTCGATCTGGGCGATGTCGAGCCGAGCCTCGCCGGCCCGCGGCGGCCGCAGGACCGCGTGCCCGTGGCAGAAGCGAAGCAGGCGTTCCTGGACAGCCTGGGCACATTCGGGGTCGAGTACCCGGACGCGAGCTACGACAAGGAGGTCGCGAACTCGTTTCCGGCCAGCGACCCCCCGACCGGCGACGCAACCGCCGATGCCGACCCGGTGCCGGTCGCCATCATCGAGCCCGTCCGTAGGCGCGTCCCGGTCGAGGGGGAAGACTTCGAGCTCGAGCACGGGTCGGTCGTGATCGCGGCGATCACGAGCTGCACGAACACCTCCAACCCGAGCGTGATGGTGGCCGCCGGGCTTCTGGCCAAGAACGCCGTCGAGCGCGGGCTCCAGCGCAAGCCGTGGGTCAAGTCGAGCCTGGCTCCCGGCTCCAAGGTCGTGACCGAGTACTTCGACCGTGCCGGTCTCACGCCCTATCTGGACGAGCTCGGCTTCAACCTCGTCGGCTACGGCTGCACGACCTGCATCGGGAACTCCGGCCCGCTGCCGGAGCCGATCTCGAAGGCGGTCACGGAGGGCGACCTCGTGGTGTGCGCCGTCCTCTCCGGGAATCGCAACTTCGAGGCCCGCATCCACGGCGAGGTGAAGGCGAACTACCTCGCCTCGCCGCCGCTCGTGGTCGCCTACTCGCTTGCGGGCCGGATGGACGTGGACCTGCTGAACGAGCCGCTGGGGCAGGACCGGGACGGTAACGACGTGTTTCTCCACGACCTCTGGCCGAATGCCGAGGACGTGCAGGCCGTCGTCGAGGATTCGCTCCGGACGGAGATGTTCACGCGGACGTACGGATCGGTCTTCGACGGCGACGAACGATGGAACAGCCTCGAGATCCCCTCAGGCGATCTCTACGAGTGGGGGGACGAGTCGACGTACATCCGTCGACCGCCGTACTTCGACGGGATGCCGCTCGAGCCCGGAACCGTCGAGGACGTCCTCGGCGCTCGGTGCCTCGTCATGGTCGGCGACAGCGTCACCACCGACCACATCTCGCCGGCCGGCGCGATCAGGCCCGACAGCCCCGCGGGCAAGTACCTGATCGAGCACGGCATCGAGCGCAAGGACTTCAACTCGTACGGGTCGAGACGCGGCAACCACGAGGTGATGGTGCGCGGCACCTTCGCGAACGTCCGCCTGCGGAACCTGCTCGTTCCGGGGTCGGAGGGCACGTGGACGGTGCACCTGCCGGACGGCGAGGAGCTGACGATCTTCGAGGCCTCGGAGCGGTACCTCGCCGAAGGCGTGCCGCTGATCGTGATCGCAGGCAAGGAGTACGGCTCGGGATCGTCGCGCGACTGGGCGGCGAAGGGGCCGAAGCTCCTCGGCGTGAAGGCGGTGATCGCCGACAGCTACGAGCGGATTCACCGCTCCAACCTGCTGATGATGGGGATCCTCCCGCTCCAGTTCCAGGCCGGCGAGAACGCCGAATCGCTGGGCCTGACCGGTCGCGAGGAGTTCTCGATCACGGGCGTGGACAACGGTGAAGCCCGAACGGTGACCGTACGCGCGGACGACAAGGAGTTCACCGCGAGGGTCCGGCTCGACACCCCGCGCGAGCGAGATTACCTCCGGAACGACGGGATCCTTCCGTTCGTTCTCCGGCGCCTCCTCACCTAGCCTCTGGCGCCGAGCAAACGTGTACCCGTCGCCTTGAAGCTGGCGACGACGCGTTCACCCTCACGAAGCGCGAGCCTTTCCAGCGAGGCGGCGGTCACCTCGGCCGTCAACGGGCCAACGCTGATCCTTGCTCTGTTGCCTAGGATGACAACGGATCTGATTGTGCCCTGGACGTGGTTTAGGGCCGAGTCGACGACGGCGTCTCGCGCGACCGCGACCTCCCACGGGTAGACGACGACACTCACCGGCCCGGCGGCCTCGTCGGTGGAGTAGACGAGTCCTCCGCCGTCCAGCCGGACCTCGGTCAGGCCGTTCAGGCCTGGGCGGGCCTCGCCGTGGAGAACGTTGCCTCCCGCGAAGCTGGCCACGAAGGCGTCAGCCGGACGCGCGACGAGCTCGGCCGCCGTCGCAAGCTGGAGCAGGCGCCCGTCGAAGAGGACACCGACCTGATCGGCCAGCGCCGCCGCATCCTCGAAGTCGTGCGTGACGATCAGCGCCGGCAGGTCGAGCTCGCGGAGCAGCGACCGGAGCTCCTCGCGCACGCGCGCCCGTGTATGCGGATCGAGCGCGGCCATCGGCTCGTCGAGGAGGAGCACTCGAGGCTCACGCGCGAGCGCGCGCGCGAGACCGACTCGCTGGCGTTCGCCGCCCGAGAGCTCGGACGGGCGGACTCGCGCCAGGTGGCCGATCCGGAGGCGCTCGAGCAGGTCGGGTCGCTCACGGCGTCCACCGAACGCGACGTTCTGCGCCACCGACAGATGCGGGAAGAGCGCGTACTCCTGAAAGACGAGGCCGACCGAGCGGCGCTCGGGCTGGAGGTCCACCCCCTGCTCGGTGTCGAGCCAGACCTGGTCGCCGCAGACGATCCGGCCCCGGACCGGCCGCTCGAGGCCGGCGACTGCACGCAGAACGCTCGACTTGCCCGCGCCCGAGGGACCGACGAGCGCGACAGCGCCGCGCTCGACCTCGAGCGCTAGCTCGACGTCGAAGGCCCGGCGCGGAAGAAGGAGATCGAGCCGAAGCGCGTCCATGCGGGCAGAAGCTTCATCGTCATCAGGAGCGCGGCGCTGACAACCACGAGCAGCGCGCCGAGGGACAGGGCAAGGTCGAAGTCGGTGTCGAACCGGGAATAGATTGCGAGCGGAAGGGTCTGCGTTCGCCCTTGCAGGCTGCCCGCGAACATGATCGTCGCGCCGAACTCCCCCAGCGCGCGGGCGAAGGCGAGAGCAGCCCCGGCGGCGAGCCCGGAAGCGGCCAGCGGGAGGGCGACGCGGGCGAAGACGCGGGCACGCGAGGCGCCCAGAGTCCGCGCCGCGTCGAGGAGCGTGCGATCGACTGCGCCGAAGGAGGCGATCGCCTGTCGCAGGTAGAACGGGCTTGCCACGAAGGTGATCGCGAAGATGACCGCGAGTTGGGTGAAGGCGACGTCGATCCCGAGGGCGCTGAGTGTTCCGCCGAGCAGGCCCAGCCGGCCGAACGCAGCGAGCATCGCGATTCCAGCGACCGCGGGCGGGAGCACGAGCGGGAGCTCGACCAGGGTGACCAGGGCAGCACGACCGGGAAAGGAGCGGGTCGCCAGTAGATAGGCGGCGGGAGTCCCCACCGCGAGGATCGCCGCTTCGGCGATCAGATTCGTCTTCAGGCTGACGAGCAGCGCGTCCCGCGCCACCGGGTCGCCGAGCTGGGAAACCAGGTCGAGCGGCGACACCCGTAGGAAGACGGCCGCGATCGGTAGGAGGAGGAAGCCGAGGGTGAGCGCGAGGGCCGCGCCGAGCGCGGCTGGAAACAGACGGTTCACGGCAGCCCGAAGCCGGCGAGCTGCTTCATCGCTCGACCATCACCGAGGTCGCCTTGATGACTCCGGTGGCGGGCATTCCCGGCGCGAGGCCGAGGTGTGCCGCGGCGTCGCGCGTGATGATCGCCGTCAGGGTCGTCGGCTCGGTGACGTCGATCTCGACCTGCGCGAGCAACCCGTCGATCTCGACGCTGCGCACGACGCCGCGGAAGTGATTCCGTGCGCTGAGCCCGTGCGGTTCGGCACCGCGCAGGCGTTCGATCTCCGCGGCCGACACGATGCGGCGGTTGGCCGGGTCGCGGCCGGTTCGAATTCGTCCCTGCCGGTCCCATCGCCGCAGGGTGTCGAGGCTGATCCCGAGGGCGCGGGCAGCCTCCGAGGCCGTGTAACTCTTAGGCATTGCCTACGCATGGTTCACGACCCGCTGCACGGCGTCAAGTCCGCCGCCACGCGCTAGGCTACCCGGTACGACCGGGGTGCCTTGCCCAGCAAGGCTGAGATCACACCCGCAGAACCTGATCCGGCTAGTACCGGCGAAGGGAGGTTGCGAGCAGATGGCAAAGCGAACGCCGTCTTGGGGAATCGAGCCGGTTCCGGAGCGCCTCCGCGTGCTCGGCGGGTTCGACATGACACTGCTCTGGCTGAACCTGGGCGTGTCGCTGCTCGTCCTGGTCCTGCCTGCGTACTTCGACCTCTCCCTCGGGAAGGCGCTGCTGGCGACGCTCGTCGGGGGCCTGATCGGAAACGCGATGCTGGCGGCCGCCGGCCTGATCGGCGCCGACGGGCGCGTGCCCGCCATGGTGCTCCAGCGTGCGCCTCTCGGCCATCGCGGCTCCTATCTCGCGACCGGCCTGAACGTGCTCCAGTGCCTCGGCTGGGCGGTCTTCGAGCTGATCGTGATCGCCAAGGCGGCGTCGCTCCTCTCCGAAAAGTTCCTGGGCTTCCAGGGGACCTGGTTCTGGACGCTCTCCTTCGGCCTGCTGGCAACCGGGCTCGCCCTCGCAGGGCCGATCAGCTTCGTTCGCCGCTACGTGCGCAAGGTCGCGATCTGGGCGGTGATCGCCTCGATCGCCTATCTGACCTGGTGGATCCTCGACGGCGCCCAGGGCAAGGACGTCTGGTCGGGACACGGCCACCACGGCTCCTTCTGGGCGGCCGTCGACATCGTGATCGCGGTCACCGTCTCGTGGGCACCGCTCGCGGCCGACTACACGCGCTTTGCGAGCAGCCGCCGCGGGGCGTTCTTCGGCGTGGGGATCGGCTATCTAGTGCCGACGTTCTTCCAATTCGGGTTCGGCTCGGTGCTCGTGCTCTCACGCGGCGTCGATCCCAGTCATCCGGAGCTGATCCTGACGGCGATCGCAGGCGGTGGGCTCGCCGCAGCCCTGGCCCTGCTCGCGCTGACCGTGGACGAGACGGATGAGGCGTTCGCGAACGTCTACTCGGCCGCCGTCTCACTCCAGAACGTCGTCCCTCGCGCCCCGCAGCGGCTGCTGATCGCAGGTGTGGCCGCGGTGTCGACCGCCGGCGCGCTCGTGATCAACCTGCGCCAGTACCAGACGTTCCTGTACCTGCTCGGCTCCTTCTTCGTGCCGCTCTTCGGCGTCCTGCTCGCGGATTGGCTGCTCGCGGGAGCGCGCTACACGAGCGACCGCTTCTTCGCCGCGCCGGCCTTCCGGCCGGCGCAGATCACCGCGTGGCTCGTGGGCTTCGGCCTGTACCAGTGGATGCTTCCACAAGGGCCTTCGTGGTGGCTGCGGCTGATTCATCACGACACTCCGGCGGTCGACTTCACGGCCTCGTTGCCAAGCTTCGCGGCGGCGTTCGGCCTGGCGGCGCTCGCGGGGCTCGCGTTCCGGCGGCCGCGCCTCGGCCTCGCTCAGACCTAACCGGGCATGAACGCGAGCGTCTAAACCCACGTGGCCGCCCAGCGGAGCCACGGCGTACGTCGGCCGAGGCGGCCCATCCTCCTCGCGCTGGCGGCCGTCGCTCTTCTCGGCCTGGTCGCCCTCGCCGCCCGGGGCCATGCGCCGACCGGCGGAGGCGGGTCGACCCACTCCGTCCCCGGCGATCTCCTGCTCGAGTACGTGCTCCTGATCGCGTTCGCCGTCGGTCTCGTGGTCATGCCGCTCGTCGCTCACGCCTTCTGGACGAACCGTCGGCAACTCGCGCAGACGCGGCGCCAGGGGAACTGGATGGTCAAGGTCTTCATCGTCATGTCGGTCGCGGTCGTGATCTTCGCCGCACGCTTCCTCTTGCACCTGTTCCACGACGGGCGCAACTCGGGTCACGGCGGTCGCACGACCCCGCCGCCGGGGAGCACCGGGCCGACGGGCGGCACCGGCGGTCAGGCAGCGAAAGCCGTCCCGTTCGACTGGGTGCCGGTAATCGTGGTGGGGTCGGTCCTGCTGGTCGGCCTGATCGTGGCCGTGGTCGTGCTTCGCCGACAGGAGAGCGCGCAACGCACGCCGGAGAGCATCGCCGAGCAGCTTTCGAACGTCCTCGACGACACCCTCGACGACCTGCGGGCCGAATCGGATCCTCGTCGCGCCGTCATCGCAGCATATGCCCGCATGGAACGCGCGCTCGCCTGGTTCGGCCTGCCGCGGCGCGTCTTCGAAGCCCCGCTCGAGTACCTCGCCCGCGTGCTGCTCGAGCTCCGGGCGAGCACGGAGTCCGTACGCAGGCTGACGGGCCTGTTCGAACGCGCGAAATTCAGCACCCACGCCATCGGCCCGGGCCTCAAGGACGACGCGATCGAGGCGCTCGTCGCCGTCCGGGACGAGCTCCGGGCGTACCGATGAAGCGCATCGTCGTCGACGCGACGGCGATCGGCGGGTTCCTGAGCGTCGGTCTCGCTGCAGCACTCGTGCTCCGCCCCGGCGACTGGCGGCTCGCGCTGGACGCGTGGTTTCTGGCGCTCGGCGGCGTCGTCCTCGCCGCGGCGGTCGCGGCGACCCGCAGCGCCGACCCACGATCGCCGAGCTCGCGCCGCCGCAGGCAACGTGCCGAGCCGGCCGAGCGGCTCCCCGAGCTCGCGCAGGTCGAGCGTGTGGTCGAGATGGGCGGCGGCACGGCGTTCGACGCCCACTACCGGCTTCGGCCGGTGTTCCGTGAGGTTGCCGAGCACCGCCTCGCCGCCAGGCGCGGGCTCACGCTCGACTCCGGGAGCGCCGCGGTGCGCGCCGCGCTCGGCGACTCGCTCTGGGAGCTCGTACGCCCCGACCGGGAGCCGCCGCGTTTTCGCCACGATCAGGGCGTTCCTCTCGCCGACATCCGCGCCGCCGTCGAGGCGCTTGAGAGGATCTAGCTCGTGGCCCTAACGCTCGACGATGTCGGTGCCCTCGGCGGGCGCGTCCTCGACGAGATCGAGCGCGTGGTCGTCGGCAAGCGAGACGTGCTCGAGCTCGTCCTGCTCGGGCTCCTGGCCGACGGACACGTCCTGATCGAGGATTTCCCGGGGCTCGCGAAGACGCTGATCGCCCGGTCGTTCGCGCAGGCGACGACCCTTCGCTTCGGCCGTATCCAGTTCACGCCCGACCTGATGCCGTCCGACGTCACGGGCTCGTCGATCTTCAACCAGCGAACCGGCGACTTCGAGTTCCGGCCAGGCCCCGTCTTCACCAACCTGCTGCTCGGGGACGAGATCAACCGTGCGCCTCCGAAGACGCAGGCGGCGCTGCTCGAGGCGATGCAGGAGCGCCAGGCGACGATCGAGGGCGTGACGAGGCCGCTGGACCGGCCCTTCATCGTGCTAGCCACGCAGAACCCGATCGAGTACGAGGGGACGTACCCGCTGCCGGAGGCACAGCTCGATCGCTTCTTGCTCCGCATCTCGGTCGGCTACCCGTCGCGCGACGACGAGTGGAACGTGGCGTTGCGCAGGCTCGAGCGGGGCACCGACGACCTCGAGCTCAACCCGATCGTCGACCAGGAGCAGGTCCTGGCGATGCAGCGGGCGATCGAGGACGTCCACGTGGGCGAGAGCGTCGGCTACTACATGGTCGACCTCGTCACTGCGACCCGCACGAGCCCGAGCATCCAGGTCGGCGCAAGCCCTCGCGGGACGCTGGCGCTGCTCAAGCTCTCGCGCTGCCGCGCAGCGCTGCGAGGCCGGGACTTCGTCACGCCCGACGATGTCAAGGCAGTCGCGCCGCCGGCGCTCGCCCACCGGATCGCCCTACGCCCCGAGCTCTGGGTGCAGCGCGTGCGCGCCGAGGACGTCGTCGCCGAGCTCCTTTCCACGGTGCCCACGCCCGTCGCCGAGGACGTCGTCTCGGCGGCGGAGTGAAGCGGACCGCCACTCCGAGGCTCGGGGCCTATACCGGGCTCGCCGCCTTCGGCACGCTGGCGGGCCTCGTCCTCGGCCGGCCCGAGGTGGTCGCGCTCGCGACCCCGTTTGCGCTCTACGTCTGCTGGGGCGTGCTGGCCGCGGCGCGGCCGGAGCTGATGGTGCATGTCGCGTTCGACCGGGACCGGGCGCTCGAGGGGGACGAGCTCGAGGTTCGGGTCGAGGTCGAATCGGAAGCCCGGGTGGCCGAAGCGGAGGTGAGCCTGGAGCTACCCGCGGGGCTCACCGCCGCCGAGGACGAACGGGCCGTCGCGGTGACCCTGGCCTTCGAGGAGCCGCGAACGGCGGCGGTGACCCTCCGGACCGACCACTGGGGCGCCTACCTGGTCGGCGAAGTGTCACTCCGCGCCCGCGACGCCTTCGGGTTGTTCCTGTACGAGCAGGAGGTCGACCTGCGCCGCCCGATCCGCATCTATCCGCGGGCCGAGACGCTGCGCCGTCTCGTGCGGCCGCTCGAGACGCAGGTCTCCTCGGGCAACCAGGTCGCGCGCGTCAAGGGGGAAGGGATCGAGTTCGCCGATCTCCGGCCCTATGCCCCGGGCGACCGGGTCCGGCGGATCAACTGGCGCGCGAGCGCGAGGCGGAACGAGCTCTGGGTGAACGAGCACCATCCGGAGCGCAACGCCGAGGTAGTCGTCTTCCTGGACAGCTTCACGGAGGCGAGGCGGGACGAGGAGAGCACCCTCGACCTGTCCGTGCGCGCTGCCGCCTCTTTGCTCGCCGGGTACGTGGGCCAGCGCGACCGGGTTGGGTTTGTCAGCTTCGGAGGGGTGTTGCGCTGGCTCCAGCCCGGCACCGGGCTGACGCAGCTCTACCGCGTCGTCGACGCACTGCTCGACACGGAGATCACGCTCAATTACGCGTGGAAAGGGATCGACATCATCCCGCCGGGCGTCCTGCCCCCGCAGGCCCTGGTCGTGGCGCTGACGCCCTTGCTCGACGAGCGGAGCATCACGGCGCTTTTGGACTTGCGCGCTCGGGGCTTCGACCTGGTCGTGGTCGATGTCTCGCCCGTGCCATTCGCCGATCCCGGGACGGCCGAGGTCGAGCAGCTCGCCTACCGGCTCTGGAAGCTGCGCCGGGAGGCCGTACGCGCCCGGTACGAGCGGGTCGGTGTGGCGATCGTGGAGTGGCGCGAGGGAACGCCGCTGATCTCGGCGATCGAGGAGGTGAGAGCATTCAGGCGACGCGCACGCTTCGCGTAGGTCTCTCGCTCGCCTCGCTCGCGATCGGGATCGGGCTCGCGGCCTATCCGCCGCTTGCTGCGAGCGGACTGGAGCGGCTGGTCGCCGTGGGCGCCGTGCTCGGAGTGCTGGGGCTCATCGCCGGCCTCCTGGGGGCATCGTCGGCGCTGCCGTGGGCGCTGGCGGCAATCGGCGGCGAGTACGCAGCATGGTTTGCGCTGCGAGGCGGCGGCGTCGACACGCGCGCACCCGTGTACGCGGCTGGACTCCTCGTCGTCGCCGAGCTCGCCTACTGGGCGGGCGACCGGCGAAGCCCGGCCCGCCCCGATACCGAGCTCGAGGTTCGGCGCCTCGTCGGTGTCCTCATCGCCGCGTTCGGCTCGATTGCGCTCGGAGCGGTCGTGCTCGGAATCTCCTCGGTGTCGGTCGGCAGCGGCGTGACGCTCGAAGCCCTCGGCGTGGCGTGCGCGGTGGCGCTGCTGATCATCGTTGCGTCGCTGGTGCGCGCAGACAGAGACGCGTCGGCCGAGCTGTAGGCGGGAGGACGGCGTACACCCAGTTTCCGGGGGGGGGGCGCCCCCCCCCCCCCCCCCCGGCGGCGAAGGGAGGCGCGCGAGGGGGAGGGGCCGCCGCC
>JBBRYK010000054.1:0-18900 GCA_038237665.1 Gaiellales bacterium | reverse complement strand
GAAAGTCGGAGGGATGCTCGGCTCCGACGACCGCCGCGTGAAGGGCGACCTCGAACGCTTCAAGGAGATGATCGAAGCCCGCGGCACCGAGACCGGCGCCTGGCGCGGCGAGGTCAACTAGACGAACACCAGCTGCTCGCCGGCAGTCCCAGAGAGGGACTGCCGGCGATAGAGGTGATGATCCCCGTCCAGGTCCACGAGGTGAGGTAAGGGTTGCGAGGCTGAACGCAAAGCAGGTGCAGCTCCGGCTCGGGCACCACTCGCCGCAGCTTTGAGGGGGCAACAGACGGGGCAACGGCACCTCTTCTTTGTTGACCTCGACGCATGCGAAATCGATCCGGCTGGTGGACGCCTTCCTCGGGAACGAACTCGAGGAGTTCCGGATCGTGGCGATCGGGGAGCTCGACGCGACCGGACCGCCGGTACCCCGGTCGCGTGGCCACGTAGGAGCGGCGTTAGGTCGAAGTTGCCTTCTGCACGAGCGCTGTCACCATCCCCGTCAGGAGGATGGCGTTCGAGATTGTCAGCAGAGAGGAGGAACTCGCCTCCGTCCGCGCCTTCATCGGCCGGGAGGAAGGAGGGCCCGCTGCACTCGTGCTCGAGGGCGAAGCGGGCATCGGAAAATCGACGCTCTGGCGTGCGGGCGTCGAGCAGGCGCGCCCGTCGGGGTTGCGCGTCCTCGCGTCGCGGCCTGTCGAGGCCGAGCGCGGCCTCGATTACGTCGGACTGGGCGATCTGTTCGAGGACGTCCTCGACGAGATCCTGCCGGCACTGTCGCCGCCAACGCGGCGCGCGCTCGAGATCGCGCTTCTCCTCGAAGAGGCGGTGGCGGACGCGGTGGATCCGCGGGCGCTCGGGATTGCGAGTCGCGATGCATTGCAGCTGCTTGCCAAAAACAATCCCCTTCTCGTTGCGATCGACGACCTCCAGTGGTTCGATGCCGCATCGGCCGGAGCGCTCGCGTTTGCGCTGCGAAGGCTCGCTTCGAACCACGTGCTGCTGCTGCTCGCCCGGCGGGTCGTTGCCGGAGCGCAGCCGTCGGGATTCGAGCAAGCGCTCGGTGCGGAGGGCGTCCAGCGGCTGCCGGTGGGCCCACTCAGCGTCGGCGCGCTCCATCAGCTGCTACGCGACCGGCTCGGCGGCCCCTTCGCCCGGCAGACATTGCTCCGCATCCACGAGCGGTCGGGCGGAAATCCGTTCTTCGCGCTGGAGCTGGCGCGCGTTCTTGATGCGGACGTCGACCCAGCTCAGCCGCTCGTTGTTCCCGAGACGCTCGAAGAGCTCGTCCGCGCAAGGATCTCCGAGCTCCCCGCCCGCACGCGCGAGGCGCTCGCGCTCGCCTCGGCGTTGGGCACGACCTCCGAGTCTCTCCTAGAGAGGGCGGGCATTACGGCAGACGCGCTCGACCCGGCAATCGCCGCGCAGGTGATCGAGCGCGACAACGGGACGATTCGTTTCACGCACCCGCTGCTGTCGTCGGTCCTCTACTGGGACCTGGGCGAGGGGCGGCGGAACGTTCACGGGCGCATCGCGGGAATCGTCGAAGACCCGCTCCTCCGCGCCCGTCACCTCGCGCTGTCGACGGCCAAGCCGGACGCCGTGGTCGCCGGCGTGCTCGACGACGCCGCGAGGCTGGCCGGAGATCGCGGCGCGTTGGCTTTCGCGGCCGAGCTGGCCGAGCAGGCGCTCCGGCTGACACCACTTGACGGGCGCGACGAGCGCCCTCGTCGAGCGCTCGCTGCGGCTCGCGCGCATCACATTGCCGGTGAGTGGACGCGGGCTCGGACGATCGCGACCGACCTGCTGGCCGAGACGGAAATCGGCTCCGTTCGGGCCGAGGCTCTCATCCTCCTCGCCGAACTCGAGAGCGTCGACCACGCCGTCGCACTGCTCGAGGAAGCCCTTGGAGAAGCGGCCTCTCGTCCGGCGCTGCAGTCTGTCATCCACTGTCGACTCGCGTGGGCGACACGCTTCAGGAACGGGTACGTTCGAGCGCTCGAACACGCCCGCGAAGCGCTCGAGCTGGCCGAGGAGCTCGACGACGACGTGCTCCGAGCACGCGCCCAGGTAGTTCACGCCATCCTCGGCTGGTTCGTCGGCGACGCGGAAGCGCCGCAGCTCCCAGCGCGAGCGCACGATGTTGCGACCGCGATCGGCGGCGAGCAGCTGGTGCAGGAGGCGACGTTCGCCGTCGTGAGCACCCACGCGTCATCCTTCAAGAGAGACGAGGCCCGTGCCCTGCTCGAGCGCGAGCACCACGAGTGGCGCGAACGCGACGAGCCGCGGAGCGCATGCGCGCTTTGGGGCCTCGCCTGGGTCGAGTTCTGGAGCGGGCACTGGGCACTCGCGGCCACCCACGCCGCTCGTGCCCACGACATCTCGATCCAGTACCGACTCGAGGTGCCGCAGGACCACCTCCCCATCGCGCTCGTGGCCGTCCATCGCGGTCAGCTCGTGCTCGCCCGCGAGCATTCCGAACGAGCCCTCGAGCTGGCTGAAGAACAGTTCTCCCTCCACCCGCCTCAGCACCTGGCGATCTTGGGGCTCGTAGCGCTCTGGAGCGGAGACGCGCCCGCAGCGGTGGTGTGGCTCGCCGAGGCCGACGACCGGGCCGCGGCCCTCGGGTGGGGCGAGCCGAGCATCCGCTGGTGGAGCGCCGACTATGTCGAGGCGCTACTCGAGCTCGGGCGGATCGACGATGCGGTGCGGGTCCTCGACGTCTGGGAGGCGGATGCGCAGCGGCTCAGCCGTGAGTGGGTGCTCGCGCACGTGATGCGATGCCGCGGTCTCCTGGTCGCGGTCCAGGGGACAGCTGATCAGGCTGCGTCCCTCCTGCAGCAGGCGGTTGCGCAGCACGAGAACGTCAGAGATCCCTACGGGCGGGCTCGCGCGCTGCTTGCACTCGGCATTGTCCGCAGACGAGAACGGCAGAAGCGCGCCGCCAGCGACGCGATCCTCGAGGCGCTCAACGGCTTCGAGCAACTCGGGGCGGACACCTGGGTCGAGAAGGCGCGTGACCAGCTCGGAAGCATCGGTGGGCGCAGGCGCGAGGAAGGGTTGACCGCGGCCGAACGCCGGGTCGCCACCCTGGTTGCCGAAGGTCGAACGAATCGCGAGGTGGCCGCCGCACTGTTCCTCGGCGAGCGGACGGTGGCCAGCCACCTCACCCATATCTATGCCAAGCTCGGGGTACGGTCGCGCACCGAGCTCGCCCGCCGGCTGCACTGAGAAATCGCTCCGGACGGGGCAAAGTTCAGACGTTCTTACGTTTCCACCGCGTCGCCCCCGCCGTAGCGTCGACGGCATGCCCAGTTTCCTCGTCGAGACCTATCTGGCTCGTGGCCAGGCGGGAGAACGCTCCGCCCGCGAGCAGCGGGCGCGCCTGGCCGCCGAGGAGCTGACGCAGGAGCAAACGCGCGTCTGCTTCGAGCGCTCGATCCACGTCCCCGAAGACGAGATCTGCTTCTTCGTCTTCGACGCCCCCTCGGGCCGAGCCGCCGCGCTGGCAGCCCAGCGCGCCGGGCTCGATCCCTTCCGCGTCGTCGAAGCGATTTCGTCAGGAAAGGAGGAGGAATGAGATTCACCCTCGCGTCGAGAGCCGGTCGGGAATCGCAGCGGGCGATCCCGGTTTCCACCCAACGGAGGTATCCAATGAAGCGGTTGACCGTCCTTCTCGCTCTGGCCGGCGCCATCGTCTGGACGGCGGTCGCACTAGCGACACCGAGCCAGGGCCAGTCCTCGAGCATCCTCTCGGTCGGAACCCTGAAGGCCGATCTGGCCTTCAATACCGGCCTCACCGCGGAGTCGACAGGCCTCACCTGGAAAGGCAAGCAGTACTCCGCCGACCAGTTGCCGGAGTTCCTGAGGCGGCTTCGGAATGAGGGCGTCACCAATCTCGGCGACTGGTTGAACCTGCACCCAGCGGTCTCGGCGAGGTTCGGGATGGTCCCCGTTGGGCTCCTGCACTCGCCGACGATCGTCACCCAGCAGACCAAATTCGCTCCCGGGGGGTTCTCGGGCTGGCACAGCCATCCCGGCTACCTGACCGGGACGGTCGTCTCCGGCCAGGTCGTCCGCTACAGCACCGACTGCTCCTCGGAGACGTTCAGTGCAGGCCAGTCGTTCTACGAGACCAGTGCGAACACGTTCATCATCAAGAACGAGAGCAACGCGGACGCGGTGGTGGCGGTGACCTTCGTCGCCCCCGGAGGCACCGCGACCACCGGGCTGCGGGTCGACAAGCCGCAGCCTGCGACCTGCAGCAAGTAACCCGGCTCGATGCCGGTAGCCGGCGCGGTCGCGGGGAGGGCGGAGACGCCCTCCCCGCGGCGGCCGAGCTCGCGTGCAGTGGAGACCGCCTGCAGGACGTGCCTCGCTCGACGCCCTGGCCCTGGATTAGGAGTTAGGTACGTCTAACGTTGCGTCGCCCGAAAAAAAGCTCAAAATAGGCGTCGCCCCAAGCGGGAGCCGTGTCCCCCGACGAGCTCAGGAGGAGGCTGTGAAGGTCTTTCAGCGCGAAACGCACTTGCGGACCACCGGCGGTCTCTCCGTACGCGACATCACCGAAGAGGTCACGGAAGCGGTCCGCGAAAGTGGGATCAGCGACGGGATCGCGTGCGTGTACTCGCCGCACACCACGTGCTGTGTCCGCGTCAACGAGTTCGAGACCGGCTTCCTCGAAGACTTCGCCGACCTGCTCAAGCGCCTCGTCCCGAGCGAGAACCACTACTACGCGCATGACGATTGGGACCGGCGAACCGAGAACATCTGCCCGGAGGACATGGACTTCGGAAACGGTCATTCCCACTGCATGGCCATGCTGCTCGGAACGGCGGGGGAGTCGATACCCGTCCGCGAAGGCGAGCTCTGCCTCGGGACCTGGCAGCGCGTCCTCTTCCTCGAGCTCGACCGAGAGCGCGACCGCCGCTGGATCGTCCAGGTCGTCGGGAACGAGGGCGACGGCGGTGCCGTTGCCTACAACGGCAACGGGCATCGCCACTGAGCTAGACGCCTAGACGGCCGGCGGCTCGGCGAGCCGCTCGACCTGCGCCTCGACCCGACCGGGGTCGAGCTCGAAGATCCAGAAGTCTCGTCCGGTGACGTGGACGGCCACGTTGTAGACCGGCACGGGTCCGAGAAACCCCTCGAAGACACCGGCATGGGCGTGGCCGTGGAGGACGAGGTCGGGCCGGTGTTCGAGAATCGGCCGGGCGAGCCGGTCGCTGCCGAGGAAGGCCCAGATGCCCTGCGGTTCGCTTCCGAGCGTGGTCGTCGTCGGCGCATAGGCCGCGACAGACGTCGGCGAGCACCTGCGCTTCCTCCGGCTCGCCGTGTGCGGTCAGGTCGCCGGCCAGCAGCACGAGGTCCACCTCCGGGGCGGGCGCGGCGAAGGCGCTTTCGATTCGGGCCTCGTCGCCCAGGCTGCAGTGGATGTCGCCGGCGGCTGCGATCCGAAACGGCGCGGTCACGGCCCGGAGTCTTCCCGATTAGGACCGCTTTCGGCCGGGTACGCGCCAATTCCGTGGACGTAGTCGAGGAACTGAAGATCGCATGACGCCGTCGGAACGGACAGTTTCGAACCGTGCAGCGGGCCGTCCGATGCTCGTACACCTCCGAATCGCCGATGTCGTCGTGGTGATCTGGGCAGCGCTCTGGATTGGAATGGGGGTGGCCGTCTACCACGAGGTACGCGGTCTGCACGACATCAGTGAAACCCTCGTGCAGACGGGCCGTGCCGTCGACCGGACCGGGAAGGCGCTGCAGGCGCTCGACGGCGTCCCCTTCGTCGGCGATCGTGTCCGCGGCTACGCCCTCGAGATCCGAACCGCGGGAACGAGCGCGGTCAAGAGCGGCCGGTCGAGCCGTGGCCACATCGACTCGCTCAGCGTGCTCCTCGGGCTCGCGGTCGGTCTCGTCCCGACCGTCCCCGTCCTCGCTCTGTACGTCCCCCTTCGCCGCGCCTGGCGCCGCGGCCGCCTCGCAGTGGGGGTCGGCGCGCCATAGGTCGCGACGACTCGCATTCGGGGGGCGGGCCGACAGCCGTCTTCGCCCGCGTCGTCGTCGCCTGCCGGTGGCTGATCCTGCCCGCCTGGGTCGCGGCTGCAGTCGCGGCGCAGCTCTACCTCCCCACCGTCGACGACGCCCCGCCCACGTCGCTCGGCGCGTTCCTGCCCGCCCGATCCCGCTCGATCGCGACCGAGCGCCGCGCGATCCGACTGTTCAAGGTGCCGCTGCTTTCGCAGGTCGCCGTCGTGCAGCGAGACCCGCAAGGGCTCTCCCGGCGCGTGCAGCAGCGGGTCGTCAGCAGCGCGCTGCGGGTGAGCCTCCACCGTGATCCACTCCTGCACACAATCGCCCTGGCCCTCCCGATCACGAACGCGGCCAAGGCCGTGCCGGGCTCCCGAGAGCGCGGCACCGCGGCGATCACGTTTCTGTTCTTCAGACCGCACGCGAGCCTTCATGCGAAGGTCGCTCTCGGGCACACGTATGCAGCCCGCTACCTGGACAGGTCGCAAGACCGGGTCGTCGGTGTAACCGGCGCCGTGCCGGCACGCGTCCAGGAGTACCGCGAGATCCGAAGCGCACTGCCGTACATCGAGCTTGCGACGGTGCTCCTGATCGCGCTGATCCTCGGCGCCGGCTTCCGGTCCGTCGGTGTTCCGCTGGCCACGCTTGCCGCTGCCGGCCTCGCGTACCTGATTGCGGACCACGTCCTCGGTTGGGCCGCGCGCGGACTCGGCCAGACGATTCCACGCGACGCCAAGCCGATCACCGTCGCGCTCATGCTCGGGATCGTCACCGACTACGCGGTGTTCTTCTTCTCCGGCGCGCGGCCGCTACTGGCCGGCGGAGAAGACCGCCGCGAGGCCGCAAGGCAGACGGTCGTGCTCCACGCACCCATTGTCCTGACCGCGGGGCTCGTTGTCGCAGCAGGAACCGGCTCGCTCCTCGCCGGCACGCTCGGCTTCCTGCGCGCGTTCGGGCCCGGGATGGCGATTACGGTGCTGATCGGGCTTGCCGTCTCGATCACGCTGATTCCGGCGCTGCTGGCCATCTTCGGCCGCGTGCTCTTCTGGCCGATGGGACCGGGAACCCCGCGCGAGGGCCCCGCCCGGCCCCGGCTGGCACGGTTCGTCCACTCGCGTCCGGTCGGGGGTCTCGTCGCCCTTGCCTGCATCGTCGTCCTCGCCCTCCCGGCGGCGGCGCTCACACACATGCGGCTCGGCTTGCGGCTGATCGGCTCGTTGCCCTCGGGCGCGGAGCCCGCCGTTGCGGCACGGGAGGCGAGAACGGGCTTCGCCGCCGGAATTCTCGGTCCTGTCGAGCTCCTCGTCGAGCAGCCGCGGATCGTGCAGGCCCGGACGGAGCTAGTGCGACTCGAGGCGGAACTTCGCCACCAGCCGGGTGTTGCCGGCGTCCTCGGGCCGGCCGAGCAGCCCGCGCTGCCCCGGGGCTTCCGCGGCTTCGGCGCCGCCTTGGCACCGAGGGGAGGCGCGGCCCGTTACGTAATGATCCTGAATGCCGACCCCGAGAGCGCCGGCGGGATCGACCGCGTTCGCTCACTCGACGCCGCGTTACCGGGCCTTCTCGAGCGGGCGGGCCTTGGCGCTGCGCACTACGGACTGGCGGGCGAGGCGCCCCTCGCCCGCGAGACCGTCGACAGCGTGGTCCTCTCGATCGAGCGGATCGCCCTCGTCGCCCTGCTCGTCAATCTGCTGCTGCTCATGCTCTTCCTGCGGTCGGTCGTAGCGCCGCTCTACCTCCTGGCCGCGAGCGCGCTGGGCCTGGCCGCGTCGCTCGGCCTGACCACGCTCGTGTTCCAGGATCTGCTCGGACAGCCCGACCTCGCCTACTTCGTCCCGCTCGCGGCCGGGGTCCTGCTCGTATCACTTGGCTCCGACTACAACCTCTTCGTGGTCGGGCGAATCTGGCAGGAGGCGGAGACGGAGTCGCGTCCGCTCTGGGAAGCGATCGCCACCGCCGTTCCGCGCACGAGTTGGGCGATCGGCATCGCCGGAGCGGCGCTTGCCGGCAGCTTCGGGCTCCTTGCGATCGTCGAGCTCGACGAGTTCCGTGCCTTCGCATTCGCCCTCGGCATCGGCGTGCTCGTCGACACCTTTGTCGTCCGCGCGCTCCTCGTCCCCGGCCTGATCGCGTTCTTCGGGGAGACAGGCTGGTGGCCCAGGCGGAGAACGGTACGGCCCGTGGAAGAGCCCGAGCTCGCCTGAGGCTCAGGCGGCAGACCGCATCGCTTCGATCTCGCGCTGCATGGCCAGCCGCTCGAGTGCCTCGGCCTCGATCTGCCGAACACGCTCGCGCGTCAATCCGAGCCGCTTGCCGATCGCCTCGAGTGCCATCGGCTCGTCCTTCCCGAGGCCGTAGCGGAGCGTGACGATCTCCTGCTCGCGCTCCGCGAGACCCTCGACCGCTCGCCGCAGCGTCTCCTCGCGGAGACCGACCTCGACCTCCTCCTCGACTGCGGCCTGCTCGCTCGGCAGGAGGTCCCCGTAGGACGCGCTCGAATCCTCGCCCACGGGCTTGTCCAGGCTCGTCACCGCACGGGCCGCCTGCCGGACTTCGCGCACCTGCTTCAGCGGCAGCTTGGCGGCCTTGGCCACCTCGGCCTCGGTCGGCGGACGACCGAGCTTCGTCAGTAGGTCACGCTCGGCGCGCGAGATCTTCTGCTCCCGCTCGACGATGTGCACCGGGATGCGGATCGTCCGTGACTTGTTCGCGACTCCGCGCTGGACCGCCTGGCGAATCCACCAGGTCGCGTAGGTCGAGAACTTGAAGCCCTTGCGGTAGTCGAACTTCTCGACCGCGCGGATCAGGCCGATGATCCCCTCCTGGATCAGATCGAGCAGCGATAGGCCGTGGCCCTGGTAGCGCTTCGCGATCGAGACGACCAGGCGCAGGTTGGAGTTCACCATCAGGTCCTTCGCGGGCTTGTCGCCGCGCTCGATCCGCTTGGCCAGCTCGACCTCCTCCGGAGCGGTCAGCAGCGGGTAGCGGCCCGCCTCGTTCAGGAAGAGCTGCAGCGCATCGGTCGTCGCCACTGCGAGGTCGCCGTTGACGTATGTCAGGCGCCCCGGCTCCTGCTGGCGGGCGCAATCGTCGGTCAGGTCGATGCCCTTCTCCTCGAGTTGCTCGTAGAGGCCGGCCACCTCCTCGTCGTCTAGCTCGAGCGCCTGCACGAGCTCGACGAACGCCGAGAGGTTGATGCACCCCTCCTCCTCCCCGCGCTCCATCAGGCTCTGTAGCTGTTCCTGGGCCATCCCTTTTGCCCCTATCCCCTGCTGCGTCCTAGATCAACCCACACATCCGTGCGGTGTTGGGCGAAGGGTAGTACCCACGACCACTTCGGCGCGCGCCCTCCCCTTCTGAGCGGCCGTCGCGCCCACCATGGGTTGAGATCGCGGCAGCGATCTCGAGCGCAGTCTCTCGGCCTCGAGCTCTCTTACGAGGCGCCGAGGGTAGCAGCGATCTTGCGCTGGAACCCCGCGACGAGGACCTCGCTCTCGGGCATCAGCCGGCCGCGCTCGAGCAGGCCGGAACGCACACCGCGCTGCACCGATTCGACGAGCCCGCGGTCTTCCCGGCCCACCTCGTCGTCGAGCTCGAGCAGGTCGCGAATGTCCTCTTCGGACACGTCCTCGCCGAAGAAATAGTCGAGGAACCCGCTGCACCGCTCCGGTCCATCGGGGTGAAGCGGCCCGATCGAGAGATTCACCGTCCCGGGAAAGACGTTCACCCTCGTGGTCGGCCAGAGCAGGTGGAACTGGGCACGGCCGTCCCCGTCGCGGGCCACCGAGTACTGACTCCAGCGACCGTCGTTCTCCTCGAGGCGATACGTGTCCGGGCTCGTCTCGACAACCGCGCTGAAGCTCTTGTGCGCGACCGGGCAGTGGTAGCACTCCAGGTAGTTCTCGACCGCGATCTTCCAGTTCGCCTCGACGGAGTACGGAACCCGGAGCCGGAAGCTCGGAATCGTCTCCGCGGACAACGAGGATCGGGACGTCCCCGGCCGAGGCTGCGATCCGTTTGCCGGGGGCGTCCAGCTCGCCCGCGTGGCCCGCGTAATGCCACGTGTGACGGAAGATCCGCTGCTGCTCGGCGCGCAGGATCTCCGGGTCGGAATACCAGCTCCAGGGGAGCGTCTCGATCATGCCGAGACTGTAAATGTCCCTCGCGGCCCGTAGGGTTCGCCAACGATGATCATCCGGGCGCGCAACGAGGCAGAGCCGTTCACGACCGCCGACGGGAGCACGATCCGCGAGCTGCTCGGAATCCCCACCGCGCCGGTGGAGAAACAGAGCCTCGCCGAGGCGACGCTCGCACCGGGACAGGCGACGCAGCGCCACTATCACCGGGAGACCGAGGAGCTCTACTACCTGCTCGAGGGGTCGGGCGAGATGGAGGTCGACGGCGAGCGGGCCCGAGTCGTGCCCGGCGACGCGATCCTGATCCCGGCCGGCGCCTGGCACGAGCTTCGCGCCAACGAGCAGGCGGAGGTTCGCTTCCTCTGCTGCTGCGCGCCGCCGTACCGGCACGAGGACACGTTCTTCGAGTGATCTAGCGCTTGGCGCCGCAGGCGACGATCGTCCGGTCGAGCGTGGCCACGCGGCCGTCGCTGAGCTCTGCACGAGCCCGTAGGTGGGCAGCATGGCCCCTTCGGAAGGCGAGGTGTGAGATGCGGTGCGAGAACGGCGCGTTTTCGGCGACGCCGGTCGATCGTCCCGCGACGCGGTAGTCGACGTTCGAGACCCAGCGAGCGTCGGGACCCGCGACGCGGGCCGTCACGTCCGCGCGCGCACAACGCCGCGCGCCGGTTGCGTAACCGACGTCGAGTCGCAGATTCGGCACGGCGCGGCACGAGGCTCCGGCGCACCCGCGGAGGGCTGCAAGGCGCCGCGCGAGCTCGTCCCGGACCGCCGCATAGGCCGGATTGAGATGCACGCTGTCGAGCTGGTACGGGTCGATCTTGAGGTCGTACAGCTCTCGCTCGCCGTTGGCGTACTCGAGGTAGACGAACCTGCTGTTCCGGATGCCGGTGAAGGAGAATCCCAAGCCATCGGTAGTGCCCTCGAGCAGGACGTCGCGCCCCCACTCCACGCCAGGATCCCGGAGCAGGGGTATGAGCGAACTGCCGTCCATCGTTCTCCCGGCTTTCGCCCCGGCCAGCTCGACGATCGTCGGAGCCAGATCGCCGTTCCACACCTGCTGCGCAAGGTGGCGCCCAATCGGGACGCCGGGGCCCCGCATGATCAGGGGGACCCTGATCGAGGGCTCGTACGGGATCACCTTGCCGTTCGGGACACGATGCTCACCCTGCATGTACCCGTTGTCGGAGGTGAAGACGATGACGGTGTTGGCGGCGTCGCCCGAGTCTTCGACCGCCTGCCAGATGCCCTTGATCGCCTCGTCGACCGCCAGGAGCGACTCGAGCCGCTGCCGGTAGTTGTCCTGGACCTGGCCGATCAGCGTGTCGCTCATCAGCGGCAGCGACCGAATGTTGTACGGCTTGTCGGAGACGTCGACCTCGTTGAACGACGGCGGCGTCGGCAGTGGCTCGGAGGCGAGCGTTCCTTGGTGTCTCGGCGCCGGGACGGGGAGGCCGAACGGGTAGCCCGGCGGAGGCGCGGAACCCTCGGGGCTGGCCGCGTGCGGAGCAAGGAAGGCGACCCAGAGGAAGTACGGCTGCGGGCTGGGTGCGCGGCTCCGGATCAGGTAGGCAGCCTTCCCGGCGTAGACGTCCGTTTGGTAGGAGGGCGGGTCGCTCCCGTAGCTGACGAGCTTCCCGTCTTCGTTCAGGGTGTACCCGAAGTAGCTGTAGGCGCTCGGGTCGATCGCGCCGTGCCACTCGGTCCACCCAGGCGGGATCTCGAGCGGGTTGAAGTAGCCGTAGCTGTTCAGGTACTTGCCGACGTGAGCCGTGTAGTAGCCCGTCTGCTGGAGCCAGACCGGCAGCGTGTTCGAGTTGTCCAACTTGTAGTAGCCCCCCGTGGGCGGCCGGTTGCCCAGCACGCCGTGGTTGTGCGCGTACTGGCCCGTGAGGAAGGTCGCGCGCGAGGGGCAGCAGAGCGAGAAGGAGACGAGGCTGTCGTCGAACGTCACGCCCTGCTCGGCGATCAGGTGCTGCACGTTCGGCATCACACGCAGGGACTCGACGGTCTGGTCGTCCGTCATGATCACGATCACGTTCGGCGGGGTGCCCGCGGTCGTGCCGGAGCCTTGCCCGGAGGCCGCACCGGTGGCGACGAGCAGCGTCGCGCAGGCCAGGACCACCCCGAGGCGTAAGGGTCGCAGGTAGTGCCGCAAGAACTAAATGTAGGGCAGTTTTGCCCGCAGCGGTAGATTCTCCGGCCTGGCAGCTGTGGTCGAGACCCGAAAGCGCACATCCAGGCCCGACGCCGGGACCGGCGGCCCCTGCCGCGTGATCGTCCTGAACGACAACCACAACACCTTCGAGGGAGTCGCGCAGGCCCTCGCGGAGGTGATCCCGGGCGTGAACTACGACCAGGGCTTGCAGCTCGCAGACCGGATCCACTCAACGGGTCAATCCGTCGTCTGGTCGGGGCATCGCGAGCCGGCCGAGCTCTACTGGCAGGAGCTCCGGCGGCGCGGCCTGACGATGGCCCCGCTCGAGGGGTAGTGGCATCCGCTCCCCTTCAGCCGCTGGTCGTGCGGCCGGTGCCGGAGGACGTCCTGCGGATCGCCGGGGAGGGCCTCGGCCGGCGCGAGGGCGACCGGCGGCGCGTGGTGGTGCTCGGCGGCGGCCTGGCCGGGCTCGTCGCCGCGTACGAGTTGCTGCGGGAGGGCCACGACCCGGTCGTGCTCGAGGCGCAGCATCGAGTCGGCGGCCGCATCTACACGCTGCGGAGCTTCGCACCCGGCCTCTACGCCGAGGCGGGAGGGATGCGAATCCCCCAATCGCACGATCTGACGCTTGCGTACTGCAAGCAGTTCGGTCTCGAGCTACGGCCCTTCGTGATGGGGAGCCCGAAAGGCCTCGTGCACATCGGCGGGCAGCGGCTGACGGCGGCCGAGGTGGATGCGGCGCCCGACCGGCTCTCCTTTCCGGTCGCGGAGCACGAGCGGGGCAAGAGCTGCACGCAGCTCTGGGAGGAGGCGATCGCCGACCTGCGCGCGATCCTCGACCGCGAGGGGCCGTCGGGCTGGGAGACGATCGTCGCCTCCTACGACGGGTACTCGCTGGAGGAGTTCCTCCAATTCCGGGGCTGGTCGTCCGGCGCGATCGAGATGTACGGCGTGCTCGCGTTCCTCGAATCGGACATGCAGAACGCGTTCCTCGAGGTGCTGCGGGAGGACCTCGGCGGCGCCTACGTGGACATGCACGAGATCGTGGGCGGGATGGACCTGCTGCCGCAGGCCTTCTACCGCGCGCTCGCGGAGCGCGTCCATTTCGGCGCCGCGGTGCAGGCGATCGAGCAGGACGACCGCTCGGTGACGGTGCACTTCCGAACGGCGGCGGGGCCTTTCTCGGCCACGGGCGACTACGCCGTCTGCACACTTCCCTTCGGCTGCCTGCGGCAGGTCGAGGCGAGGTTCTCGCACGAGAAGCAGAAGGCGATCCGCGAGCTGAACTACTCGGCCTCGACGAAGGTCGTGATCCAGGTGCGGAACCGCCGCTGGGAGACCGAGGACGGGATCACCGGCGGGGCGACGTGCACCGATCTCCCGGTTCGCCGCCTGAACTACCCGACGCCCGACGCGTCGACGACGCGCGGCGTGCTGCTGGCGAGCTACACGTGGGGCCAGGATGCTCTGCGCTGGGGCTCCCTGGACGAGGAGTCGCGCATCGAGCAGGCGCTGGACGACGTGGAGCAGATCCACCCGTGGATCCGCGAGGAGTTCGAGGTCGGCGCTTCGCACGCGTGGTACAGCGACCCCTGGGCCGGAGGCGCGTTCGCCCTCTTCGACCCGGGCCAGCAGTCGACGCTCCAGGCGGCCGTCGTCGCCCCCGAAGGCCGCGTGCTCTTTGCGGGCGAGCACTGCTCCCTCTACCACGCGTGGATCCAGGGCGCGCTGGAGACGGGCATCCGGGCGGCCCGCGAGATCAACGACGCGGCTTAGCTCTTTAGCCAAACAGTTCTCGTGCCTGACACCGTGACTGGCACTAGGTCTTCGCGACCGGCTCGAGCTTGTAGCCGATGCCGTAGCGGGTCTGGATGAAGGTGTGCCGGGGGGCGGCGCGGTCGATCTTCTCGCGCAGCCGCCGGACGAAGACGTCCACGGTCCGGTCGCGGTGCGTCGCCCTTCGCCCCCAGATCTTCTGCAGCAGCTCATCCCGAGTCGCCACCCTCCCCCGCTCCAGCGCCAGCGTGTACAGGAGGCGGAACTCGGTCGGCGTCAGCTCGGCATTCTTGCCGTCGACGTACGCCTGCACCTCGCGGGGGTCGATCCGCAGCTCCTCGATCTCGATCGGCTCGCCGCGGACGACATCCTCCGAGCGGACGCCACGGCGCACGGCCACACGTACGCGGGCGACAAGCTCTTTCATCGAGAACGGCTTGACGAGATAGTCGTCCGCTCCGATCTCGAGGGCATGCACCCTGTCGTGCTCGGTCCCCCGCGCACTCACAACGACGATCGGGGTCCCGATGCCCTCGGCGCGTGCCGTCTCGATCAACTTCCACCCGTCGATCTCGGGCAGCATCAGGTCGAGCACGCAGACGTCCGCCCGCTCGTAGCGGAGGCGAGCCAGCCCGACCTCTCCGCGACCGACCGTGACCGCATCGAATCCCGCCGCTTCGAGATGCCGCGCCATGGCCTCGGCAATCACCTGGTCGTCCTCGACGATGAGCACCTTGGCCATCTCTCCTACCATGATCGCGCCTCGACAAGGAACCACGTGGTGAATGGGTGGTGAACGACTGGTGAAGCGCGTGTTTCGTCGGGCGGACCGGAAGGATTCCGAGGGGTCGTCCGATCTTCGAATCGAGGCCGAGCGCGGTCGGATCCTGATCGAGGAGAGCCGCGAACTGCTCGTCGTAGTCGACGAGCAGGATCGGGTCCTGGCAGCGGGTCGTCGCGCACGTGAACGGCTCGAGGGTGTCGTCGAGGGCGCTCCGCTGCCAACGGGTCTCGCCGAGGCCTCAGGCGGTGCGATCCGGATCCCGTACACCGTCGACGGACGCAGGGAGACGCTCATCTACCTCGGCCAATCTCGAGAGGCCGCCGCCTACGAGGAGCTCCGGACCGGCTTCACGGCGGCCGTCTCGCACGAGCTCCGGACGCCGCTCGCACGGCTCATGGCCCTGCTGGAAAGTGTAGAGCTGGCCGGATCGGACCCGGCCACGCTGATCGATCGGGCTCGCAGCGAGGTCGACCGGATCCGGGAGCTGATCGACGACGTCCTCTTCCTGAGCGAGCTCGAAGGCGGCCGTGAGGTCGTCTCACTCGGGGCCGTGCGGGCGCTACCGGTCCTGGAAGGCGTGGTGGAATCCCTCACCGACCGCGCCGACCGGGCCGGCGTGACGTTGAAGCTCGAGTGCTCGGCGTCCGCCGAGCTGCCACTTCGGCAGCGGATGCTCGAGGTGGTGGCGAAGAACCTTGCGGAGAATGCGATTCGCTACGCCGGTCCCGGCTCGACACTCACGCTGTCGGTCGATCGGCGGGAGGACGGCATGGCGCTCGTTGGTCGCGACAACGGGCGAGGAGTCGCCGCAACCGACCTGCCTCGGCTCTTCGAGCGGTTCTTCCGCGCGGACCCCGCCCGGGCCTCGGAGGGAAGTGGGCTCGGACTCGCGATCGTGAAGCACATCGCGAACGCCGCAGGCGGGACGGTCGAGGCGACGTCCGTACCCGACGGAGGGCTCCAGGTCACTGTCGTGTTCGGCGGTACCTGACCCTCGATTCACGCTCCACTGACATGTGCCAGACTTCCGCGCCGTGCGGCTTCCGCGCCTGACGCCCCAGAAACGCGAGTTCTTCACCCTCTTTACCCAGGCCTCGGCGAACACCGTGGACATCTCGCGGCTGCTGGTCCAGCTGCTGCAGCACTTCCCCGAGGACGGCGCGGCCCTCGTTGCGCAGATCAAGGAGCACGAGCACCGCGGCGACCGCTTCACGCACGACGTCGTCGGCCTGCTCAACCGCACCTTCGTGACGCCGTTCGACCGAGACGACATCTATCGGCTCGCGGCGGCGCTCGACGACGTGTGCGACTACGTCGACGAGGCGGCCGACAACTTGAGCTCGTACGGTGCGCGCGAGGTGCCCGAGAAAGCGAAGGCCCAGGCTGACGTCATCCTCCGATCCGCGGTCAAGCTCGACGAGGCCATGCAGCGGCTCGAAGGGTTCAAGGACTCGACTTCACAGCTCGACGAGCTCCGCGCGCTCGAGGACGAGGGCGACATCCTGGTTCGTGACGGCATCGCGGAGCTCTTCCGCGCGAGCAACGACGCGATCGCCATCATCCGCTGGAAGGACATCCACGAGCGGCTCGAAAACGCGGTCGACGCCTGTGAGAACGCCGCGGACGTCCTCGAGGCGATCCTCGTGAAAAACCGCTAGCCAACATGGACACGGTCCTCCTGGTCGTGGTCGTTGTGGTCGCGCTCGGCTTCGACTTCACGAACGGGTTCCACGACACGGCCAATGCGATCGCCACCTCGGTCTCCACGCGCGCGCTCTCGCCGCGACTCGCAGTTCTCATCGCCGCCGTCGCGAACCTCGCCGGCGCGTTCGTCACGACCGCCGTGGCCAAGACCGTCGGCAAGGGGATCATCGACACCGGCCTCGCGAACACCAAGACCATCCTCGCCGCGCTGATCGGGGCGATTGCCTGGAACCTTCTGACCTGGTGGTACGGCTTGCCTTCGAGCTCGTCACACGCCTTGTTCGGCGGGTTGATCGGTGCCGCGATGGCGCAGTCCGGAGCGAAAGGCGTCGCCTGGCACGGCGTGGCGCACAAGGTCCTGATTCCCGCCCTGATCGCTCCGGCCCTCGCGTTCGTTGCCGCCTTTGTCCTCCTCCTGGCGATCTACTGGTCGATCGGCACCTGGGTGACTCCGGACGTCGGCAACCGCGGCTTTCGCCTGGGCCAGCTCGTGTCGGGAACCTGGGTCGCGTTCACACACGGCGCGAACGATGCGCAGAAGACGATGGGTGTGATCGCCCTGGCGCTCTTCACCCACGGCTCGATCGACCACTTCTACATCCCGTTGTGGGTGAAGATCGCCGCAGGGGTCGCGATTGCCGCCGGCACCTATGTCGGTGGGTGGAGGATCATGCGGACGCTGGGGCAACGTCTGTACAGCATGGAGCCCGCCGGCGGATTCGCGGCCCAGACAACGGCCGGCGCGGTCATCTACGGAGCAACCGCGCTCGGGTACCCCCTCTCGACGACCCACGTCATCTCGGGCGCGGTGCTCGGCGCCGGCGCGACAAAACGGCTTTCGGCGGTCCGCTGGGGGATCGCCGGAAACATCGTGGGCGCCTGGATCCTGACGATCCCCGCAGCGGGTCTGGTCGCGGCCGCGTTGTACTGGCCGGTCGCCGGCATCTTCTGAGCTAGGTCTGTACCTTCTTGAGTGTCTTCTCGGCCGCGAAGAGGACCGGGTTCGGGATTGCCTGGAACAGGAGCTTCGGCCCGAACTTCTGGCCCTGGGTCAGCGCGTAGAAGACGAACTTCCGGAGTTGCGGCGCCTTGTCGGTCTTCGTCGGCACGATCACGTAGGTGAAGGTGCAGATCGGATACGCGAGCTTGTTCGACTTGGGCGGGTTGACGATGTGCAGCTCGTTCTCGGCCGGCACCTTCTTGATCGTGTCCGCGGCGGCCTTGATCCCGCGCAGTCCAGGGGTCGTGTAGGCGCCCGAGTTGTTCCGGATAGACATGAACTTGAGCTTGTTGGTGATCGCGTAGGCGACGTCGACGTAGGTCAGCGCGCCTTCGCGCTGCGAGACGACGCCGGCCACACCGGAGCTGCCCCTCGCACCGGTCCCTGCGGGCCAATTGGCGTTGACGCCTACGCCGATCTTCGATTTCCACTCGGAGCTGACCGCCGAGAGGTAGTCCGTGAAGTTGTAGGACGTCCCACTGTTGTCCGAGCGGTACACGGGCGTGATCTTCGTGTCGGGGAGGCTCACCCCGGGGTTGAGCCCGCGGATCTGCGCGTCGTTCCACTGTGTGATCTGTCCGAGGTAAATCCTCGCCAGCACCGTGCCGGACATGTGCAGGTTGTTCTTGACTCCGGGCAGGTTGTAGGCGATCGAGGTGGCCGACAGCGCCCACGGGATCTGCACGCAGCCCTTGCACGCTGCGAACTGGTCGGGCGAGAGCGGTGCGTCGCTCGCGCCGAAGTCGACCTGCCGGTTCGTGATCGCGGCGATGCCGCCGCCGGAACCGATCGGCGAGTACTGGATCGCCGTGCCGGTCTTCGACGGATAGTCCTGCGCCCACTGGTCGACGAGCGGCCGGACGAATGAACTTCCGGCGCCGGTGAGCGTGTCGAGCTGGCGGGCCGGTGCGGCCGTGACCGCGACGAGAACGGCCACGAGCAGCGTCAGAAGGGCGAGCCCCTTCTTGATCATGTGGGTTGTCTCCTCTCCCTGAGGTTCGATTGGAATCAGCTTGCCCCGGCCAGGTGGAGGGTTGGGCTGAAAGGAGGTGTCTGAGTGGTGACGGACCGGTTACCGCGGATCAGGCGGCTACGCCGCCGCATCCAGCCGCAGGACGAGCTTCTGGACGCGGTCTTCGATTTCTCCACGAAGTAGGCGCGCGTTCTCGAGGCCCTTGGCGGATCGCGCCTCGTGCCGGCCGGCGGCGGCGCGCCGGAACAACGCTTCGGCGATCTGCGACCGCCCCGCGTTCTGGACGCACACGAAGAGAACGTTCATCGGCTCAGTTTCCTCCGGCTACGTGCGAGCAAGGCTCGG
>JBBRYK010000053.1:0-19120 GCA_038237665.1 Gaiellales bacterium | reverse complement strand
GCACGCCGACGAACACGCCGACGAACACGCCGACGAACACGCCGACGAACACGCCGACGAACACGCCGACGAACACGCCGACGAACACGCCGACGAACACGCCGACGAACACGCCCACCAGCACACCGACGAACACGCCGACCCCCCCAGCGAACCCGACCGGGAGCGCCGGCCAAGGCGCCCGGAGAGGTGACGGGCCAGTCCCCTCTTCCACTCCGTGCTGATCGCCGGGAGTCGGGGCACGAACGCCACGCTCGGCAACGGCCAGATCCCAATCGACTAAGCGACCCGCTCGAGAGGGGCGACTCGTGAGACGGCCCTCCGTCCGAAGCGTTTTGGCGTGGGCCGGCCTCGCCGTCAGCGGGTTATTCGCCTATCTGGCGCTGCGGAACGTCGATCTCGGCGAGGCGTGGCGCGCGCTCCGCGGCACGGAGTACGCCTGGCTCGCGCCGGCCCTTGCGCTGATGTTCGGCGCCTTCTTCCTTCGCGTCCTCCGCTGGCAGTCCCTCTTCAGGGCCGAGCGCCGACCGCGGTTTCGCCCCACCGCGCGGGCGCTCTTCATCGGCTATTTCTTCAACAACGTGCTGCCGGCACGCGCCGGCGAGGTCGCGCGGACAGCCGCTCTCAACCGCCTCACGCGCGTGCCCGTGGCCGAGACCGCGGCCACGGTCCTCGTCGAGCGGGCGTTCGACGTCCTGTCGTTGCTCGTGCTGCTGTTCGTAACGGCTCCATGGCTGCCCCACGTCTCGTGGCTGAAGGGGGCGGCCGTTCTGGCCGCCCTCCTCGCGGCCGGGCTGGCAGGTCTGATCTTGCTCCTCGCCCGCTACGGCGACCGGCCACTGCGCTTCGTCTTCAAACCGCTCGCCCGGGTCCCATTCGTTCCTGTTTCTTCCGCCGAACGCGCACCTGACGACTTTTTGAAGGGCGCGGTCGGCCTGCTGCGGGCAGGGACAGGGCTCGTCGCTTTCGCGCTCACGTGCCTCTCGTGGATCGTGCTGGCGATCGGCTTCTGGCTCGTCATGGTCGCCTTCCACCTGGGGCTCTCGCCTCTCGCAGGGCTCCTCGTCGTGATCGCGATCGGGCTCGCGATGATCCTGCCGTCCTCACCCGCCGCGCTCGGCGTCTTCGAGGGGGCAACCCTTGTCGCCGTGACGGCCTACGGCATCGACAACTCTCGCGCGCTGTCCTTCGCGCTCGTCCTCCACGCGCTCAACTTCCTCCCGTTCATCGTGATCGGCGTCCCGCTTCTGGGCCGCGCCGCGCTCTCGGCGCGGCGGTCGGCGCCGCTCGCTACGATGCCCTTCCGGACGTAGATCCATTCGTAGAGTTGCCCGCGCGACCCCCACGTCCGCCGCTCGACGAACCAATTCAGCCAGTCGCCGGCCGAGCCGCCGCCGTAGTCGACTACCCACCAGACCCGTAGCCGGAAACGGTGGGCACGGTAGCCCTTCAGGAGCGGTGCGAGCTTCTTCTGGTCGGGGTCGGCGACGACGAGCACGTCGCCGGTCGGCTTGTAGTCGGCCGCGCTCATGTCCGGATACGCCGTTGGGACGTCGCGCAGGTACCAGCCCCACGGCCAACCCGTTCCGCCCCACTGGTCGACCTCGATCTTCGGCCGGGTCGTGCTGCGCGCAAGCGAGGCGATGCGGTTCACGACCGGCGGCACGTCCGTGGCCGTCTGGGTGAAGACGAGCATCTCCTTGGGGTTCGCCGGATGGCCGTAGGCGAGAACGGACGCCTGCCACACCGACCACGCGGCGGCGGCCAGGCCGGCCGCGAGTGCGACCCGTGCCGCGACCGCGCGCCGCCGCTGCCAGAGGAAATCGACGCCGACGCCTGCGAGCAGGACGAGCGGGAGCAGGGGATGAAGGACGAGCCAGGGCATTCGCTCACCCGCGGCCGAGTAGAGCGCGAAGCTCGCGACGAGGTCCCAGATGAGGAAGAGGCCGAGCAACGTCGGCCGGCGGGCGACGGCGACGGCGCCGACGAGGCCGAGCAGGAGAATCGGCCACTCGTAGGCCGGCAGGACGATGAGGTAGTAGTACCCCGGGTGCCCGCCGCGGTTGACGGGTTGCTGCGAGAGCCAGTAGTGGATGCTCTTGTAGAGACCATCCTCGAGACCCTGTGGGTTCGTGAAGAAGGTCGTGAAGAGGAGTGTGTAGACCGCGAGGAAGGTCGCCACGCCCCAGATCCAGGCATCCCTACCGACGGACCGAAGGGTGACGAGGAGCGGCGCCGGCCGCCCGTCCGATCGCGCGCGACGGAGCTGCCAGGCAAGCGCAGTGCCGAAGAACGCTACCCAGATCGCGACGGTGATGTACGTCGTCTCCTTCGTGGCGAAGCTGACGGCGAGCAGGCCGAGGAGGAGCGACGGGTGCCAGCGGCGAGGCCGAGCGAGAAACGCGAACGCCGTCACGATCAGTCCGAGGGTCAAGCAGGCGGTGTAGATGTCCTCGCGCGCGAAGCGTGAGAAGTAGAGATAGCTGGGGCTGATGCAGAGCAGCACGGCAGCGGCGAGTGCCGCCGGATGGCCGAGCCGCCGGCGCAGTAGGTACGGCAGCCCGGTGATGACGGTTCCGGCGAGCGCGGGTGCGAGGCGAGCGCTGAAATTCCCGACACCCAGGATGAGGTAGGAGAGCGACATCAGGTAGAACTGGACAGGCCCGTGGAAGATCGGGTCGTAGTGGTAGCCGAGGCCCGTGACGAGGCGCCACGCGAACCAGGCATGTTCGCTCTCGTCGTGGTGGAACGGCTTCGCTGTCAGGTCGACGAGCCGGAGGACGAGGGCGACGACGACGACGAGGCCGAAAGGCGCGAACTCGCTGCGCGCGAACGCGACCACGCGTCCGCGAAGCGCCGGGCGCGCGGCCGGGAGGCGGGCCGCGATTCCACCGGCAGTCTCTCCCGCCATCAGCCCGAAGCGGTCGAGCGGGCGGCCGTGCGGTGCGTGCGGGCGAGCTCGTAGCGGAAGCGAAGCAGCTGGCCCAGGCCCCGCAGCCCGAAGCGGACCAGCCGTAGCGAACGAAGCGACGATGTGCCGTGCTGGCGCGGACGATGCGTCACCGGCACCTCGATCGTTCGGTGGCCATGGACGAGGGCGCCGACGACGACGAAGATTGAAGGCGCGAGCGTCTCGCGGGGGATCAGCGGCCGGAGCTC
This sequence comes from Gaiellales bacterium, assembly GCA_038237665.1. Classification (GTDB taxonomy): domain Bacteria; phylum Actinomycetota; class Thermoleophilia; order Gaiellales; family Gaiellaceae; genus JBBRYK01. The sequence goes on along the minus strand of JBBRYK010000053.1, from coordinate 15,961 downwards.
GGCCCAAAGCGAGCGGCGGAAAAGACGGAACGGGACGTTGGGATCCCGTATGCGCCGACGCGTCAGGAGCCAGACGGCGATCCTCACCGCCTGCGAGAGAAGGAGCCGGTGTCGCGGATCGCGCCGCTGCACGCGGACCCCGAGCACGAGATCCGCGTCCTCGCGGCGCCGCCAGAGCTCGGAGAACTCCGCGACGACGAACTGGCCGTCGGAGTCGAGCTGGAAGATCCAGTCTCCCGCGGCGGCGTCGAGCCCGGCGCGAACGGACGGCCCGTGGCCCCTGTTCCGCTGGCTGCGGATGACGCGGAGCCAGGGACGCTCGGCGGCAAGCGTCGCGAGCACCACGGGTGTGGTGTCGGTCGAGCAGTCGTCGACGACGATCACCTCGGATCCGTCCACGAGCTCCACCACCGCACGCTCGAGCTCGAGCACGAGTCCGCCTAGAAGCGCCGCCTCGTTAAAGGCGGGAACGACGACCGACAGCCTTCCACTCACAGGCGCCAGATCTCCTCGGGTCTCCCCTCCACGATCAAATGGGCCACGTCACTTCCCATCTTGACTGCGTGATCCATGTTTCCGAGCTCGTAGCGCCAGGAACCGAAGCGCCCGCGGGAGTAGATTCCGCGCTCGCGCAACCAGGGCTGGATCAGGTCGAGGGCCCGATCGCGTGTCAATGTGGGCACCGGATAGGCGTAGTCGACCTCGAGCACGTGCAGCGATGCGACCTCGGTACCCGCCGGTGCGAGCCCAACCGCACGCAGCCCATCGAGCACGCGTTCCTCCAGCAAGTCCGGCCGCGGCCTATGCGCCGAATGCGACGTCTCGGTCAGGAACGCGGAGTACCTGGCGGGACCGCCCTCGGGCACGTTCTCGGGCGAGTATTTCGCGAAGTTCGTGACCCGGTAGAAGGGCGCCGCGTCGTCGGCGATGTACATCCAGGACCAGTCCTCCGTGAGCGGCGCCTCGTAGCCGACGCCGACGACGCTGACCCCGTTGTGCTGAAGGGTGGCCGCGGCACCGGCGATCTCCGAGGGACAAGCGGCGATCGCGGCCACGAGCCGGTCGATCGGCATCGTCGAGACAAGGGCGTCGTACTCTTCCGACGTCCCGTCGGCAAAGGTCAGCCGCTGCCGGTCCGCTTCGACCGTGACCAGCTCCCTTCCGAACACCACGCGGTCGCCGAGCTTCGCTGCCAGCCGCCGATAGATCTCCCCTGTACCGCCCCGACGCGGGAACTTGAAGGTGTTGTTCGGGCCCCACCCCCGGTCGTCCTCGCCGAGCAGGACGGAACGCAGCGCCCGCCGAAAGTCGACGACGCTGACGCGCTCGGCGATCCACGACGCCGACATCCGCTCGAGGGGTACGGCCCAGACCTTGTGGTTATACGGATGCATGAACAGTCTTGTAATCCCCCGGCCGAACGTCGCCTCCATCCACGTTGCAAAGTCCATGTCGGCTCGCCCGCCCGAAGCCTCGGCGAGTCCGACCAGGCACTCGAGGGCGAGTTCCGCGGGGAGGTAGCGGAGGTTGTTCTGGAACGGATACGGAACCCGCGCGTCTCCGAGGCGGACGAACGAGGAGCGTTCGTGCTCGTAGACGTCGTCGCCCAACACCTCTTCCAGCAGCGCATCGAATTCGCCGTAATGACTGAAGACGACATGGCCGCCGAGGTCCCATGTAAAGCCGTTCGGGTCTCGGACGGAGCCGGCGTGCCCGCCCGCGAGGAGGTCGCGCTCGAAGATGCGCCACCCGTCGAATCCGAGCTGGTCGAGCGAGCGAGCGCAGGCCAGACCGCACGGACCGGCCCCGACGATCGCGACACGGTCGACGGCGTGCGCGGCCATGAGCGGCCGAGCATACGCTGCGAACGAGCGTGAGCGCGGCACTCCAGTTCTGGCTCGTCGTCGAGGTGATCGGCCTGCTTGCCGTTCCCTGCTGCGCCCTGCTCTTCGGCCGCCTCCCCGGCGGCGGATTCGCGCTCGCGAAGCCGCTCGGCCTCCTCCTCGCGTCCTACCCCGCCTGGCTTCTGGCCGGCCTGCACGTCCTCCGGTACGGCGGCGCCTCGATCGCGCTCGGGATCGCGCTGCTGGGGCTGACTGGCGCCGTCGCCTGGCTGCGCGTCCCGGGCGCCCGCCCCACCGGCGGTGCTCTCCGGCTCTGGCTGGCTGCCGAGGTGCTGTTCGGCATCGCCTTCTGCGGCTGGGCGCTCCTGCACGGCTTTTCACCGGACGTGTGGCAGACGGAAAAGCCGATGGACATGGCCATCGTCGGCTCGATCCAGCGCAGTCACTCGTTCCCGCCGCCCGATCCCTGGTTCTCGGGCGACACGCTCAACTACTACTACTACGGTCACTACCTCGTCGCCTGGCTGTCGCGCACCGCGCACGTCGGCGCGACGGCCGGCTTCAACCTTGGCGTCGCCCTTTTCTATGCGCTTTCGGCTGTGTCCGTCTTCGGCGTCGCGTCGGCCCTCCACCTCGCGGCCCGTCGCGACGGAGGGGTGCCGTCCCGCTCGCCGGCCCTCGTCGGGCTCGCAGCGGTCGCCTTCGCCGTGGTCGCGGGCAACATCGCGGGCGGGGTCGACTACCTGCGGCATCCAGGCTCCTGGCTGACCTACGACTGGTTCGCGCCCTCGCGGGTGATTGCACACACCGCAAACGAGTTCCCGTCTTTCAGCTTCCTCCTCGCCGACCTCCACGCCCATGTGATGGCGGCGCCTTTCGCCCTCCTCGTGCTCGCCTATTCACTGCAACTCTGCTTGGCAGGTCCGCCTGGCGCCCGGACCCGAGCGGCGGCCGAGCTCCTGATCGCCGGCCTCGCCCTCGGCTCGCTGTACGCGATCAACTCGTTCGACTACCCGACCGCCGTCGCGCTCGGGGCGCTCGCCCTCATCCTCTGGACGCTTTCACCGCTTGGAAGGATCCGGGGCGCCGCTGCCTGGCTCGCCGCCTGGCTGGCGACGTCGATCCTCGTCTTCCTGCCCTTCGCGCTCCGTTTCTCTCCGACGACGGGCGGAATCGGGCTCGTCCGGGAGCACCCATCCTTCAGCCGGTTCGGGCTGGACGAGCTGCTCATCTACGGGCTGCCGCTCTGGGTCGTGTTGACCCTGCTCATGCACCGCCTGCGGATGTCCTTCCGCTACGCCGCCTGGGCGACAGTCGGTGCGGCGTTCGTCCTGACCCTGCTGTCTCCGCGCCATCTGGCCGGAGTCACGCTCGCCCTCGTGCTCGCGGCTCTCGCCCTCCACACAGCATTGAGCTCGCGCTTCCCGCAGCCTCAGCGTTTTCTGTGGTTGCTCACCGCCGCCGCCCTGGGCCTGATCGCCCTGGGGGAGTACGCCTACGTCCGCGACTCGTTCGACGGGACCGCGAGCTACCGCTTCAACACCGTGTTCAAGGCCGGCTATCAGGCGTGGTTCCTGCTCGCGGTCGCCGCCGGCTGCATTGTCTTCTGGAACCGCGCCTGGCTCGGCAGAAGGACGCGCGCGGCCTGGACGGCGGGGCTGGTCGTGCTGGCCGTTTTGGCGGCTGCGTACCCGATCGTCGGCTCCTACTCCCGCACCGGCGGCTTCTCCGCTACGCCCAGCCTCGACGGGCTCCGCTGGCTCGAGCGCCGGGCCCCCGGCGATGTCCGCGCGATCGCCTGGCTTCGGAAGCACGTGCGCGGAACCCCGACCGTCCTCGAGGCGTTCGGTCCGGACTTCTCCCCTCGAGGCCACGCGCGAATCTCGACGTTCACCGGCCTGCCTACGGTGCTCGGCTGGGGCGGGCACGAGGTCCAGTGGGGCCACGATCCGGGTGGGCGGGGAGACGACGTCGCGCGCCTCTATTCGACGAGCAGCGTCCGAGAGGGGGGGCGGCTGCTGGCGCGCTATCGCATCCGCTTCGTCGTGATCGGATCCCTCGAGCGCGCCGACTATCCGAGCCGCGGCCTCGCGAAGTTCAGCCGCCTCGGTCGCCGCGTCTTCACAGACGCTGGAACCGTCGTCTTCGCGATCACGCCGACGCCGCCGCGTGCTCGGACTTCCGCGCCTTGAGCAGCACGTTCACGAACGTTCGACTCCTTCTCGCACGCGGCCGTTCGTTCAGCCGATCGACCGAGCGGAACAGGGCGCGTGCGGCATTGACGGGATTGACGCGGCTGCCGTAGTTCTCCTCCCCCGCAAAGCGGTCGGCGCTTCTTCGCAGCGCCTGCGGGAGGTAGCCGCGCTCAAACAGCGGCTTCCCGATCCCGTAGAGGAGGAAATGGCTGAACGGAAGCGCGTAGTGCGTCGACTCCTCGAGCGCCTCGATCTCGAAGGACACCGCCCGCACGAGCTCCGCGAGCGGCTCGGGTTCGTAGAGCCGCCGGTGGTTCGTCCAGATCCCAACGAGCGGGCCCGACCTGATCGGACGCCCGCCCAGCCCGCTCCAGACCGAGTTGATCGGGTCCCACCAGAACGGGTAGCGGCCGTGCGGGACCGAGAGAGCGAGAATGCCGCCCGGCCGGAGCACCCGATGCACCTCACGGAGGGCGCGCTCGTCGTCGGCGAGATGCTCGAGCACCTCGCTCATCAGCACCTTGTCGAAGGAGTCGTCGTCGAACGGGAGCTGCTCGGCGTCGCCCTCGACGAGCTCCGCCGGCACCCCTTCGCGTTCCGCCCAGCGCAGGCGCTCGCGGTCCGAGTCGAGACCGGTCAGGCGGAGCGAACGCAGTCGCCCCATCGCCCTCAGGTAGAAGCCCATGCCGCAGCCGCAGTCGAGGACGCGGTCGCCGTCCTGCAGCTCGAGGTACCCGAGCAGGAGGAGCGCCCGCCGCTTGAAGGCCATGTCGAGCTCATTGCGCAGGACGCCGTCGAGGATCGCGCGGTCGCCGGGCGGGAGGGCCGGCGTGGTCAGCCCTGCCCTCGGGCAATGAGCGACTCGAGCAGCCGCTCGTACTCGTCGATGCTTTTGTCCGGGTCGAACACCGCTCGCACTGTCGCGCGCTCCTTCGTGTAGCGCGCCGGCTCGCGGAGCACCTCGATCAGACCGGCAGCGAGTGCAGCCGGGTCTCGAGGCCGGACGAGTACGCCCATCCCCGTCTCCCGAACGGGCTCTCGGGCGCCCGGGATGTCCGAAGCGACGACCGGCGTGCCGCACAGCATCGCCTCGACCTGGACGGCCGCGAAGCAGTCGGTCCGGCTGGGAAGCGCAAAGACATCGCAGAGGGCGTAGAAGTCTGCGAGCCGCCGGTCGCGGATCAGCCCGACGAACGTCAGGTCTCGGCGATGCGCCTCGATGAGCGGGACGCAGCGCTCGTAGAAACGCTCGTAGGCGATGCGGTGGTCGCCGGCGTAGACGAGATGGACGGACGGCTCGGCGTCGAGCAGCGCCGGGGTCGCGCGGAGGAGGAAGTCGAACCCCTTCTCCTCGACGAAGCGGCCGGCGAAGCCAACGATCTTCTTCCCCTCGAGCCCGAGCTCACGGCGCCACGCGCCGGCGGCCTGCCGGTCGGGCTCGGGGATGTCGACCGGCGGATAGATCGGTACGACCTTTTGCACCTCTCGCTGCAGGAAGCGGGAGTGCCGAGCGTAGTCGGGGCTGTGTGTCGAGATGCGGTCGGCGAGCCGCTCGGTGGCTGTGAGCAATCCTGTCCCGACGCGCTCGACGATCTGGTTTGCCAGCCCGGCCGGCATCACGAGGTCGCCCTGATGGGTCATCAGCAGCGGCCGGCGCTTCCACCGGCAGAGACCGGCGACGAGAAGGCACTCCATCAGCGGCGTGTGGATCTGGACGACGTCGCTCCGCTCGATCAGCCGGGCTGCGACGACGGGAAAGGACGGCGCAACCATCCCCCTGCTCAACCGTCCGGCCGTGGGGAGGCGCACGACCTCGACGCCGCCGACGGTTTCCCGCCGCCGCAACCCCGGCTCATGCTGCGTGGTCAGGACGGTGATGTCGTGCCCGCGTGCGGCCAGGCCCTCGGCGATCCGGCGCGCGAACGTCGACAGGCCGGTCCAGTGAGGATGGTAGAAGGTGAGGATGGTGAGGACCCTCATCGCCCGAGATCGCTCGCTAGCAGGTGGGCGCGGGCTGGCCGAATTGCTCAATCGGCTGGGCGTCTCCCTGCGGGTCGCGACCATCGCAACGCTCGCCCTCACGCTTGCGCTGGGTGCGTGGCTGCGCGTCTCCGACGCGAACTGGGACCGTGGGGACCATCTCCATCCCGACGAGCGCTATCTCAGCATCGTCGCGGACAACATCCACTGGCCGGGATCGCTCGGCCAGTACCTCGACGTCCACGACTCCCCGCTCTCGCCGTACAACACCGAGCCTGGCCGGTCGTACGTCTACGGCACGCTGCCCCTCTTCGGGACGAAGGCCGCCGCAGCGATCGTCGGACGCGAGGGCTACGGCCGTCTGAACGTCCTCGGTCGCACGTTGTCCGCAATCTTGGACACCGCCTCGATCCTGCTCGTGTTCTTCCTGGCACGCATGCTGTTCGAGCGAGAGGGCGCCCGGGCCGCGACGGCCGGCGCGCTGCTCGCGGCTGCACTCTACGCAGGAACCGTCGCCGCGGTCCAGCAGTCCCATTTCTTCACCGTTGATCCCTGGCTCGTCTTCTTCACGCTGCTCGCGATCACGCTCGCGGTTTTGCAGACACGGCGCGCTGCGACTGGCCACCCGCCTCGGTTCCCCCCGCTTCTGATCGGTGTAGGCGCCGCCGTCGGCCTTGCGGTCGCCTGCAAGGTGAGCGGCGCGCTCGTCGCGGTTCCCGTCGCCGTCGCGCTCCTCGGCCAGACGGCCCTGACTGTCCGGTGGGCCGACGGCGCCGAGGCGGTGCTCCGTTTCGCCGCGGGCTCGCTCGCCGTCCTCGTCTCGGCGTACGTTGCGTACCGCGCCGTCGATCCATACGTGTTCGCCCACTCGAGCTGGCTCGATCTGACCGTCGACGGCCATCTCCGGGCCGCGCTGGGCGAGCAGCACGATTTGCTGGGTGGGAAGATCCTCTTCCCGCCGGCGTACCAGTGGCTGCTTTCGAAACCGGTTTGGGCGCCGGTCGAAAACCTCGTCGTCTGGCAACTCGGGCCGGCGCTCGGCGCCGCTGCGCTCGCCGGAGTAGTGCTGCTCTGCTGGCGGGTTGGGGCGTCGCTGGTCGAGTTCGTTCGCGGCCGCGGCAACCGTGTCGCAGAGGCGCCCCCGGGAGCGGTCGCCGACCTGACCGTCCGCCTGTTGCTGCTGATCTTCGTCCTCGCGGTCTTCTTCTACTTCGCCACCCTCTTCGCCCACACCGGCCGCTACCTCGTTTCCATCCTGCCGCTTCTGTGCGTGATCGCCGCGACGGCGGTGGTTGCACTCGGCACTCGGCGCCCCCTCGCGGGGGCGCTCGCTGCGGTCCTCGTCGTCGTCCCGACGTTCCTCTACGCGTTCGCGTTCCACCACGTCTATGCCGCGACGAACACGCGGGTCGCCGCGTCGGAGTGGATCGTCCGGCACGTCCCCGAAGGATCGACGCTTGCGAACGAGCACTGGGACGACTCGCTTCCGGTCGGAGGCGCCGCGGCGGCGTACAAGGGTGTGGTCCTGCCTGTCTTCGACGCCGACGACGACACGAAGATCGCCAAGCTCTACGACGGGCTCTCGAAGGCCGACTACTACGTCGTCAGCTCGCCGCGGGCGTGGAAGACGATCGGACGCCTGCCCGACCGCTTCCCGATCATGGCGCGCTACTACCGGCTCCTGTTCGAGGGGCGGCTCGGATTCACGCGGGTCGCGCGCTTCGAGTCGTACCCGGAGCTCTTCGGCGTCCAGCTGCGCGACCAGCGCGCCGAGGAGGCCTTCTGGGTCTACGACCACCCGCCCGTGTCGATCTTCCGCAGAAGCGAGCGGCTCTCGGCCGCCGAGTTCCGGCGCCGCCTGTGCCGGTCGCTTCACGCCCCGGGCTGCCCGTCGACCAGGAGCTCGTAGATCCGCACGCCCGGGTTGCGGTAAACGGGCCGCCAAAGCACGCCGTCACGCGCATCCCACTTCGCCTGGCCCTCGGGGAAGTACGCCCGCTCCAGCGGGCCGACGACGAAGTAGCTGACGCCGTAATGCCGGAAGATCCGGTACGCCTCCTCCGGCCGCGTCGTCTTGTACGCCTCCTGGACCTGCGCGACGCGCTCCCGCACGAGCGGGGTCTGGTCCGGTCGCTGCTGACGCTCGTGAAAGTCCCAGCCGACGATCGCCGGATTCCCCGTGAACATGGCGTAGCGATTCCCCCAGCCGTAGAGCGTCGGTGACGTGTTCAGCTCGCCGACCGCGGGCGACCCCGGGACGGAGGTCAGTATCCAGCGGATCGCGGCCTCGTCGAAGCGGAGCGCGAACGTCGAGCCGTGATCGCCGTAGACCGCGCGATCCATGAAGGCCATTCCGTTCAGCGTCGGGCCAACCGACGAGTCGAACCGGTCTTCGATTTTCGCCCGTATTGCGAGGATCGGGTAGAGCGCGACCACGGCGAGGAAGCCGACGAACGCGCCACGCCAGGCGACGCGGACGGGCCGGCGGAACTCCGGGAGCCGCCGGTAGACGCCGTGTGTGAAGACGGCGGCAGCGATCCCCCAGAGCACCCAGACCTGGAGGTAGAACTTGAAGACGGTGTTCTGTCGCCCGATGTCGATGTTCCGCACGACGAAGTATTCGACGAGGACGGTGAGTACGAGGCCGGCGAGAACGAAAACGATCGCCGTCTGCTCGAGCACGCGTGCCGCCCGGCGCCTGCCCACGAGTCCGAGCAGGCAGAGCAGTCCAATCGCCGTCGCCAGCGCCGCCACGCCCTGTCCGAGCCCGGCGAGCACGGCGGCGAGGAGCACACTCGCGGCGACGCCACCGAGACCCGTGGTGTAGCCCACCGATCGGCGGACGAGGAGGCCGTGGAGCCGGCGCAGCCTGCCCAGATCACGCCATCTGCGGATCCCGAGCCGAAGCACTCTCGTCACGGCGTTCGCGTCGCGCGCCCGGGCGAGCTCGACGACGAGCCCGGCCACGATCAGGATGAGGAAGCAGCCGTGGATCGTCAGGTAGTCCCCAATCGACGTCCGGCCGCCTCGCCAGCGCTGGAACCCGCTGTACGACGACACGTAGTCGAGATGGAAGGGCAGGAAGACGAGGTAGGCCAGGCCGACCACCGCCGCTACCGATGCCGCGACGGAGACGAGCCCGCGAAGTGTGACCCGCCGGTCGCCGGCCCACCGGCCGATGGTGAGGAAGACGAGGGCGAGAGCGGCGTAGGTGGGAACGTCCCACGTATTCGTCGCCCAGAGGGCGCCGACGACAAGCGCCAGGAGTGCAAGCCGTCCGGCGCCGACCGCGCGGCCTGCGGGCTCGCGATCGCGGATGACTGCAAGGCCGAGCGCAAGCGCCACGGCCGTGTACGGGAGGGCCATCGCGTGCGCGTGGAGATCGGCGAAGAGGTACGTGAAGAACGGAAACTCGGTAATCGCCCCCGGCTCCGTCGGCGGATGGTGGATGACCCTCGTCGCGTTCCAGTACCACCAGTCCAGGTGAATCGATTCGTGGATGCTCCGGAGGACCAGCTTCAGCTCCACCAGGTTGCCCGCCAAGGCAACGAACCCTGCGCCGAGCAGCGGCGGCAGCAGCGGGATGCGTCGGCGCGCGGGTGCGACAAAGGCGAGGGTGACCGTGAATACGGCGGCGCCGAGGAACGCCGACAGCGTCGGCACGGCGAGGTTGTAGGCGACGTAGGGCGCGACACTGGTCGCCTTGACCAGAACCCCGACGACGACGAACCCGAAGTAGTAGTAGTTCAGCTTCCCGCCGGCGAACCAGGGGTCGAACGGCGGGAAGTAGGCCGACTTGACGACGGCGTTCAGGAAGGCGAAATCCATCGGCTTCTCGCCGCCGAGCGTCGGATGCCAGAGATCGGGGTTCGCCCAGCGGATGAGAACGCCGCCGGCGAACAGCGCCCAGAACACGCCTTCCTCGGCGAGGATCACTCGCCGTGACCGCCGTAGCCACGCAGCGAACTCGTGCCGATGTGCCAGCACGATCGCGGCCGCACCGAGCGCAACGACTCCCGCAGCCGCGGCGATGCTCCAGCGCGAGAACGTCAGCAGCCTGAGGCTCCCGAGCCACCAGACGAGAACGGACACGAGCAGGAGGCCGACGGGCCTGGAGAGGGCGAAACCACGGTCGGGCAACGACCGCGCCGCGACCCAGACGTACGGCAGGCCGATCAGTCCGACGACTACGAGCGCCAGCACCCAGAACGGCACGGGAAAGCGCGTCGCGATGCTGTCCTCCCCGAACATGTTGTGCCAGGTTCCGTGCCCGGCGTAGATCTGACGGTCGGCGCGGTCGAACAGCAGCTTGGCGGTCGGAACCGACGCCTGCGCGCGCACCGGAGCCGCCTCCGACGGAGACGCGGCGGCCAGGATCGCGCCGGCCGCGAGGACGACGAGCGCGGAGAGTCGACGCGGGAAGCACAGTGGTACTGTCAGGCGCCCCCGGGGCCCTGCCCCCGAGACCAGATGACGCAGACCCTCTCGATCATCGTTCCCGTCTACAACGAGGAGCGGCGCGTCCCGGCCCTCCTTCGCGCCCTCGAGGACGAGGCCGATGCAGCGGCGAAGGGAGCCGGCCTGCGGATCGAGGAGATCCTCGTCGTCGACGACGGGTCGACCGATCGAACCGCGGCAATGCTGGCGGGCTTCCGCGGCCTGCCGGGGCGGTTCCGTGTGCTCGAGCTCGAACGGCATCGAGGAAAGGGCGCGGCGGTCGGCGCGGGCGTCCTCGCGGCTGTAGGCGACCGGCTGCTCGTGACCGACGTGGACCTCTCGACGCCCCTGGAGGACGTGGCCCTGCTGGCCCACGCCCTCGACGGAGATGCGGACCTGGCGATGGGCTCCCGCTCGGTCCCGGGCTCTCGTGTGCTCGTCCACCAGCCGCATCATCGCGAGCTAATGGGCAAGGCGTTCAACGTCATGTTCAGGCTCTTCACAGGCCTCCCCTGGCGCGACACCCAATGCGGATTCAAGCTCTTTCGCCGCGAGGCCGGGCACGGCCTCTTCGCACTCCGCCGCGTCGACGGATTCGCATACGACGCCGAACTCTGCGTGAACGCCGAACGTCTCGGCCTTCGGGTCGCCGAGGTGCCCATCCGCTGGAGGAATGACACGCGCACCCACGTCGCGCTCCTCGGGTCGTCGTTCGAGATGGCGATCGACCTTCTGCGCATCGCGTACCGCGCGCGCCGAACCGACCCCGCTCAGCCGGATCTGGCCGCGAACAGGTAGCCGAGGTCGGGATCGTAGGGGTCCGGGCGGACTCGAACCTCGAAGCCGCGCTCGACCAGTACCCGGGTGACGCACCGATCGGCGTCGCGGAGGAGCCGGCGGTGGTATTCGACGACGATCCGTCCCACCCGACCAAGCGCGCCGCCGCTTTCGAGCACGTCGAGCTCGGCGCCCTCGCAGTCGACCTTGAGGAGATCGACGACCCGCCCGTCGAGGAGGCTTTCGAGGGTCTGCGCCGGAGCGACCAGCGCCTCCCCGGCGCCGGTGGTCGACGTGAGCGCCTGGTGACGGCCGGCGACGAGCGTCGTCGAGGTGCGCGTTCCGACGGCGACCCGCCTCGCGTCAACGTTCTCGATCGCGTTCCGCGCGATGTTCTCTTCGAGCAGATCGAAGGCCGCCGGAAGCGGCTCGAACGCCAGCACCTCGACGTCCGGGAAGCGCGTCGCCGCCAGGATCGCAAAGTCGCCGAAGCCTGCACCGACATCGACGATGCAGCGGACCGGCCCTTCGAGATCGCCGAGGCCGTAGGCGTCGTCGACGAGCGTCTCCTTGAGGATCAGCAGATCGAGCAGGCCCGAGACGCGGAAGGAAAGGCCGTTGCGCAGTTCGATCGGCCGGGACGTTCGCCCCAGGACTCTGCCGTCCGCGATCAGCCGGTGGAGCGAGACGTACGATTCGAGGTAGTACGGCAGCTTCCGGAGGCGGCCCTTCATGGCAGCTTGTACGCGCGGGAGACCACCTCGTCGTTCGGACCGCCCCGGATCGCGACCGTCTTTCCGCCGGGACGGGTCCGCGCGATCGCGGCGAGTTCTCGGAAGCGCGACGGGGTCGCCACGACCAGCACCCGTGAGCCCGCCGCGATGCGTCGCAGATCGGTTGTTCGACTGCCCTCCGGCACGTCGGTCCCTCGGAGGCCCGGCGCGAGGAAGCGGAGCGTTCCGTTCGAGAGGTGGAGCGTCGGCGCTCCGAGGAGATACACGTACGAGTTTCGGGCCCTGGGAGCCAGATAATGCGCGACGGCAGTCGCCGTGCCGGTCCGCTCGAAACCGTACGCCTCGCGAGGCGAGTAGTCGCGGAAGTAGAAGCTCACGCTCCACGCGCCGAGCGCGAGGATCGCGACTCCGAACGCGGTGCCCGCCGCTCGGCGCGGCCTCGGCAGCGCGCTCCCTGTGTGTCGGACGACTCCGTCGATCCCACAGGCAATCGCCAGACACATGGCCGGCGCGGCGGTCACGTAGTGCTCGCTCGCAGGGTTCTGCACCAGCAGCGCCGAGGCGACCACCGTCGCCAGGAGCCACGCGAGCACGAGCGCAGACTCGGTGCGCCGGATCCGGGCTCCGAGGACGAGGACACCGCAGGTGAAGAGGCCGAACGACAGGGCATCCAGGAGTGGCATACCGGCGTTGTACTGCGGGCCGCGGTCACTGATGAAGCCGAACCCTCCGAGGGCATGTCCCACCTGTGTCGCCAGGACATCTGGCGGCGACCTTCCGGCGGCGACCTGAGCGTGGTACCAGCCCGTTTGGAAGATTCCCTCGCTAGCCAGGCGCGCGCTGTATTCGGCCCAGTGCAGGAGTGGGACACGGGGTAGCGGGCCGAAGCCGACGAAAAACCCGAGCGCGACGAGCGGGAGAAATCGCGCGGCCGCCCGTAGGGTCTGCCTGTCGGCGATGAGCTGGTGGAGGAGGAGAACGACGATCAGGATCGGCGCGAGCCGCCCTGCGAAGTACAGATGCTGGTCGATGCCGACGAGGATCCCGGCCAGCGCGAGAAGGAGCGGAGACCGGCGGCGGTAGCCCTCCAGGAAAGACGTAAAGGCGAGGAGCGCAAACAGCGGGTCGGCCACGTTGTTCAGGCCGATGCGGCTGAAGTGGACGTGGAAGTGGTAGACGGCCAGGAGCGCAGCCGCGCCGAGGGCGACGCGGGCGCCGAACAGTCGGCGGGCGAAGAGGTAGAGCACCGGGACGGTGGCCGCACCAAGAAGCGCCGAAAGGAGGCGGAGACCGACGACGCCGTTGCCGAAGACGCGAAGCGCGGCGGCCTGAAGGTAGAACCAAAGCGTCGGGTGGCTTTGCCAGCCGGTCGTGAACGGGTCGCGCAGCGCCCCGGAGATCACCGCACGCGCCTCGCTGCCCATCTCTCCCTCGTCGCCGGAGAAGTTCTCGGGCACGTGGCCGAGCGCGATCGCCCGGATGAGCACCGCAACGAGCGTGAGGGCAGCCATGAGGGCCCACTCCCAGCGCGCGATGTGGAGACGAAGAGGCGGAAGACAAGGCAGGGGAGCTCGTTCGAGCCTCGCAGCGCCGATCAGGAGGAGCGCGATCGACGCGAGCCAGACGGCGAGCACCGGCCACGGGCGGTAGCGCCCGTCGCCTTCGAGCGCGAAAGCGAGCCCCGCGACAAGAAGCGAGGTTGCCACGAACACCCCTCCCCACGAGAGGTTGCGAATGCTTGCCACCGCCTATCTGTACGGGCGAACTTCCCGGAGATCAAGCTGACTCTCGGCGGGTTCTGCGGCTACGCGGCTGCGGCCGGATGCCGCTGGCGCTCAGCAATGCCAATAGCGGCCGCCACGAGACTAGGCCGAGCCGTCCTGTTTCCAGGGCAGCGGTACGGTGCTCGGTTCCTCCTCCTCCTCCTCCTCCTCCTCCTCCTCCGCGCGACGCATCGCTTCATAGACTGCGTGCCAGTGCTTTGAGATCTCTTCCAGGGCGCGGGCCGTGGTCAGTGCCGCAACTTCAAGCCGGCCGTTGACCCGCTCGACCTCGGCCACCCGCTTCTGAAGGGCCGCGACGGTCTCGTTCAGGCCGCTGACTTGCTGCGCAACCAGCTCGTAATCTTGCTCGTGCTCCATCCGGCCATTCTCGCTCGCTGACGCTCTGGGTATCAATGGCTGTCAGGCCAGGTTATGCTCGCGTTGGGGAGTTTGGCGTCCTTGGGGGGGCGAGGAGAGCGGTTCATGGATGAGCAAGAGGCCCGGGCTGCGGCGGACGCTGTCGTGCGGGGCGAGCATCGGAATCAGGAGCAAGGCACGAACGACCTCTTGAACGACCTGGGCATCCCCTCCAAGAATGAGGACGCGGAGGAGGAGCCGGAAACGCCCGAAGAGTGACGGCTGGCTACGGCCCCGGTTGCCCTCATCGCGCGAGATCGTCCGCCTGGATTCGTACCTTCCCCGACGCCGTGCGTGGCAGCTCGTCTCGGATCTCGATCCGCCGGGGTACCTTGTGCTCCGCGAGCTGCCCCCTGCAGAAGGCCACCAGCTCTGCTTCGTCGGCGGCAGCATCGAGCGCCACGACCGCGTAGACCACTTCTTCACCACGCCCATCCGGCACGCCAAGGACGGCCGCCTCGCGCACATGGGGATGCCGCTCGAGCACGGCCGCTACCTCGGCCGGCGCAACCTTCAGACCCCCGACGTTGATCATCGCGTCGCGGCGGCCGCGTAGCGTCAGATAGCCGGCGTCGTCCAGGATTCCAAGGTCTCCGGTCCAGAACTGGCGCCCGCGGAATGGGGGGCGTTCCGGCGGGGCGCCGAGTATGTAGCCCTGCGCAACGGCGCCACTCTCGACTACGACCTCGCCCTCGGCCCCGGCCGTCAGCGGCGCCCCGTCGGGACTCATGATTGTGACCCGTACACCGACGAGAGGGCGCCCGACGGACGCGGGCCGCTCCCCTACGTGGTCCGGGAGATGGTTCGACACCGCACCCGTCTCCGAGGTGCCATAGTGCTGGCAGATCCAGGCGCCGAAGCGCTGCGCGAACGCCTGGACGACATCGACGCCGAGCGGCGCTGCGCAGGAGAGGAGCCACCGCACCCGCGTGAGGTCGGGCGGACTGGCACTGCGACTCGCGAGGAAAACCCGATAGTGAGCCGGCGCGCCCAGGAAGACATCGGCGGTTTCGAGCGTGGCAAGCCGTTGGCGCGCCGAGAGCGTGTCGTCGAGGACGAGCGTCGCCCCCGAGTACAGCGTCTGTAACACACCGCAGTCCAGCCCGTAGCTGTGCGAGAGCGGTACATCTGCGAAGACGCGGTCGCCGGCCTCGAGGCCGAGCGTCGCGCGGACGTTCTCCGCCTCGGAGAGCACGTTCTCCGCGTAGAGCGCGATCCCCTTGGGCTCGCTCATCGATCCGGAGCTGAACTTCAGCACCGCAGCAGGCGGGTCGAGCGGCGCCGCTCCCGTGAAAAGGACATGAAGGAGGTCGGCCTGAGCGGCGCGCGCGATCGGCTGGGAGGCCGAGATCCGCTCAACCCCAGGTGCATCAGTGACGACGCAGTCGACCCGCGCGCGGGCCACGATCGGTCCGAGTTCGGCGCGCCCGTACTGCGGCGAGAGCAGGGCAACGGTCGCGTCGATCCGGCAAAGAGCGAGCAGAGCGGCCACGAAGCGGTGCGAGTTCGGGAGCGAGAGGCCGACGACGGTACCCTCGCGCACACCGGCTGCGAGCAGCGCCGTGGCGAGGCGTTCGGCTTGCTGCCAGAGCGCAGCGAAGGAGACTTCGTGGCCGCGCGCCGCGACGGCCGTCAGGTCACCGAGCGCCGCCGTTCGGTCCCGAAATGCACTCCAGAGGGCGGACGAAGTTGTCTCGCGGGACACCTCGAATCACCCCCTTTCGACCAGAGTGCGGGCCGACCGATGATCGTTCAGCGAACGAATGACGATCTCGATCGCGACCGCTGCCCTGCCCTTCCTGCTAGAGCGACAG